>JBAZOT010000005.1:0-85094 GCA_041648575.1 Patescibacteria group bacterium | reverse complement strand
CCTATTTTGATAATCAAAGGGTAAGGAAAAAACCAAGCCACTACTGGCGCCAAACTAAAAACTATTACCGCTGTTATAGTACGGAAACTCAAAATATTTCCCAACAACTTGCTTTCAGAATAAACACCTTGAGCAATAGTTTTACCGCAAGTTACTGTTAAGCCCAAATCCACCATAATTCCAGCCAACTGCAAAAACGCAATAATAGTGGTGTATTGCCCAAAACCTTCTTGCCCCAAAGCTCGAGTCATTAATGCCACTACTCCCAAACCAAAAACTAACGAAATTAATTTTCCGCCCAACTGAATACCTGTATTCAAAGTTAATTTATTAATTAAAGTCATGGCTGCTAAAGATATTTTTTTAAATTAATCCATCAGTTATGCCGTTCACGCGTTATCTCTATCTTTTCTTGTTTTAATAATTCAACTTGTAATTCCTTTGGTAAATGTAAATTTTCAATAGAAATCATATCATCGCGATTTACTACTCTTTGCCAAGGGACATTAATTGAACAGTTAGCCAACGCCCAACTAACTAACCGCGCTGCTCTGGATTTACCCAATAAAGATGCCGCTTGACCATAAGTGGCTACTTTACCAGCTGGTATTTTTTTAACCAACTTATATACGGCTTGATAAAAATTTGTTGATTTTTTAGACATAAGCAACTACGCCTAAATTGTACCATCAACCGCAACTAAAAAACTACTTTTTCTAAGTAATATACTGACTCTGACTTATGGACACCATCAGAAACTATTAAATAACCGATGCTAATAAATTCTTTATTCCAGAACTGTTTTTAGAGGATGTCTAGTATGAATAAAGTACTTATACCCCACCACTGGCATCACTATTGTTTAGGACTAAACAAACCACATCTAAAAACTAATCGGCACTTAAACCTGGTATTACAGCTCTTGCTTGCTGGCGTATTTTTTCGACTTGCCTAAAAAGAGGTGACTGAAAATCGATGATGTATTGGCACGTATCTAAAGCCAATGGGTTCCCAGAATAACTAAAGGAATACTCTATTCTACTTGCATCGTAGCAATTATCTGGCGAGACCTTAACCACAAACTGGTTAGCATAGGTTTGTTCAAGTAATCTTTTTAGTATAAGTATTTCTTTAAGTTCTATTAATTTGTCCTTTTCGACTATCTTTGATGATGAATCAGTAAAAATATATGTTCCATCATACAAAATGGCTTCACTCGTCACACATGAATGGGTGGGCTCACATGCCCTATCTACTTTAATTATGTCCAAGAAATGACTTTTCCAGGGGCCTACAATAACTGTACATCCATTCTGACCCCAAAACAGCTCATTTTTTTCACATTCACAATGCCCCACCACGCCATACATGGCTCCTGGGCCAGTCGAATTACTAGTTACCCAAATACCATTAAGGTCAGTGCACATTTTTTCTGCATCAACCTGCCTATCTTGTTTAGATGTCATATTATCTTTTTTTAACCTATGGTAGTTATCTCTACAATGGTCAATATAATTAGAGGCACTTGTTTCTCTTAGTAAAAGACAAATTGTAATATCATTCTTTATTACGGCCAGGTCTTCATAACAATCAACGCTCGTAAATTTTATAGAAGAACATATTTTTTCATCACGCTTAACAACAGCCACCGTTTTAAGACAGGGGCTTTTTGCATCCCAAAGGCCATCACTATGGGGGGTAAAACTACAAATCCCCTGCACGGGGATAAAATATGCCAGAAGCAGGGGCGCTTGGAACAAGCTTGAAATCGCAGCGACTGCTACAAAAAATACAATGGTAATCGCTGTAAATAATTTTTTACTATTTGAAAAATACTTATTTTTTAAAAAACGTAGTAGAGAAACTATGACATGGGCTATTAAAAAAGTAGCGGGTAATAGAATTAACCCATAAGGTGTTATGTAAAAAACACTAACTGACAGATAACCAAATGGGAAACCGACATCTATTTGAAACAGACTAATTACAGCAATAATAAAAAAAGTCACCAAAATAGAAAAGAACCATGTCGCTTTAAGGTTTTCCAGAATTTTCATATATAATTAGTCTACAACTTTTTTCAAACTACTACCAGCGCTCTAAACCAACTCCCCCCCTTCATCAAGTGGTCTAAAAGTTACTGGAGCGGGTAAGGGGAGTCGAACCCCTGTCAACAGGTTGTCATCCCTACGGGAGATCCCGCTAACTTTATCCTGCAGTGTGAGCGGGTAGGGAGAATCGAACTCCCGGCATCAGCTTGGAAAGCTGAGGTATTACCATTATACGATACCCGCTCACACTGCACGACTTATGTATTGGTGCGGGAGAAACCACATTAGAATGAATGTTATACGATACCCGCCTGGTGCCGAGGGAAAAAATTGTCATCCCTTCAGGAAATCCACTTTGGACGGAAACTCCCAATGCAAGAGACCACAATATCCGCCGCTAGCGCAACTACTGGATTAAATTTTCGGCCTAGAGTTTACCCCGTACAAATGCCTGGGGGCAGAGTTGAACTGCCGACGCAAGGATTTTCAGTCCTTCGCTCTACCGCTGAGCTACCCAGGCCCAAGCATTTGTACAGGGCTCTACTTTTAACTACACAACTATATTTTAACAGGTCTAATGGTCGGGGTGCTGGGAATTGAACCCAGTCTACATGCTCCCAAAGCATGTGTACTACCGGTATACTACACCCCGCAAATTTAAATCAAAAGCACTAATATCTAAATCCTAAACAAATTCCAATATCAAAATTCAAATTTTTAAAGGTTTTGGATTTGGGTATTATTTAGAGTTTAGGATTTAGGAATTAGGATTTATTAACTGGTGGGTCGTCCGGGACTCGAACCCAGAACCAACTGCTTAAGAGGCAGCTGCTCTACCAAATTGAGCTAACGACCCTTATTGCCCTCGGAGGGAATCGAACCCCCAACGACTGGTCCGAAGCCAGCCATGATATCCGTTTCACCACGAGGGCATACGTCGGGCAAGAGTAATATGCTTTATCCAATTGACCTGCCCGACTGCTCCGCGCTCGAAATAAACGGGACGACTACCAGGGCATGAAAAAAGAACCAGCTATCCTCTAATTTTCAAAGTAAACAAAGCCACCCCAAAGTATCATAAACTGAATATTTTTTCAAGTATACCACACCTAAAAATTTTTATGTTTAATCTTCGTCTGTGTCATTGTGAGAAACTACAGACGAAGTAATCTTTATGAAACAAAAAGATTGCCACGCTCTCCGCTCAAAATGGATCGCTCGCAATGACGCCACACGCAAAAATCCTACATTAAAGCAGCTTCACAGAAGCCTATAGTATACAAAAAATATCCTATGCTATTTTGAGATAATATTTTACCTTAAAACATCAGGACTGGAAATATGAGCCAAAGCTACTTCTTTACTAATTCTTCCTTCTTGAAGCAACTTTTTAATTGAATGATCCATACTAACCATACCCTCTTCAGCGCTAGTTTGAATAACTGTTTTTATCTGGGCAACTTTATTTTCTCGAATTAAATTGGCCACTGCTGGATTATTAATTAAAATTTCTCTAGCGGCAACGCGCTTATCTCCAGCTACCTCTGGTAATAATCTTTGTGAAATAACTGCTTTCAGTGAATATGATAATTGCAGTCGCACCTGTGTTTGCTGGTATGGGGGAAAAACATCAATAATACGATCAATAGTTTGTGAGGAGTTTGGAGTATGTAAAGTCGCTAACACCAAATGTCCGGTTTCAGCCAAAGTTAAAGTAGTAGCAATAGTATCAAGGTCGCGCATTTCACCAACCATAATTACATTGGGATCTTGCCGTAGCGCATGCTTTAATCCTTCAGTAAAAGAAACCATATCCGTGCCTAATTGGCGCTGTTTAATAATGCTATTTTCTGATTTAAAAATAAATTCGATCGGATCTTCTAAAGTTATAATGTTAGCTGTTCGCTCATGATTGATTAAATCAATCATTGCTGCCAAGCTAGTAGATTTACCACAACCAGTGGGGCCAGTAACTAAAATCAACCCATAATCCATACGTATTACATCATAAACCACTGGCGGCATTTCAATTTCTTCCATGGTGGGAATCTGCGAAGGAATTACCCTAGCCACCATACCAATATTACCCCTTTCAAAATGAAGATTTATCCTAAAACGAGTTAAATCCTTGACTTGATAAGAAATATCCAAATCTAACAGTTTTAAAAACTTATCTTTCTGCGCCGGATTTAATAAAACCATTACTAGCTCCTCGATTTTCTTAGGCGTCATTTCCGGATAATTTAATGGTTTCAATTCACCATGTAAACGAATAATCGGCGGTCTACCAACCACTAAATGGAGATCAGAAGCGCCCGCTTCTTTGGCTTCGATAAAAAGTTGTTCTAAAGTCATATTGTTATATATTAAGATTAACGTTGCTTTTAAAACTTGTCAAAAAAAATTTTAACCCTCAAAGATAATATAGCTCTTTAATGGCCTTTCTAATCATTTCTACCGAAGGAAAAGCCCAACTTCGTCTTTGATAAAAATAAGGACGATCTGTACCTAAACCACGCTTACCAGTGCGACGCACCCGGGGATCAACGTCCTGGCCATTAATGTGAATGGTGGGCGACCCAAAAAAATTATAAGCATAAACCTGTTCCATGGTATCCATGATAATTATTTTGGGCTGTTCTTTAACCTTTTCCATTTCCAGTGCCTGTTTTAGATTTTGTAACGTCTGCTGCCAATTATGGCATTCCCTGGTATAAAGCAGCTCGATTCCTTCGTTAAGGATTTGCATATAAAACTTGGGTTGTATATTTATTAGCTGGATTCCATAACATCCATCCTGAATTATAACCTGATTCTTGAATTGCTTGAATTTGTGCCCGCACCATTGGGGCTGTATATTGCGCGCCCATATTAAAATCTTGAAGCCAGGGCCTAATAATTACTTGGCTATCTCCTAAAATTTCTTTACCTTTATTCAAAGTTTCCTTTACCACTTCCTTAGGATGCTCGGCTGGATTAGTAAAACCAAAATTTCCTGAACTATAATGCGAAGGATAAACCATCGGCGCTAATACATCAAAATCCTGCGCTAGCAAACTAAGCCGCTGACCAATATCTAAATCCCAATCCTGCACAAAACTAAATGCAAATAAATCCGCTGACACTATAGCGTGGGGCTTAAATTTTTTTATATCATTTACAATCCAATGGGCAAATTCGGCAATTATCTGTTCTTTGCTTTGCTGTCTATCCCAAACCGGATATTTAATATTACTAACTACACCATCAGAAGGAAAACGGATATAATCCAAATTAATTTCATCAAATCCTAAAGCCAAGGCTTGCTTAGAAACTTCGGCATTGTATTGCCAAACCTCCCGAGCAGCTGGATCTAACCATAGCCTTCCACCGCCATCGCGCCATAATCCACCCCCTGCCGATTTTAAAACTACGGCAGAGTCTCGCAATGGCCAGTCATCATCCTGAAAAACTACTATACGAGCAATGGTCCAAATATTTTTCTGTTGTAATTTTAAAATTAACTCTCCCAAACCTGACCAATTTTATATGTCACTTGGTTCTTTAAAATTTATTACCACAGCATTTAATTCTGTACCATCTATTAGTTGAATTAACTCATCCATACGCTCTGAACGTGCGGAATATGAGGTAACATAAACCGCCTTTACCTCATCAGGCGGACGATTAATAATTTCATTACCAAAATCAACTGGCTGAGGAAAAACCCAAGATAAAATAAATAGTATTAGACCCCAGAAATAATTTGTCATATACGCTTATACTTTAACTAAAATATTAAAAAAGAGCCACCAACAGGAATGTTGATGGCTTCAAAGCGGGTTTGGTATTTTTACCTCCGATTTAGGGGAGTTTTTGTCTAAGAGATTGAATTCTTTCTTGTCGAATCAACCGTTGTTTAACTACTTTCCTAGGAAAAACCTCTTTGGAATGCTTAGGATGACAGCGATGATTCATACCAACACAATTTAGCAAAACATCACCACTATTAACCAACTTAACAACCGACGAAGACAACACAGCGCTGTCACCTACAATATTATCGAACAAAGAACCCAATGGTTCGCTGTTTCTAATAACGATTGTTTGACCGCTAGGTGAAATAAAAAACATATCTTCATCTAGCATACAAAAAACAGCTAACTGCTCCTTATGCCGCGGAAAAGCCGCATGGCATTTTGAGAATGGAATTACAGGAAAAACACAACCACCATTAGGTCCGCTACTGGACATGTCATCTGCCTTGTCATCAAACCAATCAAGCAACGTACCAGCCCGCAAATGAGTAAGGTGCATCCCTGGTTCCAAAAGAACAATACAAGGATTCTTCCGATTAACCCTTTTTTCATCATCCATAGCCTCCATCGTAATTGGATGCATGATAGTTTCACGATTGATCGGTAATATGTGCCGTCCCCTCATCTCTGATCCTGTCTGCTCTATCAACTCAAAATATGCTGATTTTGACACAAATACTCTCCTTTCTCTCTAAAGAGAACTTTAATTTTTTTGATTGAAAAGTACAATTATTATAATTTTATTTTAATTTTTAATAATAGCAAAAATACATTTTTTGTCAAGATCTTAATTTTTTTGAAACTTTTACTCACCGATTAATAAAAACAAAGCCATTAATCCTATGCCAAACAATAGGGCAACAAGCTGTATTAAAGATTTGCCTAAATTAGATTCTTTATGCAGCTCTGGTATTAAATCCACAGTAGCAATATAAATGAAACCACCAGCAGTTAACGCTAACAGCGGTGAAGTAATCTTCACCCCTATACCAGCCCCTAGCCATAATATCAATACCGCCCCTAATACCGCCAATAAAGCAGAAAGGAAATTAAAAAATAATGCCTTTCTTTTACTAAAACCGCTATGCAACAAAATGGCAAAATCTCCAATTTCCTGAGGTAATTCGTGAAATAACACTGCCAAAGTAGTGGCTAAACCCAAAGGTATGCTTACTAAATAAGAGGCGCCAATAATCATCCCGTCAATAAAATTATGAAAACCGTCGCCAACTAAATTTAAATAACCAACTGGGTGCTGGTCTTTTTCTTCTACATGATGATAATGATGCCAGCGAATAAATCTTTCCAAAATAAAAAATAATATTATGGAAAATAATAAATAAAAAGCCAAGCTAATGGTAAAACCAGATTCTGCTATCAACTCTGGAAATATATGCAAAAAAGTATCACCCAATAAAGCACCTGCGGCAAAACTAATTAAAAAAAACAATAATTTTTTTAGCTGATCTAGACGTAAAGACAGGGTCAGCAAACCAACAAATGAAGCTAAACTTATTATAAAAACGCTAGTTAAGGTGTATAACCAAACCATTTAATTTAAATGATTAATAATATCAATAATAATACCAGCAATTAAAGCTAGAATTGTTGTAGAAAATGTAAATAAATAATTCCACCTTTCGGTTGAAGATTCTAATGATTCTAATAAATAATGCAGTGCCTCTTTATCATGAACACCCAAAGCGCTTAGTAACTCCACCTTTTCATCTAATTTATATTGTTTAATAATCGCTAAACGTTTTTTAGATATTTGATATCTGTGAATATAATATATAGTTACAGTAATGGTGCCTAAATACCAAGCAAACGACACCCAAAATCCGCTAAAATTATTAAGAACAATTATGCTGCGGTAAGCAATAATTGAAAGCAAAGCTAAGGCGAAATAAAACATTCTTACTTTAAACGGCGCAATTTTAGTGTTAAGTGTATGGTTCATAATTTATTTTTTTGGCGGCCACTGCACTAAAGAACTCGCCTTAATTTCTAATTTATCTGCCGATCGTAATTTTTTAATAACCGTCTTAGTCGCTACCTGATAATGTCTCACTTGGTCCAGATACCCTACAATATACCACACATCTTTCTCACTCGTCATCCAGCCCCTCTTATCAAAACGTGACAAATCAACTGGCAAAGAATAACTGCGTAAGATTTTTCTACCGTCTTCAATAAAATATTCATTAAAATAAGACATTACTAACTCCCGTATATCTCTAAATACCGGATCACGATATCTTAAACCATAATGATTAATTTTACTAATTGCACCCCATAAACCATTTCGTTTAAAAACAGTAATCACGTGATCATCATCTTGGACAGAAACTGTTAAATCCAAAACCAATGGTTTATATCCTAAAAATCTCAAGGCCACAGCTGCCAGCATAGCGCCTTCTATACAATGAGCTTTATATTCCCTCAACACTAGCCGTGGCGACATACAAGTTTCACCTTTTTTTTCAAAATTTATAGGAATTGTTTCTAAATAATCCTGAATTTTGACCGGAGAAGTCAATTTTCTAAAAATCGCCAATTCTCTTTTATTAAATCCATACATATTAGTATTATTAGAATTTACACGTTTAGTGTCATTGCGAGCTTCAGCGAGGCAATCTCTTGTTGGTACTGGTGTTTTATTAAGATTGCTTCGTCTCCGCCAACTGGCGGATCCTCGCAATGACGCAGAGTAGGCTAAACGCCTATGTCCTAATTATAACAAAACTGCTCCAATTAGTCGGAACAGTTTTGTTTTTTTGTTTTAAATCAGGTGTTATTCAAATTCACCCACCTGAATTTTTCTTAAATCGTCATTAGTAATGCCCAATGATTGGTTGCGCATTATTTGATAAGCTGAAGCGCCATCTTTTAAGTAATGCGCTATTCCATTGCTAATATAAAACGCTTCGCCGTGCTTATTAACTGCCAAAATTATTCTTCCTTCTAACCTCTTAACCAAATTAGCATCAATCGCGGGTTTGCCTGCGCCCAATGGTGAATAACCACTGGCTACTTCCATACCGTCTTCATAACTATCGCCGTCTGTATCTTTATTATTTGGATCAGTACCAATAGCTGTTTCAAATTGATCATCCAAATCGTCACTATCACTGTCTTTAGCTATAACTTGCTCTGAGGTGGATACTGGAATTTTGGCTAAATTTTCATTGGAAATACCCAAGCCAAAAGCTTGCAAGGCAGTATAAGCGGTATTACCATCTTTTAAGTAAAAACGTTTACCAGTTTTAGGATCTAAATACCAAGCATAGCCATGATTTTCAACTTGAAGCAAAATACGCCCTTTAAGACGATTGGTGAGTTTAGTATCAATAGCCTTGCTAACCAATTTTTCTTGCGCCACAACAGCTATTGATGTTGCGGGAATAACAGGAGTAGCAAAAAAAGTAGGATTTTTTTGAGTAGCTGGCGCAGGAATAAAAATATTAGACTTTGAATCAACTGTAATACTTCCACCTCCACCGCCGGTTGTTTTGATTGGTATATTATTAACTACCACTATTACAGATGTAGAAGTGGCTTTATTTCCAACAGCATCACTGGCTACAGCAGTAATAGGATACTGACCATTAGTACTTTGAGTTGTGTCCCATTTGATAGTATACGGGCTAGTAGTAATTTTATTTCCAATATCAACACCATTTAATTTAAATTGAACATCAGCTACACCAACATTATCGAACGCTTTAGCAAACAGAGTAATAATATTAGACACGATAGAGCCAGTTTTAGGTGAATAAATAATAATTATTGGTAGAATTTCGTCTTCTAATAAAGGGCGTACTGGTATAATATTTTTTACTATAAAACTAATTGCGGAAGATACCGTTTGATTACCTGCAGCATCTCTGGCTACTGCTATTAATGTATATGTTTTATCAATAGCACCAGTTGTATCCCAATTTATAGTATAAGGATTAACTGCTAATTCAGTTCCTAAATTAGTACCATTAAGTTGAAACTGAACGCCAACCACACCTACATTATCAGTAGCGGTTGCTGATATAGTTACATTTGAGCCAGAAATTATAGAATCAGTCAAAGGTTCAGTAATAGAAACTTCTGGCGAAACAGTATCGAGTATTTGGTATATAACTGTCCGGCTGATAATTGTTGATATTAATTCAGAACTATCAATAGCTTGCAGTTCTATAATGTTGCTACCTGAAGATAAAGTTAAAGTAGTATGCCAAGAGGTTGTGCCAGTGGCAGTTTGCCAGGCCGATCCATTCACTCTAACTCGTACAGATGAAACTGCCATATTATCTGAGGCTGTACCAGAAACTGTAATAGTTGAAGTACTAAATATTTGGTTTGATGTTGGTGCTGTAATAAATATGATTGGTAGAGTGGTATCAACTGGTGATGATGTCACATTGTAAATCACGTTTACGCTCTGTATGGCTGAATTAAGAGTTGAACCATCAATAGCTTGCGCTTCAATTATGTTACTACCTGAAGATAGAGCCAGAGTAACGTTCCAAGATGCTGTTCCAGAAGCAGTTTGCCAAGTTCCTCCATTAACACGCACTCGGACTAAAGAAACTGATGTATTGTCAAACGCAGTGCCTGAAACAGCTGCTGAATTAGTTGTAAAAAATTGATTGGCTACAGGACTGGCGATAGAAATTGTTGGTGGGGTGGTATCAGAACTATTAGTTGAACCAGCGTATACAAATTTAAATGCATCCGCCAAAACATAGCCATTGGCATTGTTTGTAATTGTTACAGAAGCGTGGGTGTTATTAAAAGAATATGTTCCGAGCAAATTCCATTGACCAGGGTTTACGCGTTGATTAATAGCCAGATTGGCAGTTCCTCCAGAATGCACAATCGAGGCAGGAACATTGGTGGCTTCCATGTTTGTTTGATTGACTCCATACCACCCGTGCCATTCATACACACGGTATTGCCCCGGTACATTAATTGTGGGACGAAATACTGCAGTCGCTGAACCACTACCCGCGGAAGCATAATGCTGTTTATGGGTTATGGAATCCCCGTCTGTTCTCCAACCAACATAATAAGATGGATGCTTATAGTTGACGCTAGCTGCTTCATCCCATGAAAATCCAGTCATAACGGCAGTTGGAGATCCCGGAGAAGTCCCTGTATATGCATTATCAATAATCACATCAGAAACAACAGTTGTGGGCGTTCGGAACAACAAGATTCCGTCACCTACCGGAGAAACGCTTCCTGCGGCCGCACTAGAAATCAAAGTAACCGAGCTAAATAATTGACCATTATTCCAGGTGGGATCCTGATTTCCTCTGAACCGATAGTAGGGCCCGCTGTATCCGGCAAGTGTCCGAAGATTTGTGTCCGTTACGGTCTGTGTGGCAGTAGTGGGGTTCGTTATTGAAACACCATTATCAAAGAACCGGATCCATGTACCGTTGCCAAGACTCTGTGCCGATCCTGTGGGATAACCGAGATTTGTGTCAAATTCGTCATACCAATTCTGCCAGTAATGTTCGTTATACGGGTTCCATCCAACACGATCCAGAAAACGCCCTCCGTCTTCCTGCATGAAATAATTATCTCCTCGTAGTGTCTGAGTGAGCATATATCTCATAAATCTAAAATAATTCTTGGGATTTCCGACAGGAGCGTTTGCCTCATCTCCCAAAATTGTACTATTCACCCAGTTAATTTTCGGACTCCTGCTTAAAGTATTGAATGCAGCGTTATTCCGAATAAAATTATTCCAATTGGTCCCTGGCATATAGGACGCCATTTCCCATCCTACACCATTTACAAGACTTGCATTCATTAATGAACCATGCGCTGGATCAGAATTACTAATCGTCCAGTATGTGATTATTTTCTGCCCACCCAATTTTTGTTGCATTTTGTCGCGAATGGACTGAACCAGCGCTTCGTTGCCAATAATCCATTCTTTCTGAATCGCTAAATACGCCTGCTCAAAACCAGTACTACCACTTGTGCATGGAACTGCACAACCATTTTCGGGCCAATCGTTGATACCGTTCCCATTCAGATCTATATCCCCACTGTTATAAGGGAATGGCCATGATCCATCACTGTTGATTCCATCCCATGCGCTCCAATCCACATAATCCAAAAATGCATCGGAAATTGCCTCGGTATAAGTTTTATTATCAATATAAATACTGGTTGGCATTTCAAAATCGACAAACGCTGGACTACTAATATAACCCGTGTATTTCGGCGTGTACTTAGTAAAATTCATCATTCCCCTAGTCCCGGTAGGCACGCGTACACCAGTAGATTGTTTTTGATACCATACATCAGGTAATACATCCGCGTGGCCCGGAGGCTGAAAAATACCTCCTTGTGTCCAGTCATTCGTTGCGATCATATAGGTAGACGGGCATCGCGTCTGCATCTGCCGTGCTTTATATGTTTCTACCTCTGGAAGCATCACTAAATCATACCGACAAAACCAATCCACATTTCCTCCGCCCCATTGCAATAATCCGATACGGGGATATGTATGATTCACGTTTTTAAAATTTACTGCGACAATTGTGTTTGAAACTATAATTGAAACAGAAAGAGAAACAGCAGAATTCCCTGCTGCATCCCGTGCCACAGCGGTTATTAGATGAGAACCATTAACCATCGAAGCAGAATTCCAAGAAATAGAATAAGGCGAGACAGTATCTTCAGAACCAACATTTAAGCCAGCTACGCGGAATTGAACACTTGCCACACCTACGTTATCAGTAGCGGAAGCAGATAATGTAATTGTTCCAGAGGCCGTAAATCCGCTTACAGGAGCAATAACAGAAACAACTGGGGCTATAATATCGCTTGCAACCACCCGTGTTGTTCCAGAAACGGCGGCGGATTGGGAAGAAATATTTCCTGCGGCATCGTAAGCAGAAACAGCATAACTGTAGGTGGTAACGGCAGTAAGGCCAGTATTGGAATACGAGGTAGTATTTGAAATTCCTATTTGAGTGCCACTTCGATAAATACGGTACCCAACTACACCTACACTATCAGTAGAAGCAGTCCAAGAGAGATTGAGTTGAGACGAGGAGATGGGAGTTACAGTAAGTCCCGTGGGAGTAGAAGGAGATTGGGTGTCGATAGAAAGCGAATCTGGGCTCCACCCTGTAAGTCGAGCCATTAAATACCAATGTGCTTTTGCGGCTCTCTGACGACCAGCTACTCCTAAGTGACTGCCATCACTAACACCATCAGGAATACGCGACCATTCAGTACATGGCACTTCATAACCATTTGAAGTACACAAAGTTCCGTCTGCGCGATGAGATTCAATAGCAGCTATATCATAAAGTATCTTGTTATTCTGTGCCGCATAACTTCTTACGTTATTGTTAAAAGCCTGAATTACCTGAGCTGGCGGACCACCATCTCTCAAGGGCTGTGTCCACCACACAAACTTTTTATTAGGATAATTCCTTTCTAATTGCAACATCGCGTCTCTATATTGTGCATAAAGCGTAGACACATCTATATCAATAAAACAGAATTTCATTGCAAAAATATCATAATTTCCACTTTGAATTTGAACTTGGCTTATAAAATCGTTAATTTTTGCAACCCCGCCATCATTACCCCTATTCTGGAATGACCATTGATTCCTATTATAAATCGTATTTTGATTATATAAATCATTTAACCCATCATTAATATTTCCGCCAACAGATGCGTGCCTAAGCAGAGATCTTAAATTACGAGCAGATTGTATTACTGAAGCAGGAATCTGGCTGAATCGATCAACAGAAGCATGATCCACGATTATCGCTCCCGATAACAAAACTGATTGCGTCGTTCCAGAAACAGAGGCAGATTGAGAAGATATATTTCCAGCCGCATCATAAGCAGACACAGTATAGCTATAGGTGGTAGCGGCAGTAAGGCCAGTGTTGGAATACGAGGCAGTATTTGAAGTTCCTATTTGACTGCCGCCTCGGTAAATACGATATCCTGCCACACCAACATTATCAGTAGCAGCAGCCCAAGCAAGATTAAGTTGAGATGAGGATATGGTTGTTATGGTTAATCCTGTTGGCGTAGAGGGGGATTGAGTATCAGCAGGCAGTGAAGAATTTACTGTAATAGTTTGTATACTAGATGAGTTTGTATTACCCAAAGTATCTGTCACAGAAGCTGAGAGTGTATAAGTACCACTGGAAAGATTTGTTTGTATACTTTCAAAACTCCATTTATTAGTATCATATTTTCTAAGGGCGGAGGCGTAGGCTTGTTGAATTTCAGCTACGCTTAGTGCCCTATTCCATACTTTTACTTCATCCAATAACCCGTTGTATCCATTAAGAATTCCGCAACAGCTAGCATAACCGATCTCAAGTGGACTAAAGGTATTGGAAACAAAAGCTGTGGTGTTAATAGAACCAGATTGAAGAGCGCCATTAATATACATACGTTGTACAGTTCCATCATAGGCAACTACAATATGGGTCCAGATATTTATAGGAATTGCTTGATTGGAAATAAGTTGAGTGGCTCCTAACCCCCGCCCATTGGCGAGATCGTAAGCAATTCTTCCATCAGAAAGCTTAGTAATTCTAAATCCTTCACCTTCTCCCATTTTATTAAATATAGTAGAGAGAAGAGAATTGCTTCTAGAGTTAACCCACAATTCTACTGTATGTCTACTCAAGGCATTAAGACTAGAGCTAGTGTTAATTAAAATATTTCCTGTTGTGCCTGTAAAATTCATCGCCTGGCCATATTTCCCAGTTGCCCAAGGGCACCCCGTACCTAAATTAGTACAAGTTCCTTTGTTAGCATACAAAGAAGCATCGGTTACGGTAGTAGATGATAAACTTTCGCCTAAGGCGGTAATGTTGTCAAAATTAAACATGGCCACCAAAGAATTGTTGTATATGGTATAGCTTTGATTATTCCAATTCCATAAAAACTCTCTCACGCTTGTTGTGTTAGTAATATCCATAACAACCGGTACAGTGCCAACTAAAAAATTAACACCATTAGCTGGATTAATTATAGAAATTGCAGATGTATCCACCACTAATTGCACCCCCGCCACCCGTGCGTTTGGTTGGAAAATTATTTTATAAGCAAACCAAAAATCTGGATTATTACCAAACCAAAGACCGCCAATCAAAACAACGCCAAATATTAGGATAATTAAAAGTTTTTTATGCATATATTTAATTTTAATCAGGTGTTATTCAAATTCACCCACCTGAATTTTACGTAGATCGTTATTAGTAATACCCAATGATTGATTACGCATTATTTGATAAGCCGAGGCGCCATCTTTTAAGTAATGCGCTATTCCGTTACTAATATAAAACGCTTCGCCGTGCTTATTAACTGCCAAAATTATTTTTCCTTCTAATCTTTTAACTAAACTTGCATCAACTGTTGTTTTACCTGGTCCCAATGGCGAATAACCACTAGATATTTCCATGCCATCATCATATCCATCATTATCTGTGTCCTTATTCATTGGATTAGTACCAATAGCTGTTTCAAATTGATCATCCAAGCCATCGCCATCGCTGTCTTTTGCTACCACTTGTTCTGAAGTAGATACTGGAATTTTGGCTAGATTCTCATTAGAAATACCCAAGCCAAAAGCTTGCAGGGCAGTATAAGCAGTATTGCCATCTTTTAGATAAAACTTTTTCTGAGTATCTTTATCTACATACCAAGCTTCACCGTTTCCTTCTACCTGCAAAAGAATTTTTCCAGCTACACGGTTGGTTAATTGCTGATCAATTTTTTGAGCAAGTTGCTTTTCGTTTTCTACTAATTGTCGCTCCAGTTCAGAAACTTTATATTCTAATTGTTGAATTCTTTGCTGCACAGACTCTTCCGCTGATATAGATTTTAAATCAACTTTCTTATTATCCACAATAATTGTCTTAACTAAAGTATTATTTCCTTCATTTGATTCGTCAATCACACCAATGCCACCAGCGTCACTTGAGCCACCATCAGCTGTCACACTGATACTATAAGGCCCAATATTGGATAATTTTATAGTAGAATGCTTTCCAAAAATATATGTTGCCGTGCTTCCTGGTTTAATGGGGGGATTATCGTTTGTGCCAATTGCTCCACCTGTTCCTTCAACATAATTATATCCAAAACCACTAATTTTTAAGTTGGCAGTTGGTCCTGATAAGGGTTGGGAATTAAGAATGAATGCATCTACTGTACCAATATTTTTAACCACAGCTTTAATAATAACTTCCTGACCCACAACCGGAACTGAGGGTTCTAATGAAATACTGCTAACAACAAGATCAGGTGTACCACCAACTATCAATCCTCCTATATTTTGGAAGAAAATATCCCGCTGTCCATTAACTTCTTTCATATAAGCTATTGCCACGCTACCATCGGACATAACCACAGAACTTACACCAAAAGGAAATGGGCCATGTGCTGCCACCTGTGGTGAATTCCAACTGCTTTTTTTAGATGCATAATATAATCTGGCTTGTCCAAAAGCCGGATCAAATGCATAAAATAATGTGGGAATTCCTTGCATCTCGATCATATGCTGTCCCATAGTAGAGTGTGCTAAAATATTTACCGAATTATCTTTCACCCAATTTTTGACATCGGTTGAACGTAAAGCCACCAATGCTGGAGTTATAGTTGATTCATCAGCTAATACAGAAGTATAACCAACTAAATAATATGTCCCATCAGACGCTTGCATTATTGATGAGCCATAAATTGGTGCACCATCAACGGATACTGGCCAAGCCGCTTCCCAGGTAATTAAATCTGTAGATTTTGTTATATAAGACTGCCAAACTCCGCTTGAAACATTAAAAGTAACATAATAACTACCATCACTCGACTGCTCAATGGAGCCATAACCATCATTTAAGGACGTTACTGTTACTGGGCGCTGGTTGGTCCAGGTTACTCCATCAATAGAAACTAAAGTTACTGAACCGCCGCCAATTCTACCGGGCGTTAAATCAGTGGCTATCACCACTAATTGTTTGGAAATATTTTCAATTAAATCTATCTTACCCCAACTATCAACTATTTTATATGGACCTTGCCAAGTTTTGCCATTATCCTTAGATATTTTGGAATAAGCAGCACCAATGTTCGCTCCAGCTTGTTCGCTAGTATAAACTACTATCAAATCACCGTTAGACCGTCGCAATAATACTGGATCATTATCAGCTTTAGAATCATCAATAATTTTGCCACTAGTAACAGGAGTAAAAGATATAGTCTTTGTTAATTCATTATTATTTTCATTTGATTCGACAAACTTATTCGTAGAATCGACTTTTGCCTTTACGTAAAAACGAGCACGGGTCTGCTCACGAATAGCTTGCGCCATCTCTAGATCATATGAAAATCCAGATGGTATATCGCCACCACCAATTGATTGCGAGTATATATCGCCAGTATCCGTATCTACTAATTCAACAGTCAGCATTTGGGCTAATGCTATGCTACCAATATTTTTATATCTCACCGAAAATACCTTTTCACCGCTTGTTGAACGATTAACAACATTTATATCTTCTACTATGAAATCCGGTTTATTCCCTACTGTAGTACTGCACTTCTCAAACTCATGATTATGATCGCCAAAATATGCCCAAACACGATGCGGTTTAGTAATGTCATCTGTCTTCCAATCAACATCATCTACACCTGGTATGTACCAATCTGACCAACCACCAGAGAACCATTGAATGCGATAACGCAAAATTTCTGGATGAGAAGAAATATCTAGCCCCAAACGTCCAAATTCATCTGTACCGAGAGCTGAACGACGAACCATTTCCGGAGAGCCGGCGCACACCCGCCAAGGAGGACTAGTAACTACTGTTACTTGACCAGCTGTCGTACCGCGGAAACTTAAACCACCAGTGTTATCACCCACGCTCACTCGCACATAAAAATTTTTACCCGCTAGCGTTTTGGAAACAGTAAAACTTGTTCTCCCAAAACGACTATCATCACTGTTAGCAAATTTATCTTGAGAACGCCAATTTGTGAGTACTGCGCTATCGCTACTATCACCGCTAACCAACTCAATTAACGGGTACGAGTTGTAATACGATGTTGGCACACCCTTAGTACTCCAACCAATAGTATATGTTTTATCAACCACCCACCGCTCCCCGCCATTCGGGGTTATTATATTAATACCCGACGAGGTTGTACCAACCATAAACGGCACCATTTGCTCCACTTGCGGCCCACCTGTACCATACTTTTCAGCACAGGCCACACCGGTATCAAACGAGCAGCTTAACACGACACGCATTTTGTAGCTACCATTGCTGCTTGGCGCAATAAGAGTTAATTGCCACCAGCCGGTTGGCTCGTACGATACAGTTTGTGGACTTGCGGGTGTATATGGCTCACTACCAAAATAAATCTGGCCACTTACCCTGAACCCCTCTTCATATGCCGTAGCTGTGCCATCGGGCTCAATGCCACGCACCTTAAAGTTAACATTGGCTCCTGGCACATAAGATGGCGCGAAAGTTGATATTTCGGCGATCTTAAACATCGAGCTGGGGGTACTGCTTATGGTAAAGACCTCGCTTTGGCCTTTGATATTTGAGCCGTCCAAGCGCAGTACGGTCAAAACATGTGTACCCCAACAATTTCTATCTATGGTCGTTGGTATAGTCCATGTATATGAACCTCTATCGGGTACGCTATTCGCTATTAAGCAAACCGTGGCTGATCCAACTGGATTAGTATACAGTTGGACGCTCCGAGTAGTTGGCGCGACATCACTATTCTGCCACTGAATTGTATACGTACTCCCTATGCGCCACACCTCTCCACTTTTTGGAGTTATTAAACTGATAGATGATGTAGTCGCACTAACAGTAAATTTTTTTGTGTAAATATTATTAATAATATCAGATTCGCTTACTAGATTTTCTATATCAACCATAAAATATAACGTTTTTTCGCCAGCCGTGCCTAGAAAATCATCCCTGGTATATAATCTGGAATCAGTCATGGTGAAAAAATCATATTCTTTTGATTCGCCTGGCGCAATAATAGTTCCGTCACCCGTGCTGACTGCGGCTGGTCCAGAACCGGCTACCATAACATAATCCGACGCCAATTGCGATTTAAATACTGAAACATTTAATATACTTGGAGCAAAATAGTGTTCTGTGCCCACTGGAACTTGAAATTTTGCCGTACCACTACCTTGATTTTTAATAGTAACCCAGCCATTAATTCCAAAATCGCCAACTTTAGGGATTCCCTTTATCTCTACTGATGTAATAATTAAATCAGCCAACGGAACATCGGTGGGTATAAAATTAGCCATCACTCGAGGATAATGATTAGTAGGACGATCTGCTAAGATAACCGTACAACTAGTTTGGTTACCTATACATGCCCCGCCCCAACCTAAAAATTTTGAACCAGCTACTGCGGTGGCTGTAAAAGTGACCGAAGAACCGGGTGTGCCTTTAAAAGTTGCTGAATTACAATCCGATCCGCAATTAATACCAACTGGTGAACTAACTATGGTACCCGAGCCCGTGCCTGTTTTATAAACATCTATAGAAAAGGTGTTAGTAGCAAAATTGGCTGACACCGTTGTGTCGCTGTTCAATGTTACAGTGCAGGTGAGCTGAAGGCCTTCTGGCTGACAACCGCGCCAACCCGTAAATATATACCCCTGTCCGGGAGATGCTTTTAGCGTAACGGCAGTACCTACAGGAAAAACCGCGCCACAAATATCACCACAGTTTATACCAGCAGGCGAGCTGGTAACTGTCCCATATGCTGGCGAGGTAATTCGAGCAATGTTGAGCGTGACCAATTTGGTCGCCGTACCAAACGTCGCCGTCACGTTCTTATTACTATTCATCGTTAGTGTACATGAACCAGTCCCGCTACATACCCCGCCCCAACCGCTAAAAACAAAACCTGACGCTGGTGTAGCTGTAAGTGTTACGGCTACACCCGAAGTATAAATAGCTGAACAGGTACTGCCGCAATTAATTTCAACAGGCGAGCTGGTAACTGTACCCGAACCAGTTTTGGCAACAGTCAAAGTGTAATATGTAGGCGTATCACAATCAGCACAAGGTATCGGGGTGGTTGCTGCTAACACCACTTCGTTTGTAACACCAAGAACTTTTCCTTGATCAATATTATTAGTTGATAATGTAACCGCTGCTTTTTTACTTGCTTGCTCCAAATCATGAATAATAACTTCCACAGTTGCATTAGCAAACTGTGAAAATAAAAAAGCTATAGCCATAATACCAACTAGGCTATTAAAAACCTGAATAAATCTTTTCATATATTTTTGTATTTAATGTTAAAATTATTTGTTAAATTATATTGATTTTATTGCATTTATACACTAATTTTAGCATAAAAATAGCCTTTTGTCAACCTTTTTTATTTAAAATTTTCCTCTTTAATTTTATTTAAAAAATTCAAAAATAAAACACCCCGAAGATTTCAGGGATGTTTTAGATTAAATAATTATTAATTGCTAAATAGTTATTTATTAATTACCGAGTTGATAATTTCCTTAACCAGTTTAATTGGTATAGAAAAACTAATATTATTTGATCCCACCACTGTAGCTACATTCACACCAACAGCCTTGCCGTCTAAATTTAAAAGTGGCCCGCCAGAATTTCCCGGATTAATTGCTGCATCAGTTTGAATCACACCCTTCAACTGATCAACTCCAGCTGAACCTGAAGCTTGAATGGTTCTGTCTAAGCCTGAAATAATCCCCACTGATACTGAATTACTATATTCACCCAAAGCATTACCAACCGCAAACACAGTTTGCC
Organism: Patescibacteria group bacterium; assembly: GCA_041648575.1. Lineage (GTDB taxonomy): Bacteria > Patescibacteriota > Patescibacteriia > Veblenbacterales > UBA10138 > JBAZOT01. Next base: position 64,409 of record JBAZOT010000005.1, on the reverse strand, counting down.
CCAAATTCAAACTATCAGAATTACCTAATTCTACTGTCGTAAATCCACTACCTTCAATTTTGACTACAGCCAAATCATGCACTGAATCTTTATAAATAACCTGTGCGGGTTTTTGACTACCATCAGACAACAATACAGTATAATCCGCCGCTGTATCAGCAACTACATGCTTATTAGTAATAATGTAACCGTCTTTAGTAACTAAGAATCCAGTCCCGGCACCGACTTTTTCATGCAGTGTTCCTTTTTGTCGGTAAACGGGCACTTGAAAATTAAAATCCTTGAAAAACGGATCATTGCCAAACGGATTTTCATAAACAATTTCCAACTTGGGCACATCTTTAGAAATTACTATAGAAACCACTGCTGGCGTTACTTTAGCCACAGCTGCCTGTAATAATTCGTCTTGAGACCTTTGCTTAACTGCTTCCCTGTTAGCTGCTTCTTGGGTAGCCTGAACTAATTTTTGCTGTTCTAAATCATAACCAGCAACTTTTTGCTGTAACTGAACCAGTTCATTTTTTAACTGATTAATGTCCTGATTAAATTTATGTTGATAAATACTAGTAAAGCCAACCCAAGCTGCTACATTTAGACCAGTTATAACTAACAAAATGATTAATAAATTAAACTTTTTCATATATTTTTAATTGCCACAGTATTAACTATCATCATGGCTACTAACGCTAAAGCTGTAATTACAATTAAACAAATTACTGTATAAAACAATAATCTTACTGCCTCTTTTTTAAAACCTTCCAAAAATAATGTTACTGGCTTGCCCAAAACTAATAACCCAACAATAGTTGCCGACACTACAAATAACAATAAAAAAGCCACTGGGCCTAATAAAGTGTTCATCTGACCAAATATTTATCACCATTGATCATAATCCAAGCCACCAATATCACATAAACAAATGTGGCAAAAGAACTTAATACACTAAAATAAAATAATTTAGCTTTTTCCATAAATAGTTTAATTAATACTTAAAAACTTCAGTAATTAAATTATAATCTCTTGATTTTAATAATGCAAAATCTCTCGTTCAGGCGAGCGACTTCCTAGCGGGGTCGTATAACGAAGAATGTAAACACAATTATTCAGATACAACTCTAATCATTTTGAAATTTTTTCCAACCAAACCATCAATCGAAACTTCTGCCCAGTCAAATTTACACACTTCTAATTGTGACGGCGAATGTACACTTTCAATGAAACTATCTCCTCTTTTAATCAACACCCCTGCTCCTGTCTGAAATTTAACCACAGAGGTTTTAGTCGTACCTACCGGCAGACTAGTCCTGTCACCAAAAGGAGTTGCTGAAACAAGAATCTTATCAAGGGCTTTGTGGTAGGGCCTTCTTTTACTCACATTCATATATGCATCATGAATCAGATGATTTTTTTGAAAATCTATTTCTACACCGTCTTTGGGTCTAATATTAAATCTCATCATTTCAATTTGTCTTTCAGTTAATGGGTCTACACCCTTTTTCTCTAAGTCTTCTATTTTGCCCGTTAAGTCCGCCAGGAATTCGTCTTTTGAACTATACCTTTCACCTACTGGACTAAGAGTGAACTTAAAATTACTTGGCAAATAAGGTTGAATGAATTTAATTATGGATCTAAAAGTTAACTTGTACTTTTCAGTATCTACTTCTGGAATATTGTTCATCATTTCTAATATCGCATCATCTCCACAAAAATCAAACCAAACCCCTGGCTGGTAAACGCAAGTAATTGGCCTCAACCAGTAAGTATAATAAATCATAACAAATAATTCTGCCCAATCAGGCTCTGGACTTTCCCCTAACCTCCATAATTTATAAGTACCAAAAGGAATTGCCAATTTAATTGGCTCATTGTTTTTTATATTTATTTCAATTGCATTACGAGCCTTATCGTTGGCCAGTGGGTTTATAGAATATTTCCTAAACTTCTTTGACATTATAGTGTCAAAGATAAAATCACTCAGTTTTTTGTCTAGTTTAACTTCCAAATTAGTAATCTCTTTTAATCTTTGCTCTATGTAATCCCGAGCCAAAATTGCTTCTGATTTACTACTATAAACTTTCTCCATAACTTAATGATATCAAAAAAACGGAACTAAGTGGAAACCGATCCTCATCTTCCTATCTTTAGGATAGCTGAACGAGAGGAGATGGAAAACTAATATAGTAAATCCGAACGTATAAATTCATTTGAGATTGCTCAATTAAAAAGGTATAATAAGCTCAGTTAATAAGTACTATGCATATAATTTATGGAAGAATTTGAACGGCTAAGTAAAAATGAATTATTTAGATTTCCAATCGAAAAAAGAATTGGTCCAAATAATAATGAGGTTTCATTCTCTCCCCAAAGGGGAGGAATCATTACTTCCCTAAAATTAAAAGGAGAGGAGGTTTTATATTTTGATCTAAATACTTTTAATGATAGTGAAGTTAATGTTAAAGGTGGAATACCGATACTTTTTCCGAACGCAGGACCCTTGAAGGAAGGGCCATTCCTTTTGCGGCAGCATGGATTTGCTCGTAATTCTGAAAATTGGATAGTTAAAGATAGTCCTGCTAATGAGTTTATTGAAGAATTATCATCGGACGAAGCAACTAAGGAGGTTTACCCTTTCAATTTTTTATCTCGCACTAAGGCCATCCTTGAAGAAGATGGTTCTATGACTTTATTAAGGGAGACAACAAATTTGGAGCATGATAAAGATATGCCAGTTTCAGAAGGCCTGCATCCATATTTTCCAGTACCAGATAATGAAAAAAAGAATATCCGTTTTGATTTTCCCGGTGGTGAAGTAGTAGAAAATAGTTTTTCATCATGGTCTCAAGGACAAACAGCCAAGATAGACAATCCTAAATTAAAGGACCCAAGTGTTGTATTGCGGGTAATGATACCTAAGCTTGGTACCTTAGCTCTAGATGTTTCACAAGAATATAAAAGAATTTGGGTGTGGACGCAGCCAGGTAAGAATTTCATTTGTATAGAACCAGTTATGAGGGATGCTGGTGGGCTAATAAATGATCCCGAACTGATAAAGCCCCAACATACATTTTCTACTAAGATTAATATTCGTAGAGTGGACTAGTATTATTTTGATTCTGTGAGTAGACATAAGTCGTCTACTCCTGTTTTTATTACAAAGTTTTCCATCCCATTAGGGGTAGTGTGTTTTGGTTCAAAAGTTGCAAACCGTAGTTCTTTGCTAACTTAAACAAAAAATCCCTCGTTTGAACGAGAGACTTCTTGATGGGGTGGATTGGTGGCCAGTTTCAGAACAGTGGATTGGCACCAAGTTCTTAATGAGCTATCTTTATTCACAAACGCCTTTAGGCTAAAAATGACCAAGTTTTAGACTTGACAAGATTACTAAAATAAGCTACTATTTCTTGTTCTTTAACAAATGTTTGTGGTTCACATTTGGCCGTCTTTTGGCGTTCAAGTGTAAACCACAAACCATACAACAATTTCAGAAAGAAGGTTACCAATGAACAACACTTATTCAAAAAATGAGAGACATCAGAAGCAGGCTGCCGCAGTTATTCCATACTCCAGTACGGAAGAACTTCCCAGCCAGGTCCTTGATCATATTGCCCAACTTAAGAAGAATGTCCCCGTGGTGTTTATTCTCTACTACGGTGGCACTATCGGCATGGTCAGGCTGAAAGAGGATTTCAACAAGAAGGTCTATGGTCCGACCGACGATGCCGAGCGGCTGCTCGAACCACTCTCAGTTAAAGGCCTCGCTAACCAGGTGCAGGTTGTTTGGGTGCCTGTATACAGCAAAGCTATTGACTCAACGAATGGTCGTTGGGTCCACTGGGTCAGTATTGGCAACGCTATACGTCTACTTCACGATTTTGCGACTGGCTTTGTCGTTTGCGGCGGTACTGATACCATGGCCCATATGTTGGCAGCTACGCGCTTCATGTTCCCCAACATCGGCAAACCAATCGTAGGTACTGGAGCACAGATCCCAATGGTTGAGCTTGGCGATGACGCTACCAACAATCTGTATTTTGCCATTACGGCTGCGGCGAGCGATTTGAGTGGTCCATTGTTGATGTTCAACGATGAGCTTATGGACGGTAGTAAGATCCATAAGGTCAAAGACAAACGTCGTCAGGCATTTTCCTGCCCTGAAAAGGACCAAGTCGGGCACTATGATGATCACCTCGTGCTCTACCCGCGTGCACCACGTCGTAACCCAATCGCGACCTCATCACGCTTGATCTACCAGCCACACTTTCGAGAGGGTATAAAGGTTGTAAAAATTAGCCCGGCTACCCCATCGGAATCAATCCTTCACGATGCTGATGATCCAACTTGTAGCGCCATGCTAATGATTACCTATGGCGCAGGCAACGTCCGTGATGAAGGCATCATTGAAGCAGAGAGAACCCACATCAATTGTTTGTGGGAGTTATATCAGCGCCACTATCCTGTGGTATTGGGTAGCCCAATGATGGACGGTAGCGTCGACAGCCCGTACCTATCAGGTGCCAAGGCGGTATCAGTCAAAGAAGGAGATGGCAACGCTATCTCTGGTAGTAGTACGACAGGAGCCCTCCTTGAGGTTAAGTGTATGGCAGCACTGGCCTACTCGTGGGACGAAAAAGTAGAAGGTCCAGACTATGACAAATTCCGTTTATTTATGGAAAGAAATCAAGTCGGGGAACTGGATTAAAGGCTCGTTTACAAAAAGTAACACGGAGGTATTCGACATATGTCGGGTACCTCCTTTTTTATTTTAGTAAAAAGTTTTGATGTCCCATTAGGGCATAACAAAATCACCCAGTAAACACTGAGTGATTTTGGTGGGGTGGATGAAGGGAATCGAACCCTCGTAGCCGCTGCCACAGAGCGGTGCTCTACCATTGAGCTACACCCACCATAGCCACTATAAATTATAAATAGAAAACCTTTCCTATTTATAGCTAAATGATATTAACACAAAAATTATTTATATTCAAGCTCCTGCTCTAACGATTTATCCACTACCGAAATCCAAGTAACACCAGGATTTAAAGGCAAAAAATTTCCTCCAGCATCAACAAATTCAGTTCTACTTTCTAAACTTTTCTTTTGCCATAAACCTTTATAAACTACGCCGTTAACAAATAAATAAGCTGTCCCGCTGCCTACAGTGGTAATATTAACTCTTAATCTTGGATCGCGAGGAATTGGTACTACATCAGTGAACATGACAATAACATTTTTAGCTTGCAGTGTTCCACCAGTAATTCTGTCTTGATGTGGTTTGTTATCCATCCATCGCTCATAAACACCGTCGCCTACTTGATATTTCCATAACACGTCGTATTCTAACGGAAAATAAGGAACCAAAATTTCCTTAGCCTGTTCCATTATCAACCGTGGCACACTAGTTAAATTATCTGAATTTACAAATTGCCAAGGACTAGGGTCGTTGATTGTACGCCAGTTTCTATTTTCAGCATAAGTGTAAAATGATTCAGCTGCTGTGTATAAATTATGCGGCCTCGCTTCTCTGTCGTCGCGCCAAAATGCTTGCTCATTTGAAAACTCATTAACATCTTGTAAATTTTCAACACCCCTAGCTAGCTCATCTAAAGCGTCGTCCGACCCACCGCTATGAGCATAAAAAGCTTCTAATTCGCGTGCCCAGTCAATAAAATACGAACGCGCGCTGCGCACTGGTCCGATTCTAGAAGGCAATCCTTTTTGAAATACTGCTAAAAATCTGGTCACGCCACCCTCGGTTGGCGCTTCCCATACTAGATCGGCAAATGACAATCCAGATTGCGGTCTTACTGTATAAAAATTTTCAATCATTACAGCCAGAGGTCTGCGCTCGGCAACTTCTTGAGTCACGCCTTCACCGGTTAAACTGGAAACAAAAGCACTGGGCAGTATTTGTTCCTGCTGATTAGTCTGATTAATTAATGGATTAAAATTATTAATGCCAATAGCCTTGGTACCCGGCCTGTTTACTACTATAATTGTGCCGATCAACATAATCACTACTAACAAACCTGAAAACCAAGTGACATATTGCCAGAATGTAACATGAGATAATTTGGGTTTATTTTTTGACATTGCTACAACTGCTGGCTGTTTTACTACTTGAGGCTCAATCCTAGTTATATTTTTCTTTACTTGTTGTTGTAACTTATTTATAACCGGCGCTCTCTTTACCTTAACTTTAATAATTTTAGCCTGCTTAACAGTTTTTATAGTCTTGCTTTTTGCCATATTTTTACCTCCTTAAATTATTATTATTTTAATTCTTGTTTTAGCCAACGGTAATATGCCGGATTAACACTAATGACTTCTATTAAACCAATAAATGGAACTTGATCTGAGTGCTTTGATTTTATCAGTTTTTGCAACTTGTTTACAAACTGGGGTAGAGTGACAAGTATTAAAGTTGATCTGTTATCACTTTGTACTTTATTTTTTCTAGGTGGCCAAAAATATTTTGTTTTAATATTAGGATACACTTCATAACAAGCAACTAATCTTTGTTTTAGCGAAGCGTCACCAATTATTTTTGCCTGTTTTAAAGAACTGCAACTAACTTGCAAATTGATAGATTTTAATTTCATAAAATAGAAATAATTATAGCTGCCACTGCCAAGCCGCCAGCAATCAAAGTATTGCCCGCTGGCACTTCTTTAAAAATTAAATAATTTAAAGTCGGCTCAATTATTAATATTGATGACCAAGAAATTATAGTTATTACCCAAATTTTTTCGAATACTCTATAGCCATAAATATAACCCCACAATATTAATAATGAAAAAACTACAGCGAAAGGTATGGCCAATAGTAAATACTTAAACACTTCTGCTGTTGTTCCGCTGTCTTTAAATTTATTGGCAAAATATATTTCCAAAAAAATAAACAGAAACTCTCCTACAAAAATTACAGCTAATACTAAATATTTCATATTTTTTTAATCCAATTAACTATAGCCTCGGCTAAATTTTTCTCTTTATTATAAAATCCATGGTCAGCACTTTTAATAATTTGACCAACGAATTTTTTAGTTTTGACTGCCTTGGATTTAAAAATATTTACAAAGTTTTGCGGACTCCTATCTAAATATTCGTCCCGTTCTCCTATTAATACCAAAATAGGCGCTCGAACACTGGCCAATTCTTTAAATTTAGCCTTTTTATTATAATACGGAAAAACATCCTCTGGTGTGCCCGGGGTGTACAAACTTAGGTAGCGGGCAGCGGTCGTGGGTACTGGGCTTAATAAATAAGGTAAAAGTTTATGGGGATTCTTTTTAGCTAAAACTTTTACTTTTTTAATAATCGAATTATAACGACTGCCTAGCTCTTGTTTTTTACCAGCAAAATCATTCATTGGACCAACCAAACTAATTCCAGCTACATACCGATCACACCGTTTATACATATAATACAAAACTTTATTAGCGCCAGTGCTATGGCCAACTAAATAAATTTTTTTAAACCCTCGCCGCTGTAAAAATTTAATCATAGCTTCAATATCCCAAATACTCTCTTTAAAATTTTCCAATCCACCACCAATGGTCTTCCTGTTTTTATGTTTAATATTAGCTGATGTCTGTTTAGAAAATCTAGACATTACACCAGCTCCGCGCGTATTAAAAGAAACAAAAGAAAAATTATTCTCAGTGCAAATTTTACCCAAAATTCTAACTCTCTCACCACCGCCGTAAAAATTACCAAGCAATCCGTGAACCCAAATAATAGCTTTGTTTGTTTTTGTCTGTGGTTTAAAAAATAAACCGTCTAACCACAAGCCATCGCTGGTTAAAATTCGTTCCAAACTAATTATCATATTTTATTATTCCTTACTTTTTATTCCTGCCCCTGAGAGGAATTGAACCTCTATCAGCGGCTTAGAAGTCCGCGGTTCTATCCATTGAACTACAGGGGCAAAAACAAAAAGTAACAACTTCTAATTTTTTAATCTTCAAATAACTTATGCCTTATTTTAATCTACCTGTCAAGAAAATCGATATTCACCAATACCTCACACCACAACTTGTATATTTTTCCAAATATCTTAAATCCTCGTCCTGCCCGCCGTAGTCCCAATATCAATTGGATGAAGGAGGGTTAATTTTTCCGGCGACGCGAATGAAAGGCTTTATATACATCTTTTAATTGCTTATCAGTTACATGAGTATAAACTTGCGTAGTAGTAATGCTAGCATGACCCAAAAGCGTTTGCACAGCGCGAAGGTCAGCGCCTGAAGAAAGTAAATCTGTAGCAAAAGAGTGGCGTAAAGTGTGCGGCGTAATTTTTCTGGTAAGCCCGGCTACTTTTCGATAATACTCAATAGCTCGCTGTACGCTACGGGCTGATAACGGATGTGTAGCTTTGGTATCTTTTTCCCGCCCCCGAGCTGCGCGATCGTGGCCAATAAACAACGCTTCATCTACATCTATTCTTTTGTCTAAATATTTTTTTAAATGATTACGCGCCTCATTGGATAAAAAAACCAAACGTACCTTTCCTCCCTTTCCCCGTATCGACAATTCGTCTTTATTTAAATTGATCTGTTCACGCTTTAAACCAACCAATTCTGAAACTCTCATACCAGTAGAAAATAATAATTCTAAAATTGCTTTGTCCCGTAGTTTAATGATTTCCGTCTCCTTGGTTTTAAATGGTGCCTCCAATAATTTTTCCAAATCTGCACCTTCTAAAAATTCCACCTGTCGTTCTTTTTGTTTGGCTAGTTCAATTTTTTCCGGAGCTAATGATTCCAGATCACGTTTACGCAAATACTTTAAAAAAGATCGTAAAGCTATTAAGTGATAATTTTGAGTGGTAGACGACAGTTCTAAATTGCTTTTGGTGTGAAAACGATTAAGCCACAACCTAAAATTTCGCACTTGATCCGAGGTAATATCTTCTGGTTTTGGTTTATGATTAAATTTTGTTTTTAACCAAACCAAAAATCTGGTTAAATAAAAATCATAATTACGAACAGTTAGTTTACTACGGCCGCGTTCAATTTCTAAATATTCTAAAAAATCGTGAATGTAGTCGTGAAGATAAGGCATAATAAGTAATTATATTTTACGACACTTATCGAAAAATAGCAATCACCCCTTTCGCCTATTGATAAATAATCAGACTTATGCTAATCTAACAACGTTAATTAATTATCCGTTTGACTTGGTAGCTGAGGATTTGTCCCCCCTACTAGGCAAGCGACATTAGGAAAATATATGTTAGACAAACAAACTAAAGATAAAATAATCAAAAAATTTAAGACTCATGAACAAGATACCGGATCAACGGAAGTCCAGGTTGCTATTTTAACTGAAGAAATCGCCCGTTTAAGTGATCACCTTAAAACTCATAAAAAGGATTTTTCTTCGCGGCGTGGATTATTAAAAAAAATCGGTCAGCGTCGTCGTTTGTTAAAATATTTAAAGCGTGAGGATGAAAAAATCTTTGAAAAATTGGTAAAAAGATTAAAATTGAATATCAAAATATCAGATGTAGCACAAGAACTGCCCGAAGAAATTGATGAAGAAAAAATTATTGCTGAAGAAGGCGGCGATACAAAAATTCATTAATTATGCGACAACATAAAGACCAACGAGTGGGCGTATTCGTAGATGTGCAAAATATGTATTATTCCGGTCGTAATTTATACAATACCAAAATTAATTTTGGCGCTATTTTAGATCATGCTGTGGGAAACAGAAAATTAATTAGAGCAATTGCTTATGTGATACGCGCGGAAGCCCCCGAGGAAACAAAATTTTTTGAAGCTCTAGACAATCAAGGTTTTGAATTAAAAATGAAAGATCTACAAATTTTTTGGGGTGGGGCAAAAAAAGGCGATTGGGATGTGGGTTTAGCTATCGATGCTGTTTCTATGGCACCTAAACTAGATGTAGTAGTACTGGTTACTGGCGACGGCGATTATGTACCATTAGTTAATTATCTACAATTTCTTGGCCAACGAGTAGAGGTGGTGGCTTTTGGTAAAACCGCTTCGGGAAAATTAATCGAATCCGCTGATGATTTTTTTGACTTATCAACTAACGCTAGAAAATTTTTATTAACCAAAACAAAGTAACTATTTATTAATAATTATTCAGGCTAACAGGTGATTGCATTGTTTGATGAGAATTTGAATTTTAATTTCAAGATTCAAGTTCCTCTCAAATAAACAACCTTACCTGTCACCTGACTAAAGGACACTATCTTTATGTCAGAAATAAAAAAATTTACCCAGGAAGTAGCGGGTAAACAACTAACTGTAGAAATTGGCAAGCTAGCCAACCAAGCCCATGGCAGTTGCACGGTACAATATGGCGATACTGTGGTTTTGGCTACTGTAGTTCAAGCTTCGGAACCAAGAGAGGGAATAGATTATTTCCCTTTACTAGTAGACTACGAGGAGCGATTATATGCCGCAGGTAAAATTAAAGGCTCACGTTTTATTAAACGTGAAGGACGTCCTACTGATGAAGCAATTCTAACTTCACGCGTAATTGATCGTTCTATTAGGCCCTTATTTCGCGATACTGAAAGGAAAGATGTTCAGGTAATGGTGACAGTTCTTTCTGTAGACCATGAAAATGACCCTGATATTGTAGCATTAATTGCTGCCTCTACAGCTTTGGGTATTTCTTCTGTTCCCTGGAACGGACCAATTGCTGCTGTTAGAATTGGCCGAGTTGCAGCGGAATGGGTAATTAATCCTTCCTATGAAGATCGCGGCAAAAGCGATCTGGATTTAATAATTACCGGAACAGAAGAGGAAATTGTTATGATCGAAGGCCAGGGCAAAGAAGTTAATGATCAAATAGTAGCCGACGCCATTGCCTTTGGCCACAAACACTTAAAGCAGATTATACCTTTTATTAAAGAAATTATTAGCAAAACAGGCAAACCAAAAACTATAACAGCCGAAGCGGATGCTGAAATACTAACCAAAATAAAGAATAAGGTAGAATCTTGGTTAGAACCAAAACTTAAAAACCTGTTTCCTCATCCTTCTCGCCAAGAATATCACCAAATGATTGAACAATTAAAAATAGAGCTAGACGAAATATTAAAAACTGATAATGAAATAAACAAAGAAGAGAGATCTTTGGGCATTAAAATCTTTGAGGAAATATTAGATGGCCAAGCCAGGCAACTAGCATTGAATAAAAAAATCAGAGTTGATGGCCGTAAACTTAATGAGATAAGACCACTCTCGGCGGCAGTAGCTATTTTACCCCGTACACATGGTACTGGTCTATTTGAACGCGGTGAAACTCAAATATTATCTATCGTTACTTTAGCCTCGCCCTCAGCCGAACAAACTTTAGATGGCATGGAAGAAGAGGGTAAAAAAAGATACATGCACCATTATAATTTTCCTGGTTTTAGCGTTGGTGAAGTTGCTCCAGTTCGCTCACCGGGTCGTCGTGAAATCGGCCATGGCGCTTTAGCAGAAAAAGCCTTACTACCTGTCTTACCAGACAAAGAATCTTTTCCTTACACCATTCGTGTCGTATCAGAAGTGTTGTCATCCAACGGTTCATCTTCACAAGCTTCCATCTGTGGTTCTTCTCTGGCTTTAATGGATGCCGGCGTACCAATTACCCGCGCTGTCGCTGGTGTAGCTATGGGGTTGCTAACCGATCTAAAAGATAAATCACGCTATGTAATTTTAACCGACATTCAGGGAATAGAAGACCATTCAGGTGATATGGATTTTAAAATCGCTGGCACCAGTGAAGGGATCACCGCTCTACAACTTGATATTAAACTCGGGGGAGTAAGCCAAAAAATACTAAGCGAAGCTATTACTCAAGCCAAAGAAGCCAGATCAATTATTTTAAAAACCATGTCTCAAGCGATTAACGAACCGCGGCCGGAATTATCGTCTTATGCCCCACGTATTACCTCTTTCCGTATTTCACCGGATAAAATTCGCGATGTTATCGGACCTGGCGGTAAAATGATTAATGAAATTATTGAAGTAACTGGTGTGGCTATTGATATTGAAGATGATGGTTTAGTTATGATCACGGCAACCAATCCTGAAGCGTCTACTAAGGCCATTGAGTGGATAAAAAACCTTACACGAGAAGTGGTGGTGGGTGAAGTTTTCCAAGGCAAAGTAACCCGACTTATGAATTTTGGTGCTTTCGTTGAAATTTTGCCCAAACAGGAAGGATTGGTTCATATTTCCGAACTAACTTGGCATCGAGTAGAGCGAGTTGAAGATGTAGTAAAGATTGGCGATACTTTACCAGTCAAAGTAACTGAAATTGACCAACAAGGCAGAATTAATTTATCTCATAAGCAAACCTTACCCAAACCAGAAGGAATAGAAGACCAAAGCCGTGGCGAAAACAATTATCAGGACCGCCGACCACGCTCTAGTGGATATAATAATTCACGACCAAATAATCGCTTTCGCAGATAAAACCGTAAAAAATAGCGAGAAATGCATTAGCTGTGGATAATTTGTATAAAACTAATATGCTGAGCACGTTGAGTGTTCAGCTGTATTAGTGTTTATTGCTCTAATCTTAGCTAAAATGTGTACATTGACCTATTTTTTAAAATATGGTATATTGTAAGTACTGAACTTGTGGATATTTAAAAAATCATAAAGAAATATTAGAGAAAAGGGATGTTTCTTATTAAAAAATTAGGAACAACCCCTTTCTCTACTGTTCTATTGTTATCTGATCTTGCCCTTATCTAAGATCATCCAAACAATGGAAACAAAAACAAACAGGCGGGATACATATTCAAAAATGTGTTCTGACCACTAGAGTGGTAGAGGATAACGCGTGATAATTAACAATTTGATAAGGATTACGCCCCCAAGGCACTTGAGGATATATTCTTTCCTAGATTTCTTAAATGAAGTCTAAGAAGGTAGCGCAAGTGTCGTATACTCGGGGCGATGCGCTCAAAAATTCATTTTGCTTAAATAAGCGGGGCGTTCATCGCCCCGTTTTTTTGTATTCAAAATAATCATAAAATCCACTAACTAACAACCTACTTGTTCGCCATTGTTTGGTAATTTTAAATATGCTATAATCTTGGCGTTGGGGCTAACTAGGTTTTTTTTATTATAATTTTATGAAAAAACAATTTATTGCTGAAATGAAAGCAATATTGGAACAACAGCAAATTAAACTAGAAAACGAGCTGAAAATTTTTGCTACCCAAAATCCTGCCACTCACGGAGGCTTCGCCACTAGCTTCCCTCAATATGGCGATAAGGAAGATGAAAATGCCGCCGAGGTTGCCACCTTCACTGATAATCTGTCCTTGGAAAAAACACTAGAGGGTAATTTACGAGATGTTAAACAGGCCTTAATTAGAATTCAAGACAAATCTTATGGAGTGTGCAAATATTGTAAAAAAGAAATCGACGAAAGGCGTTTGCGTGCCCGCCCTGAATCTGGTGCTTGCATGGATTGTAAAACAAAACATTTAGCAGGAAAATGATGTTAACTATCCGAACCACTGTTTGGTTTAGTATACTTATTTGTCTGGCCTCGGCTGATCGCTTAATTAAAGAATTCATAAAAATATATCCTACCTCAGACCAAGGGGGATTTTTTTATTTATCATATTATCCCAACGAGAACTTAGCTTTTGGTTTACCAGTTCCTAGTTGGTTCTCTATACCTTTGATTGCGCTTGTACTAATATTTATTTTTTATTTGATTAGCCTTGCTTATTATAAAAATAATTACCAGCTGTTTGCTGCTACCACTTTAATATTTATTGGCGGAATTAGTAATCTAATGGATCGTTTACTTTACGGATATATTATTGATTTTATGCATCTATGGTTTTTACCAATTTTTAATTTAGCTGATATTTATTTACTTGTCGGATTACTATTACTAATACCGTTATTAACAAACAAACAACATGTCAGCTAAAATTTTTACCGCGGCAATTATTGGTTTATCAGCTTCAATAGTTGAAGTAGAGGCTGATTTATCATCACAGCTACCTGGTATTTTTATTGTCGGCCTGCCTGACAAAGCAGTTGAAGAAGCCAGAGAACGTGTTAGATCAGCACTTAAAAATACTGGCTTAGATTTTCCTCGCAATAAAGTTACTGTCAATTTAGCACCAGCTGATTTACGCAAAGAAGGTTCATCTTATGATTTACCTATTGCCATAGCTTTGCTCATCGCCTCTGGACAACTTGAACCGGCCGAACCCTTAAATACTAGCCTTTTCCTGGGAGAATTATCATTAGACGGCACTTTACGGCCTATTCCTGGCACTTTAGCCGTCGCTAGAAACTGCATTAAATATGGCTTTACCAAATTATATGTACCTCAAGCTAACGCCGCCGAAGCAGCTTTGGTTGACCAAATTAATGTTTACGGAATTAAAAATTTAAAGGATTTGCTAGCGCACTTAAGTGGGCAAAACCAATTGCCTGTTCAGACAGCTACTGTATTATCAAAATCAAGTGCAGAATTTTCAACCGATCTAGCTGAAATTAAAGGACAAGAGCAAGCTAAACGTGCTTTGGAAATTGCTGCTGCTGGCGGACACAATATTTTATTTTCCGGCCCGCCTGGAACAGGTAAAACTTTACTGGCACGCGCCTTGGCTTCAATTCTTCCGCCACTGGACAGAAATGAAATTTTAGAAGTTACTGAAATCTATAGTATTACTGGTTTGCTTAAAACAGGTGAAGTGGCAAAAATTGACCGCCCGTTTCGCTCACCGCATCATACTGCTTCGGATATCGCTCTGGTAGGCGGCGGCTCTAATCCTCGGCCCGGAGAAATTTCTTTGGCACACAGGGGTGTTTTATTTTTAGATGAAGTAGCAGAATTTTCCCGCGCGGTTTTGGAAAATCTACGCCAACCACTAGAAAGCGGCCAAATAATTGTTTCGCGCGCTGCTGGCAGCGTTTCTTTTCCAGCTCAATTTATTTTAGTCGCTGCCATGAATCCTTGTCCCTGCGGGTTTGCTGGCGACCCACAAAAACCGTGCACTTGCACGCCATCCATGATCTGGAGATATCAGCGAAAATTATCTGGCCCTATACTAGACCGCTTTGATTTGCATGTGGAAGTACCGCGCGTGCCTTTTGAAAAATTAATAGGATTAGAAGGAGAAGCTTCAAAACACGTTCAAACTAGAATTCTACAAGCTAGAAAATTACAAAGCGCCAGATTTAAAAATTTGCCTTACCAAATAAATTCGGAAATGGATTTGAAAGGTTTAAAAGAATTTGGCACTTTAGCTGACCAAGCTTTAGAACTTTTGCGCCAAGCAGTAAATAAGTTCCATTTGTCAGCACGGGTTTATCATCGGATGATTAAAGTCGCTCGCACTATTGCTGATTTAGCAGGCAAACCCACAATTGAAGTTGAGCATTTAGCCGAAGCCCTACAATACCGCCCACGGGTACATGAAAATTTATAATCAACTTGTTTAATTTATTGAAAAAAATTATCAACCCAGAGCATCGTGGATCCTGCCTGCCAGTAGGCAGGGATGTTAGAACTAGGGATATTTACCTAATGTAATTCAACGGGTTAACGCGTTGACCTTGGACGATTACTTCAAAATGCAAATGCGGACCAGTGGAACGACCAGTAGAGCCTATTAAGGCAATCATCTGGCCCCGTGGCACGCGTTCCCCAGCTGATACTAATAATTTACTGGCGTGCCCATAAAGTGTTCTTAAACCTTGGCCATGATCTATTATCACATAATAACCATAACCACCTCTGTTCCAGCCAGCGGCTTGCACTACACCCTCCTCGGCTGCATAAATCGGTGTTCCGGTACTGCTGGCTAAATCAAGCCCGGCGTGACGCCAAGAAAAATATTGAGTAATTCTTCTAGTTGGCGTTGGCCACATTAATCTGGTACCAGTATCAAGAGTACTGGGTGCTAAATTCGTTAACAACGTTTTTGTTGTAGCGGTTGATGGCGGTGCTGGCACAACATATGGTTTGCCGCCCGGAATAATTACCACCTGCCCCACCACTAAAGCACCTTCAATATTATTAAATTCTTTTATCTTATCTACCGTCACCCCATAACGACTAGCTATGCGAGATAAGGTATCACCTTTGGCTATACGATGCGACACGCCACTGGTTGGTAAAATCGTCAGCTTCTGCCCAATTCTTAAAATATTTCTTTCGGTTAACCTATTTTCCCATAATAAAGTAGCTAAAGAAACTCCAAAATTTGCAGCAATAGATGATAAAGTGTCTCCTGTTTCCACAATATAATCCTCGGCTTTTTGTCTGGCTCCTCTCGCTGTTATTACCAAATTTGGTTTAATTAAAGTACTGCCCTCATCAGTAGTGGCTGGTTCAATCTCTTGATTATTATTTAAAGTTTCTATTTGTGATCTTAAACTAAGATCAGTTTCTTCTATTAAATAATTAATATCAGACAAGTTCATAAAATCATCTTCAGTAACGGCATCAAATTCTCCCTGTACTATAGCAATCAACAGGCTATGCTGGCCAAAATCACCAGCATTAACTTGGCTGATACGAATATTATTAACCAGTACTAACCCGGCAACAATAGTAATAAATAAAATTGGCAGCCATGGTTGGTGCATTAATTTAAATGGCAACAAATTGTGCATTAGTTGCTGTCTATAGCGCCGACTTGACCATGCATACTCGGATGGTTTCACTACTAAAACTCGCCACAAAAATCTTATTGGTTTTTTAATTTTATTAAAAAGCGCTACCGATAAGCGACTGGATGTGCGTACTATAAATCGGCCTACAGTTAAAGCAACTAGGATTAAACGCAAAATCAAAATGTGAATTTTATTATTAATATCGCCTTCCTTTGTTTAGCACTAAGCACTTTAAATATTTCCTAGAAATATAAATTATTCAGTACTATTACTTCTTAGGTAAGCGTTTTATAAACTACCACGAAAAATCGTCATGGTCAAGATGCGTGATAATTCAATTTATTTTTTATTTAACTAACTTTACAAAACGCCGACTGCCAACCTGCACCACCATATTTGCTGTTAATTTTATTATTTGTTTCCAGTCAGTGACTTTTTTCTTGTTTATCTGTACTGCTTTTTGCTCTACCAAACGCCGCGCCTCACTTTTACTGGTAGCTAATTTAAGCCAGGTTAATAATTCAACCGCTGGCAACTGCGCTTTACTCTTAACTAGTTGAACAGTAGCTATCTTACTGGGCTCTTTTTTTTCCCGATGGATTAAATCAAACTCCTTAACTGCTTGTTGAGCTATGGTTTTACCATGATAAAGCGTTACAATTTCATACGCCAAACGGGCCTTGCTGTCGCGTGGATTAGCTCCTTGGTTTAAATCTTTTTCAATTTGTTTAATTTCCTCTACTGGCAAACGGGTGGTTAAATAAAAATATTTTATAATCAATTCATCAACTAAAGACATCACCTTACCAAACATTTCTTGAGATTGATCAGTAATATTAATTACATTACCCCAACTGGTAGACATTTTACGGCCATCAGTTCCTTCCAGCATCGCAAAAGTCATAATATCTTGGGGTGGCTGATGATAAAGCTGTTGAATCACCCGTCCGGCTTTTAAATTAAACAACTGGTCTATTCCGCCAACCTCCACATCACATTTAATGGCTGCCGAGTCATAACCTTGCATTAAAGGATAAAGCAATTCTCTAATACTTATTTCTGTACCTTTACTAAAACGTTCTTTAAAATTTCGCCTGGCTAACATTTGCTGAACTGAAAATGATTCTGCCAGCTTTGCTACATCAATAAAAGTCATGGCTTGTAACCACTCACTATTATAACGCCACTCCACTTTATCTAAATCTAAAATTTTGCCCAGCTGTTTTTTATAATCTTTCATATTTTCTCGTACTTGATCAATAGTCAAAAATGGCCTTTTAGAAAGCTTGTCAGACGGGTCGCCAATCAAAGCTGTAAAATCACCAATAATTAAAACTACTTGATGCCCTAATTCCTGAAAATCACGCAATTTCCATAACGGAATAGCTCTGCCTAAATGCAATTTTGGACCAGTTGGATCAATACCTAATTTTATACGCAAACTGTTACCTGACAACAGCCTGCTGCGCAAATGTTTGGCTACAAAAATCTCTTCCACATTGCGGGTTAATAACTCATCAATTTTTTGATTATTAATATTTTTTACCATAGTCTATTTTCATTGTAGCACGTGGCTTGCTATAATTGAATAAGCGGATTTATGAAAAGAAAAATTTCATCTCCTTATAACCAACCGAGTTGGCGACGCCCCCAACTTCATCATGTTACTAAACGACGCAATTATAAAAATCAACTATGGCGTTTGTTTATTGTAATTTTTTTACTGGGCGTTATTAGCTTGCTTGGTTTATTTATTTGGGCCAGCCGCGACCTACCCACCCCCGAAGGTATTGCTCATAGAATTATTCCCCAAAGCACCAAAATTTATGACCGTACCGGACAAATTGTACTTTATGATATTCACGGCGAAGAGCGCCGCACTAGTGTTGAATTAAACGATATACCAGATTATCTTAAGCAAGCCACCTTAACGGCAGAGGACAGAAATTTTTATAACCATAAAGGATTTCGCTTTACTTCTATGGTTCGCTCTTTGCTGGTTAACATCTTAAGCGGCAGCCTATCACAAGGAGGTTCAACTATTACTCAACAATTTATAAAAAATGCTATTGTCGGTGGAGAAAAAAAATATACCAGAAAAATAAAGGAGGTTATTTTAGCCTATCAAATTGAAAGAAAATTCTCTAAAGATGAAATCTTAAAACTATACTTTAATGAAATACCTTATGGCTCCAATGCTTATGGAGCAGAAGCTGCGGCTCAAATGTTTTTTGGCAAGAGCGTTAGAGATTTAAATTTAGCAGAAAGCGCACTACTGGCTGCCATTCCCAAAGCGCCAAGCTATTACTCGCCCTGGGGAACCCATAAAGATGAATTGCTGGCTCGACAACAATATATTATTGATGAAATGGTTTCTTTAAACTATATTACCGCCGATACTGCTCAGGTGGCCAAGGATTATAAATTACAATTTGTGTCAAAAACTGAAAATATCATTGCTCCGCATTTTATATTTTTTATAAAAGAACAAGTGGCTGCTAAATATGGCGAACGGACAGTTGAACAAGGTGGATTAAAAATTATTACCACCTTAGATATTGAAGCGCAAAAAAACGCTGAAACTGCTATTGCCGAAAGTGCAGAAAAAAATAATTCCTACCAAGCTAGTAACGCCGCATTGGTTGCTTTAGATCCTAAATCTGGACAAATTCTGGCGATGGTTGGATCGCGTGATTTTTTTGATGATTCGATATCTGGCCAGGTTAATGTAGTAACTCGCCCACGCCAGCCCGGTTCGTCGTTTAAACCCTTTGTCTATGCTGCTGCTCTGGCTAAAGGATATACGCCCGATACTATTTTATTTGATGTAGTAACCACTTTTAAAACAGAAACCAAAGATTATGAACCGCATAATTATGATGATCGCGAACATGGCCCAGTATCATTAAAAACCGCTTTAGCTGGCTCATTAAACATCCCAGCAGTAAAACTGCTTTATTTGGTTGGCATAGATAATATTTTAGATTTAGCCAGTCAATTGGGTTATACTACGCTAAAAGACCGAAGCCGTTTTGGTTTATCTTTAGTTTTGGGTGGCGCTGAAATTAAATTAATTGAACACACCAATGCTTATGCCTCACTAGCCCGAGAAGGTAATTTTTTACCAACTACCGGAATTTTAAAAATTGAAGATTCAACTGGAAAAACCCTTGAAGAATACCAACAACCTGTCGCTAAAAAAATACTAGCCGAACAAACCGCCAGACAAATTACTAATATTTTATCAGATAATTCTGCTAGAGAATATATTTTTGGTGCTAACAATTACCTAACCTTACCAGCTAGGCCAGTAGTGGCCAAAACCGGAACCACTAATGATTACCGTGATGCTTGGACTTTGGGCTATACCCCATCATTAGTTGCTGGTGTTTGGGTGGGAAACAGTGATAATAGCGAAATGAAACGCGGTGCTGATGGCTCGGTACTGGCTGCACCGATTTGGCAATCTTTTATGACTAAAACTTTAGTTAACAAACCAGCAGAAAATTTTACACCGTCAGAAACAATCACTGTTGATAAACCAATGCTTAATGGTTATTTAAGCGGAGAAGAAGTGTTAATAGACCGCGCTAGTGGTAAATTAGCTACCGACTTAACTCCTACTAATTTTATTGAACGACGACGTTACAAACAATATCACTCTATCTTACGTTACGTTAACAAAGATGATCCTTTGGGCACGATTCCTTCTCGCCCCGAAGACGATCCACAATATTTAAATTGGGAAACGGCGGTTACTAGGTGGACTAATGAACAAGGTTATACTAACGAACAACCACCCACTGAATTTGATGATGTACATATTGCCATTAATAAACCAACTATTAATCTTACTACCCCCACTGACAATGAAACCATTAAACAAAACCCAACCATTTTTACTGTTGCTACAAATGCTCGACGCGGTATACGTCGCGTTGAATACTTTCTTGATAACCAATTGGTAGGCGAAGCCAAATCTTTTCCCTGGTCTTTAAACTATCAATTCACAGACGAATTAACTAATGGCTTTCATAATTTAACAGTTAAGGCTTATGATGATGTTGATAATTCAGCTGAAGATAAAATAACTTTTAATTTACAAACTACTTTACTGTCATCTCCTTATCATGTTTCTTGGTTAAACCCAACGGACAATGCGCGATTAAATATTAACGAAACCCCAATCAATATAAAATTACAATTTGATAATCCTCAATATTTAACAAAAGTTGATCTTTATTATCAAGCAACAACTGGTGGTTCAAACTGGCTTGGTTATATTAACAAACCACAAACTATCAACCAATTAATCTGGTCTCCTGCTTCTACTGGTGTTTATAAACTATTTCTTATTCTGACTGACAAAACAGGCGGCACAAAAAATAGCCGCCCCATTACTGTAACTATTGAATAATCTAATTTAACAATAAATTATTGCCTAATCGGCATGATAATATAATTATAATCGCCATTGGCAGCTGGCTTTAACAATCCAGGGTTATTAGTATCCACTAATGACAATTTTATTTCTTTGTCGGTAATTACATTAAGCCCGTCAATTAAATAACGATAATTAAAAACAATTTCATTTGCCTCACCACTAACTTTATTAACAGCCAAAGTTGATGAATCTTCACCTAATTGGCTATTAACTGATGATATCTGGACTGTTTTTTCTCCTGGATTAACCTGCAATCGTACATCGTTTATACCAGCCCGTGTAAACAAGCTGGCGCTTTTTACAGCCTGCAAAATAGTATTGCGATCCAACCATAATTCAGTATTAAATTTTTTAGGAATAATTTGTTTATAATCCGGAAATTGTGCAGAAATAATGCGTGATACAATTATTGTTTCTCCAATGCTCCACATTATTTGATTGTCACTAATTTGTACATTTATTTCCTTTATTTCTTCATTAGTATTGGCCACCCTTATCACCTGCTGAACGGTTTTTAAAGGAATTATTAATTGTCCTGTCCCTAAATCTCCTTTCACAACATCAATTATTTTTTCAGCCAAACGATAACTGTCAGTGGCAACCAATGCTATTTTTTTATTATCCAAAATATTTAATAATACGCCACTAATTTCTGGCCTATTTTCATTTACATTAACAGCAAAAGCCACTTGCTCAAAAGCTTCTGCTAAATCTTTACCAACAACGGTTGCTGTTTTTTTTGAAACAACTTCTGGTATTACTGGAAAATCATCTGCTGCTAATCCATGAATAATTGTCTGGTGGCCTGCACAACTGACTTTTAAATTAAGCCCATTCACTTCTAAGTCCACCTTCTCGTTTGGTAATAAAGAAACTAGTTCAGTAAACAACTTTCCTTGCACAGTTAAAGAACCTTCGGCTGAAACCTTGGCTCTAATTTTAGTAATTACCCCAACCTCTAAATTAGTAGAAGAAATAGTTAAACCACCAGCCTCGGTTTTTAATAATACATTATTTAAAATAGGCAAGGCGGAATTACGCCCCGCTATACTTCCGGTAATTAATAAACCTTTATATAAATTATCTTTAGTACATGTTGTTATCATAGTAGTGGGGTGTAAAACTTATAAAAATATATTTTTAATCAATTGTTTATTAAGAAAAGTTTGTTGACTGGTTGTGTTTAGGTTGTGGGAATAAGAGTGAGGGGATGGTGTTTAGTTTGGGGTTAAGTAAAAAAAATTTAAGTGTTGTAAAGCTGCTGACGAATTAAGTGGATATCTTGTTGGATTAAGCCACCTTTGTTAAGTTCATTAGTTATTTTTACAAAAGCATGCATAGCAGTGGTGTGATCTCGATTACCTAATTCTTGGCCAATAGAAGGATAAGATGCTTTGATTTCATTGCGCATTAAATACATAGCAATTTGTCGTGGGGTGACTAATTGTTTTTTGCGGCTGCTTCCAAGTAGGTCGTCCATTTTTATATCATAATATTTAGCAACGATATTTATGATTTTTTTAATAGTTACAGCCTGGCTGCGCTCTTGTAAGCTGGATGTTTGTAAAATATTTTTAACTGACTCCACTGTTGGTTCGTGGTTATTTAATTGATGGTAAGCCACAATTTTATTTAAAGCCCCCTCTAGTTCTCTTATATTACTTTGAATAGTAGAAGCTAAATAGCTAATAATTTTAGAATCAAGATTAATATGTTTTTCTTTGCATTTTGCTTCTAAAATAGCTATTCTGGTTTCTAAATCAGGACTTATAATATCAGCTAGCATTCCCCATTCAAAACGGGATATTAGGCGGTGCTCTAAGGTAGGGATCGCTTTGGGTGGGCGGTCAGAAGTTAAAATTATCTGTTTATTAGCCTGGTGCAGAGTATTAAAAGTATGAAAAAATTCCTCTTGTGTTCCCTCTTTGCCGGCTAAGAATTGCACATCATCAACTAACAAGGCGTCAACATTGCGGTAAGTGTTTTTAAACTTTTCCATTCCTCCTTTACTGATTGCTTCAATAAATTCGCTGGTAAATTTTTCACAAGTTAGATAAACAACTTTCTTATCAGAGTATTTTTTTAATATAGCATTACCAATGGCTTGTAATAAATGTGTTTTTCCCAAACCAGCGCCGCCATAAAGAAACAACGGATTATATACTTGGCCCAATGATTCAACTACGGCAGTGGCCGCTGCTTTTGCTAATTCATTATTTTTACCAATAACAAAAGTATCAAAAGTATAGTTTTGATTTAATCCTAAATAATGATTGTTAGTTAATGTTGGAGAAGAAGGGATTATTTGATTAGCAAAATCAAGCGTTGGTTTATTGGCACTAACTTGGTAAAGTATCTCTTTAACTTCTTGGTTACTGATGTTTTTTAAAGCTTGGCGGATATAATCATGATATTTTTTTTCTAACCATGCTTTGGTAAAAGCATTGGGCACACCCACAATAATACAGCCATTGTTGTTAGATTCAATAAAAGTATTTTTAAACCAGGTAGTAAAATTAGCTTTACTAATAAGGAGTTCTAATTCACCCAAAGCGGATTGCCAAAGTTGTTCATTGGTCATAGTAAGATTTGTTATGATAAATATGGAGCACTATTTTTTATACCATAAATAACCAAAGTGGAAAACCAGTGAAAAGTTTATTAAGTGTTAATATATTGTTGATAATCTGGGGATATTATAAATCCTTTGACCTTTAAACAAGAGGTTGGTATAGTAAAATAGCTTTAATTATATATGCCTAAAAGAACATATCAACCAAATAAAAGAAAAAGGGCAAAGAAACATGGTTTTCGCAACCGAATGAAAAAAGCCACTGGTCGGCGAGTGTTATCCAGGCGGAGGCACAAAAGTCGGCGGAGATTATCAGTTTAGCTCATGTTGCCAGCTTGGCAAAAATTAAGGAATCAGCACGATTTTAATCATGTTTATAAATACGGCCGTCGCCTAGCTTGTCACTTTTTTGTTTTATGGTACTTGCCTATTTATCGCGGGCAACCAAGTAAATTTGCCGTAGTCACTTCAATAAAAAAAATGGGCAAAGCAACAATGCGCAACCGCGGCCGGCGTCGTTTATGGGCTTTATTAAGGAAAGAGTTAAATTTAGTACCGGCAACGGGTTATTGGTTTGTTTTTAATTTAAATAAAGGTATTATCAAAGCTAAATGGCCTGAGTTACAAGCGGTTGTTAGACAAATTTTTCAGAGAATTAAGTAGTTTATGTTGCAGATAATCAAATTAACTGTCCAAACAACAATTTTAAAATTAATTAGGTTATACCAAAAAACATTTTCTCCTGATCATGGTTGGGGTCGGTCATTACTGCCTCATGGCGGTTGCAAGTTTTATCCCTCGTGCTCTGAGTATGCTTACCAGGCAATTACTAAGTATGGAACAGTGAAGGGTGGTATAATGTCAATAAAGCGTATAAGCCGTTGCCATCCTTGGCAAAAAGGCGGCTTTGATCAAGTTCCTTAATTAACTTATAAAATTAATTTATTATTCATGTTTCAAATATTTACTACAATTTTTTATCAGCCATTATTTAATTTATTAGTTTGGCTTTATAATCTTACTGGCAGTAACATTGCTATAGCCATTATTTTATTAACAGTGATTATTAAATTAGTATTATACCCATTTTCTAAGCAATCTTTAAAATCACAAAAAGCACTGCAAGATATACAACCTAAAATTAATGAATTAAAAACAAAATATAAAGATGATAAGGAAAAAATGACCAAAGAAATGATGGCTCTTTATAAACAGGAAAAGGTAAATCCTTTTTCTTCTTGTTTGCCGTTATTAATTCAGCTACCTTTTTTGTTTGCTGTTTTTCAGGTATTTAGAAAAGGATTGAATTCTGACGGCTTTAATTTATTGTATCCATTTGTAGCTAACCCGGGGCATATTGATCCGTTTATCTTTTCCTATGATTTAAGCCATCCGATATGGATTTTTGGTGTATTAGCTGGGGCGGCTCAGTATTGGCAAACTAAGATGTTAATGCATAAGAAAGCGGCAATTAAAAGCGAAGGCGCCAAGGATGAAAATATGGCCGCAGCTATGAACAAACAAATGTTGTATTTTATGCCGGTGTTAACTGTAGTTTTTGGTTTTAGTTTACCGGGCGGTTTAATGCTTTATTGGTTTATTAATACGGTTTTAACAATAGCTCAACAGTATCTAATGTTTGGTGGAAAAAAAGAAGTAATTAATCCATCCAATGCTCCGACTAACTGATTTAAAAAATTTGCCGGTTTATACTAAAAGCGGAAAACATTTAGGCAAAATTTGTGATATAGAAATTGATCCGGTCAGTCAGCTGGTTTTGCGTTATCAAGTTGGGCACTGGCCAGCCGTTCCGGGTTTATGGAAAGGGCGATTATTAATTGCGCGGCAACAAGTTATTTCCATAACTGCTACGGCCATGATAGTGGAAGATTCGTCAATAACTGAAAAAACACCAGTTGAAGCAGGTTCAGTGGTTGGTTAGTGATTGATTAAATAAATACTTGCATCTTAATTTATATTGATGTAAGTTTGTGTTATCTAAAAAATAAAAACAGGAGGTTAAAATGTTCTTTGCAATAGTATTTATTATATTTGCTCTGGTTTTATACACTATATCTATCTGGTCAGAGAGGATAAACAAGGGTCTAAAAGCATGGATGCTGGTGTTATTTATATCAGGATTTGTAAGCGATTTAATTGGTACATCAATTATGTGGTTCAATGCAACGGGGGCTAAATTTAACACCCACAGTATTTGTGGTTATACAGCCTTACTAATTATGGGTTTGCATTTGATTTGGGCTATTAGAGCATATTGATGGCATGGTAGAGTTGAAAGATTATTTAACAAATGGTCAATAGTAGTATGGATTGTTTGGTTGGGTGCTTTTGTTAGCGGCATTCCAAAAACATAAATTATTATCAAAATAAAAAAAGCTTCACAACTGAGGCCTTTTTTAAAAATTTAACTAAATTAATCTCTTTTTCCCCACAATAACCTTAATTCGCTGTGAGGCAATTTTAATAATAACTGGAGTTTTTAGAACCCTTTCCCCGTCTACTACTACTGGTAATGAATTACCCGGAGAGGTAATTTTACAAGACTCCATAATTAATTGTGAGCCATTAGCATGATGTTTTTTAGTCAGACCCAAAAACCCTTTTTGTGGTAGTGGTGTTAGTACAGTTTCCAGCATTCTATTTTTAGGATTTGCCACCTTGGTTTGACCATTAAGTTGCCAACTATCTAGGTTACAGATTTTAATAGCATGTGGATGATTAAAAACTAAAGTGAAACGATCATCACAGGTTACCGTCGGCGTGCCTGATACGGTTACCGAACGAATGAAATATTGGCTGTTTACTTTGCCTAAATCGATTTGCTCAATAATTCTGCTAGATAAAACATGGCAGGCTAAAACACCAATTGGTATACCTAAAAGGCTCGCAATTGACTGGTCTTTTTCTCCAATAGGTATAATACCCATGGCAATTTCTTGTTTTTTTCCAACTAATGCCGCGGCTACTTTGCTGATAGTTAGGTCATTGCCCACCGCTACAATTGTATCTGCTCCGTCTTTAAACGCTGAATCGATTAAATCTTTAGCGCTTTTTAAAATCGTCAGTCGGCCAATTTTACCTTGAATACCAAGATCAGTAAGAGTATTTTCAATTCTTACTAAAGTATTGGCGTGGGTACGGTCGCTGGTGTAGGTATCGTATAAATAAAAGTACGGCATAAAATAAAAAGCCGGTGTTAATAGTTTTTAGTTTATAAGATGGGTGCTTTTTTAGGACCCTTATTATTAACGGTGGCTATTTCTTCTTTGACTGGCATTTCCATTTGGCAATGACCATTTAATTGTGCACCTTCAGTAACCACCAATACTTTGGCCGTTATATCACCATCTATTTTGCTAGTAGCGTTTAGCTCAAGTTTGCCGCTGATATCCAAATTACCTTTAATATGACCTGCTACTTTAGCATTAGCTGCTTTGACATTGGCGGTAATTTCAGCTTTTTCGCCGACTAATAAATTTGCTTTGGTAATTATTGTGCCATGCACTTTGCCGTCAATAATAATGTCACCGGCAGAATTAAGATCTCCCTCTACTTTGACTGCTGAACTAATAATAGTTTCAGCTTGGTCGGATGATGTATTTTTAGAAAACATAAGCTTATTTTTTAATAATGAAAAGCAACGCTATTGTAGTATTTTTGGAGAGAATAGTCAAAGAATTGTTGTCATAAGTCGCAAGTTTAGGTAGTCTTAAGTCGTGATTTATTAAGTTATAAACCTTGACACTTTAGTGTTTGTGTAGTAATTAATAGAGTCTGTTGGGGATGTTAAATGGTTGTTTTTCAATATTTACGCCCCCGTAGTTTTCTCCTATGCTCTCGTTGCACTCGAGCTCCGGCGGACGAGCAAACGCTAATCAAAGCACTGCTTGTCCATCGAAGCTCTGGCGCTAACCAGAGCGTAGTTGTGCCCCCGTAGTTCAACGGATAGAACAATCCCGTCCTAAGGGATAGATGTGCGTTCGATTCGCGCCGGGGGCACCATGGGCCCATAGTTAAGTGGTATAACGGTGCATTCGCATTGCACAGGCGGGAGTTCGATTCTCCCTGGGTCCACCAAATTCGTTCATAACTATATGTATCTATGAAAAAAAGAGTATTCATAATTCACGGCTGGGATGGTTTCCCAGAGGAAGGGTGGTTCCCGTGGTTAAAGAAAGAATTGGAAGCAAAGGGCTTTAGTGTTTTTGTGCCTCAACTTCCAAAACCAAGTGAACCAAGAATTAATAATTGGGTATCGAAGTTAAAAAAAGTGGTTGGAATACCAGATGAACAAACTTTTTTTATTGGTCATAGTATGGGGTGTCAAGCAATAGCGCGTTACCTTGAAACTTTGCTTGAAAATACAAAAGTTGGTGGAGCTGTTTTTGTTGCCGGGTTTTTTAAAAGATTAACAAATTTAGAAGATGACAATATTGTGTGTAGTGTGGCTGATGAGTGGTTAAAGACACCAATAAATCTTAAAGCAGTAAAGATGCATATTAAAAAGAGTGTTGCTTTATTCTCAGACAATGATCCATTTGTTCCTATTGATAACAAAGATGAATTTATAAATGCATTGGAATCAAAAATTATAATAGAGCATGGTCAGGGGCACTTCAGTGGTGGTGATGGTATTACAAAGTTGCCAGCCGCGCTTGAGGCAGTGTTGGAAATTATTGGGGAAAAACAATAGTTTAGTTTTAATTAACCTTATTCATCAACATAGGGATGTTTAGGTGTTTTCTAATTGATTCGCCTGTTATTCTGTTTAATTTTCTAACTGGCACGTTGCCCCGATCACGCACGTGCTGCGGTGTTTTTTGTGCTGGCAAACTAGCAGCCGAATACAGGCAATGTTTGCCAAATTTTTCCGACATTAAATCTACTGCCTCGTATAATCTTTTTAATTTTTCCAATTTAACAGTTGGTTCAAACAATGTTCGTTGCAGTCCTTCCAAAGGAGTTAGATTAGTTAAAACAATTCCCGTGGCGCGGTAAAGATTTTTAGATTTAAACAAATGATTAAACAAGCGCTGGGTAATACCAATTATATCTTGGGGAAAATTAGAGGCGCGGTTAAGTTTAGCTTTCAAGCCCGCTGTGTGATAATACTGGGTGCGTAAAATAATAATTAACCCTTGAGCCACTAAATTATGGCGTCGCGCTTTAATGCAGGCGTTTTCTAGATTTTTTACTAATTGCGCATAAACATAAGCTGGGCTATCAGACGGCGGTGTAAAAGTTTTAGTTTTACTGATAGAAATGTAGTCGGTTTTTTCTTCGGTAGTAACTTCATAAACTGAATGGCCGTTTAGTTCTTGCCAAATTTCCCAGTGCGGTTTGGTAAAATATTGTTTTATAAAATCCTCGCTTTTAGTAGCAAAATCTAGTGCAGTTTTTACGCCAAGTTTTAAACAATAAGCAGTTGTGCGTGGTCCCATGCCCCATATTTTTTCTATTGGAGTTACTTGCAAATATTTATGAATTTCCCATCCGGGGATAGCAGTAAAGCCCGATGGCTTGTTAAATTTTGATCCGATTTTTGCCAGTACTTTGGATAAACTTAAACCAATTGATACGGTAATTCCAAGCTCTGATTCAATTGTTGTTTTCATTTTTTTAGCAATGGTTTCGTAGCTAGTGTGCATTGGTCGCTGTAAGCCGGTTAAATCAGCAAAACCTTCATCAATAGAGTATTCTTCTACTTGTGAAGTAAATCGTCGCATAATACTAAACAAGCGTTTGGAAAATAAACTATAAGTTTCATAATCCGATGGTAAAATAATAGCATTGGGGCATATTTTTTTTACTTCCCATAAGGGCACATCGCGGCTGATGCCGAGTTTTTTAGCTTCGTAACTAGCCGCAGCTACTATTCCCCGCTCTTTGCCAGTAATTACTGGTAGTCCGCGGTATTCTGGGTGAAGCGCTTGTTCGCAAGCAGCAAAAAAAGCATCGCCGTCTACATGCAGAATTGCTCGCGGCCAGTGGGAGAGTGTTAATGGTTTATTGGTTGACATATTTAATTCTTTCACCACTTTTTTAGAAAAAGTGGTGGGAAAAAGCGCCACCAGGAGCTTCGGGTAAGACGGCGTTACCGTCGCTCGCTGTAGCCGCTATGCAAAACAACCATAACACGCGGCTACTTTTTCGCTCGCTTCGGTTCCACGCCGTTTTCTTACCCTCGCTATGGTGGCATTAATGTTTTGGTATTGGTATTTTAAATTTGTTTAGGATTTAGATATTAGAGTTTAGAATTTGTGTTCACTTATATTTCCTAATAACCGCGGTTACTACGCCGGCGATTTTTAACTCTTCTCGTGGCACAATTGTTTGATATTTTTTATTAGCTGGCCGTAGCACAATTTGCCGATTGCGCTTTTCAAAAAATTTAATAGTCCATTCCCTATCAACTTCAGCCACCACCACATCGCCGTGCCGCGGTTCGCGGCCGCGTTCGAGTATCACCATATCGCCCGGTTGAATTCCTGCGTCAATCATGGAATCGCCAGTAACTTTTAACATAAAACTAGCTTCGCGTTTTTTAATTAGCCAGTCGTCTAGCGAAATAGTGTCGGCCATTTCTTCTTCAGCTGGGCTGGGAAATCCGGCTTGTACCGTGCCTAAAAGTTTTACTGGCCATATTAATTTTCCAGGTATTAATTTTCCTGAATAATCTTTTTTAGCATAACCTAAAGCCAGCCATTTACGCGCTAGGCGCAAGGCGGCAAATTTGGAATTAAATTTACAAAACTCGGCAATTTCCGCATAACTGGGCATACGCTCATTAACTTGCCAAAACTTCTTTAGCTCTTTGGTTCTTAAGTTGTTGCTAAGTGGTCGAGACATAGTATATTAAGTGTACTATAGTACACTTAATAAGTCAAATGGCTACTTTTTTGCTAGAGGCAGGCGACTTAGAATTGTGGAGGCCGTCCTCTACCTCTAACAACCCCACCCCTGCCGCGCTTTTTTAAATTAAAATTTCGTGGTGTTTAAATGTTATATTGTTATAGTGTTAAAGCGTTGAAGTGCTACAATAACACTGTATGTTAAAGATTTTTAATTTACCGATTGATGATATTTCTCTAGACCAGACATTGAAAAAAATTGACGAGTTAGTTAATAGCCAGGGTCAGCAGTTAATAGTTACAGCTAATCCAGAAATATTATTATACGCTAAAAAACATCACGACTATTTTGATATTTTAAATCAAGCCAGTTTACGCGTACCAGATGGTTTTGGTATCAAATTCATTTCTTACATTATAGGCAAACCGTTATATAGCGGTTTAGTTCGCGGAGTTGATTTAGTTGATCAGTTATTACAAAATAGCAATTATTCATTTTTGATTACTGGCGGATCCAGTGAAGTTTTAGATAAAATTAAACAAAAATACACCCAGACAAATATTAATTATTTGGTAGGACCATTTTTTAATGATAATGATCAGTTTCCTTTATCTAGCAATGATAACGATCGATTAATAAATGAAATAAATAAACATCAGCCACAGGTTTTGTTAGTAGGTTTTGGAGCTCCTAAACAGGAAAAGTGGATAAGTTATTATTTAAAACAAATACCAAGTGTAAAAGTAGCTATTGGTGTGGGAGGTAGTTTTGATTATTTAAGTGGACAAGTATCTAGGGCGCCAAAAAATATACAGAAACTCGGCTTAGAATGGTTATGGCGGGTAATTAAGCAACCAAAGCGCATATTTCGGATTATAAATGCCGTTATTATCTTTCCTTTATTAGCAATTTTAAATGAAATGGCCAATACTCCAACACGTAAAACAGGACAAGGGTAATGGGTAAAATATCTGGATTTTATTCCTGAAATAGTGAAACTAACGCAGTAAGTTAATATTGTTCCACGTGGAACAATTGGTAAAAAGCCTTGATTTTATTGATATAATTGACTGTTTTCATTATTTAGCTATAATATACAAGCAAGTTTAGAAATATCCCAAAATTGGGTGTTTAGCGGGCCGTTGGCTCAGTTGGTAGAGCGCTTCCATGGCATGGAAGAGGTCACCGGTTCAAATCCGGTACGGTCCACCAAGTACCTAATTTTTATTTAAGTGTAATTATATAGAATTACTCGTGGTTAAGTATTGTATATTATGATATGGAGAATTGAGTACAATTGTTCCACGTGGAACAATTTAAGTAGATCTTGACGTTAAATTAATAAAAATAGCTAATTTTAGCCATTATTAAGCGTCGTTATAAATAAAACCCGATTCTAATACAAACGAATCGGGTTTTTCCAGTTAATTATAAACTGGGTGTGTCACGATAGTGATTAATAATGGTCAGGAATTTCCTGACGGTTGTTTATTGAACGTACGACTATGCCCGTGCACAGCCATGTTTATTTTAAAATATTGACAAATTTATGTTAATACTATATACTAGTATATAGTATGAGTATAGAATGTGACATTAAAGAAGTCAGTCAGCATTTTAATCGGCTTCAAGGACAAATTCAAGGTATAGGCGGAATGATACAAGACAAACGCGCTTGTTCTGAAGTACTGCAACAAATTGTGGCAGCTAGGGCTTCGTTGGAACGTTTGGGGCGTTTGTTGTTGGAAGTCGAAGCTACTGGATGTTTTGGATCAGGGACTGGCTCTCAAGATAAAATAAAAAAACTTGAGCGTACAGTTGCTCAATTGTTTAAAATTACTTCTTAATTTATTTTATATTTTGATTTTTAATTTTTAAATTTATGTTATGGCAGAAATAAATTTAACAGATCAAAATTTTGAGCAAGAGGTTTTAAAAAGCGAGGTACCAGTGTTGGTTGATTTTTGGGCGCCATGGTGTGGCCCTTGCCGCATGCTTGGGCCAATTGTGGAAGAGCTAGCCCGAGATTTAGAAGGCAAACCTTTTAAAGTTGGTATGATTAATGTGGATGAAAATACAACTATGGCTGGGCAATATAATGTGATGAGTATTCCCACACTATTTATTTTTAAACAAGGAAAAGTGGTAGAGCAATTTCATGGAGTACAACCCAAGGATAAATTAAAACAAGCTTTGGAAAAACATTCTTAATAAATAATTTATTATTTATGACTGATGACAAAAAGATATTTGATGTAATTATTATTGGTGGCGGAGCTGCGGGACTCACTGCCGGGATTTATTCCTCACGCCGGGCTTTAAAAACATTATTAATCTCCCCAGATATTGGCGGGCAAGCAGCTAGTACTGATGAAATAGAAAATTATCCAGGTGTGGAGTTGATTACTGGCCCGGAATTGATGGATAAGTTTAAAAAGCAAGCGGAAAAATTCGGTACAGAGTTTGTGTTTGCTGAAGTTACAAAAATTGAGAGTAAACAAGACAAAGAAAATAAGCCATTGTTTACGATTTCCACTAATACTGAAAATTATACTAGCTATAGTGTGATTTTAGCTTTTGGTTTAACCCATCGGCATTTAAATGTGCCGGGCGAAAAAGAATTTGGTGCTAAAGGAGTTGGTTATTGCGCGACCTGCGATGCGCCATTATTTAAAAATAAGCCGGTGATGGTGGTGGGTGGTGGCAATTCAGCAATAGATGCTGCGTTGCTCCTGGCTAAAAACAGTCCCAAAGTTTATTTGGTTAATCGTAATGATAATTTTAATGCTGAAGCAGTGTTAGTGGAGCAATTAAAACAGCCGCAGATTGAGGTAATAATGAATAGCCAAGTTAAGGAAATCAAGGGTGATACTAGGGTTAAAAGTGTGGTGATTTATGATAATCGTGACCCAAATAAAACTAGGGAAATTATTACTGAAGGAGTATTTGTTCAAGTAGGTTTTGTGGTGGATGCTAAATTGGTAGAAGGGTTGGTGGATTTGGATGAGCGAAAGCAAATTAAAATTTCTTGGGATGCAGAAACCTCGGCTCCGGGAATTTTTGCTGCCGGCGATTTGACTGCGATTTCTTATAAGCAAATTGTAATTTCAGCTGGCTGGGGCGCTACTGCTGCGCTTAAAGCTTATGAATATTTGCAAAAAGTACGGGGGCTGCGGGGCGTTAAAATTGATTGGGGAAGGGCAGGAAAGTAGTTTAATAGTTAATGATGCGAGTATTTAATGTGTATTATGAATAATACGATTGAAAAGGCTAAAAAAATATTAGAACAAATTTGTAGAAGATTCGAATGTCATGATAAGGATATAATGCAGGGGGTAAAGGGAGAAAGGTTACACGCTTTAGATGTTTTAGATTGGATTGAAAAATTGAATCCAAGTGCTTCAACCGCTTTAAAATTAGCTGCTTTGTTTCATGATATTGATAGGGTGGTAACACCTAAAGTGGGAGGTGGTTTTAAAGGAGATAGGAGTAGTAGAGCATACTTAGAACATAAGAAGTTGCATGCTAAAAGAAGTGTAAAATTTATCGTTCCTATTTTGAAGAAAAATAATATAAAAAGTGATATTATAAAGAGAATTAATTTTTTAATAACCAACCATGATGATACTGGGGATAAGGTTGAAAAGTTAAATGACCAGGATTTAAATTATCTCGTTACGGCAGATAGCTTTGCATTTTTTACTTCGATAGCGCCTAAATTATTTAAAGCAGAGGGAAGAGGGAGAATTAAGGATAAAATAAGATTTATGGTGAGCAAGCTTCCTGATTCTGCAAGAATTTTTCTCTGGGAGTACCAGTTAGAAAACAACATCTTTAATAGTTTTAAGAATGAAATTATTAAAGAATTTTACATAAAAAATAATCCGAGGGAGAAAGAATATAACTTTTGTCCTACTTGTTCTAATCAATTGAAAAGGAAATTAGTGGACAGACAAA
Source organism: Patescibacteria group bacterium (assembly GCA_041648575.1). Taxonomy (GTDB): domain Bacteria; phylum Patescibacteriota; class Patescibacteriia; order Veblenbacterales; family UBA10138; genus JBAZOT01. Next base: position 29,936 of record JBAZOT010000005.1, on the reverse strand, counting down.
GGTTATTATTCTGCCCAAAATGTAATTTTGTTTTTTGGAACAATCCCAAACCAGTCGTTAGTGTAATTCTCAAGAAACAAGGGAAAATTTTACTTATTAAACGAGCAAAAACACCGCTTAAAAATTTTTGGTGTTTGCCCGGTGGTTACGTCAATTATTCAGAGAAACCAGAGTCTGCATTAATTAGGGAAGTTAAGGAGGAAACTAATCTGGATATTAAGGTTGATAAATTGGTTGGCGTTTACCAGATAGATAACGATCCACGGGGAATAAACTTAGATATAATCTATTTCGGTTCAATAATAGGTGGTGAGTCTAGGCTTAACAAAGAGTCGTCGGAAGTTAGATATTTTTCGATGGATACATTACCAAAATTAATTGCCTATAAACATAGGGAAGCGATACAAGACTGGAGAAGAACCATAAACCGAGGTAATTTGTAGTTAATAGTCTAATAAGTATTCTTAAATTTTAATTAATATATTTATGAAAACAAAAGTTTTAGATGGGGCAAATATGGATATTGATCTTACTTCAGAAGATAAAACCTCATGGAAACAAATGAAATGTCCTTGGAATGAGGCCGAGGGAGTGGATAATCATAAATGCGCTATAAAAAATGTTTCAATTTGTAAATATTTTTGTGGTGTGCAATATTTAGATAATGTTTTATGTTGCTATCCACATAAAAATACTTTAATCGATAATAAACAAAAGAAGTAAATTTTACATTTTGATTTTTAAATTTTAATTTAAGGCTTATTTCATGTTTAATACTAATTCCGGTTCATTATTTAGAGTAAAATTGTTAAGAGTAATTCTTTACCTTGCCTCTGCGTTTTATTTCATTGGATCAATAGCTCATTATTTTGGTTTAACAATTTTTCCCTGGTTTGATAGCGCTTTGTATAGTTCCTATCATGATTCAATAATTGCCATGGCGTCATTGGCTTTATCAGTAATAATTTTTTTAATAGCCCGTCATCCAGATAAATATTCCCCCTTGGTCAAGGGAATATCTTTAGTAGCTATAGTTAATGGCTTGCTTACAATTTATATGGTTTATACCATAAACTGGGCACAATATTCATCAGCATATAAACAAACCCAGGCCTTAGTTGAAGGAGTTTTGTTGATAATACTGGCCGGAGCGCTTTATGTACTAAATCGTAAATTAATTAATTAATTTATTTATTTATGTCCGTATTCAATAATGCCATGCAACAACTTAAAAAAGCAGCTGGGTATGCCAAAGTATTCCCAGAAGCTTTAGAGCAATTAAAACACCCAGAGCGGGTGGTGCAGTTTTCTTTGCCAGTAGTAATGGATAACGGCGCAACTCGTGTGTTTGAAAGTTTTCGCGTACAATACACTTCTGCTCGGGGTCCTTATAAAGGTGGTTTACGTTATCATCCACAAACTAATTTGGACGAAGTTAAGGCTTTAGCTTTTTGGATGGGAATAAAATGTGCAGTAGTGGATATTCCTTTGGGTGGCGGCAAAGGCGGTATTACAGTTGACCCAAAAAAATTATCCAAGAACGAACTGGAACGTTTAACTCGCGCCTTAACTCGTCGTTTAGTTCCGTTTATTGGACCAGAGCAAGATATTTTAGCGCCTGACGTAAATACTACTCCGGAAATGATGGGTTGGATTGTGGATGAATACTCGCGTGTAGTTGGTAAAAAGGTGCCGGGGGTGGTAACTGGCAAGCCTTTGGAATTAGGCGGTTCGGCCGGTCGCGCTGAAGCCACAGGTCAAGGCGGCTTGTTTGTTTTAACTGAACTGGCCAAAAAATTAAAATTAAATCCTAAAAAAACCAGAATTATTGTGCAGGGTTTTGGTAATGTTGGTTTTAATTTTGCTAAATTAGCTTATCAAGTTGGTTATAAAATAATTGGTTTGTCTGATTCCCAAGGTGGAATTTATTCCAAAAATGGTATTAGTATGGATCCGGAACATGTGATGCAAGATAAAAAAGCCCGTGGCTTAATTGCTGGCTGTTATTGTATTGGCACGGTTTGTGATTGTAAGAATTTTAAACAAGTAACTAACAAGCAATTATTAGAACTGCCAACAGATATTTTAGTGTTGGCAGCTTTAGAAAATCAGATAACTTCCAAAAACGCCGGCCGCATAAAAACTAAAGTAGTATTTGAAATGGCTAATGGACCAACTACGCCCGAGGCAGATGTTAAACTCGCCAAGCGAAAAATTATAGTAGTGCCCGATGTGTTAGCCAATGCCGGCGGCGTTACGGTATCATATTTTGAATTAATGCAGAATATCGGGCAATATTATTGGGAAGAGAAAGAAGTGATGGAAAAACTAAAACCAATTATGACTCGTGCCTTTAATGATATTTGGAGCAAGGTGCAGGAATTAAAAATTGATTTACGCACTGCAGCTTTTGTATTAGCTATAGAAAGAATTGGTAAAGCAATTGAGGCGAGGGGGAAGTATTAGAATAGAATAGTATACAAAAACCAACCCCCGTTATGCAATATGCAAGGCCGGGGGATGTGAGTAATTATTAGTTTAGCAGAAAGTAGGCATCTTGGAATTTTATTTCGGTGTCAACAAGACGTGGCTCTAAGAATGACTTAATTAAAGATTGAAATTTTGTTTGTTGCTCATAGTCACGGGGATTATCAAAAGCAACACATTCACCACCGTGCTCGCGATTAAATTCATATAGGTGAAATTCTATAAATTCTTGTAAACCACCATATTTTTTAGTGATGCATTGTTGTGTCATTATAGCTTCGGGTGTTCCGCCAGCAAGTACACGTATTGTATATTGTAGATTGAGTACCTTAGGGTTTTTTGTGACTGGATGGAGATTTAATACAATATTTTGCTCAATCGGTGCATAGGATAAACAAATTATCCCCTCTAAGCGTTTATCCCAATTCCACAATCTGCTTTCTTCCTCAAATGTAGCTAGTATTTTACCTTCGGACGTAACTAGGAATGATTGAGCGGGGAAGGTCTGGCTGGTGATTAATCCTATAATACCTCTTAATATAAATACGCCAATTAATGCCACAGCAACACCACCAAGCATAGCGTCGTCACTATCATAGTCTTTGCCTTTTTTGCGTTTGAAACGTATAGAAAAGAGGGTTGCAAATAAAATCCACAATAGCAATGCCAAAATTATTAAACCCAACCATATATATGTAGTAGGCATGGTAAACTCCTTTTTTTGTTTTATATTAGTTAATTATTTTTGCTTTTGCCTAATCTTATATTAAAATAATGTATTAGTCAATAGGTAAAGCTGTAGTTTGTGTTTAAACTCTGGCTGGTGGATTTGCAAGCGGGGTATTTTTTAAATAAATAAAAAATCCCGATATTTAAGTATCAGGATTTAAACTGTTGAAACTAGATTGTTTTATTTAATTCGTTCGGCGTACTGCCGAATAGTATCACGGAGTTTTTTCGGCGTTAGGCCGAAGTCCTTGGCCCATTGTTTAAATATTGAGTCTGGTTTTTTTAAGTCAGACAGATTGTAATAAACATATTTTCCGTGATCTGTTTCACCACGACATTTGGTAATGAGAACATATAGTTCTCCTTTAAAGGTTTTAGCATAATCAAGTCTCACACACTTAATTCCTCTTTTTTTCTTTTCTGGCAGTTTAGGGCATAAGTCAGTGATATCAATAGACGAATTGATTTGTAGCTGAAATCCTATTCGTTCCGGATCATAAAGAATTAATCCGCCAGACGCAAGACCCAGCGCCTGTCTATGTAGACTATCTTTAGTAAACGGCATTTTTAATCTCCTTTTTTATTGTTTATATTTTTGCTTTAATTAGCATATCTTAATACACTAATATTGGTATGTCAATTAAAGGATTTTCTAGTTTAAAATATGAGAGCAATAGTAGATGGGTTTTGTGTAGATAGCCTTATTAAAATAAAAAAGGCAAACTTAGCGTTTGCCCAAAATATTATAAATGTCTTGTTCTGCTTTTTGTGCTGCTTGTAATAGCAAGTCACGATTTTTTGTTGTTCTTTTGATAGCTTCGTAATCTGGATGAATTATCCCAATATTTACGCCACGGTAGTTATTGCCACATTCCCGGAGTGTATTTATTTGATGAGAATATTTACGATTCATGTCAAAGAAAGAGTTTTTTAATGCTTGAGGGAATTTTCTCAAATACAACTTACTGATGGATTTTTCTATAACCGATAGTTTCGGGCGACAATAGCCTAGAGGTCTGTTAAGTAATACTAAGATGTCAGTAGGCGAGAATTGATCAATGATTTCATCAATAGGGAGTCCCATACTAGTGAGTCCATCTACATAGTAATTATTACCAATTTTTATTGGTTTATTATATAACACTAGCATAGCCATTGAAGCCTTAATCACTGAGATAATATCGACTTGTTTTTTTACGTCCATAAATTCACCATTACCATCATCAACCCTGGTTACACAAGCAAAGAAATTTGGCCGCGATTTTCTAATAGCTTCGGTGTCTAGTTTTTTTACGTGTCTGAATACTATATCATTTACGTAGTCAATATCGGTCACCTTCCAAAAACGTAGAGGATTGATAAATCTGCGATCGACTAGATCATCAGTATAAACAGTGCAAGCAAGGGCAGATTGTTTAGCTAGGAAAAATCCACCGTTAGCTGTCCCAGCTGATATTGTCACTATATCGTCAAAGACCTCAGTTAATTCAAGTTTTTCAAGTCCTAAGCAATTACCCATACTAACAATGCCACGCATCCCGCCGGAATCTATCAGTAGTAATAATTTTATTAATTTATGATTCGGATTATGTGCCTTTAGTAATTGGGTTTTATATAATATCCTTTTGATTATTGTTAAATTAAGTGATGACATTTTTTTCTCCAAAATTATTTTAATGTTCAATGTGAATTATACTAGTTTATTATAAGTTTAGTTGTGTGTCAAAAATTATATTAAAAAAACTTGGCAAATTTTGATTGATGGTTAAGAATAAAGCTATGGTTATATCATTAAAATATGAAAAAAAGCTATGGCGGCGGGGTTTTAATTTGGTGGCAGGAGCAGATGAGGCAGGAAGGGGTGCTTTGGCTGGGCCGATTGTGGCAGCAGCAGTTATTTTTTCTCCGAGTATTTTAAAACCCAAAGCAGTTTGGATTAAACAAGTTAAGGATTCAAAAAAATTGTCACCGACATTACGTGAAAAACTTTATAAAAAAATTACTAAAGCAGTGCGAGTTTGGGATGTAGCCCAGATTGATAATAAAAAAATTGATAAATACGGTATTCAAGCCATGAATATTAAAGTAGTAAATCAGGCAGTGGCTAAACTTAAAATAAAACCGAATTATTTATTAGTAGATTATATTGCTGGATTCAAATCTAAATTACCATTTGCTTGTTTGGTTAAGGGTGATCAAAAAGTTTTTTCTATTGCCTGTGCTTCAATTTTAGCCAAAGTTTGGCGAGACAAGTTAATGAGAAATTATCATAAAAAATATCCAAGCTACGGATTTCATCAACACAAAGGTTATGGAACCTTAGCTCATCGCCGAGCCATAAAAAAACATGGACTGTGCGCAATTCATAGAAAGAGTTTTAAATTAGTTTAATCTTTTCTGTTAGGGGTAGAGAGCGGGCTTCGCAACTCCGAGCCCTCTACCCCTAACCACCCCACACCCGGCACGCAAGTTAAAAACGCCACGAACGGGCAAACGAATTTGCTACCCGCCTTGCCTGAAGCTTCTGTGTGGCGCTTTTTCCCACCACTTTTTCTAAAAAAGTGGTGAAAGACAATTTTTTAAAAAGATAGTGTTTAGCTACCTCATAATCTTTTATTTATTATAGCGATAGTGGCAGGTTTTAGATTCTAAATTCCAACTTCCAAATTCTAGCTTCTAATTTTTAATGATTTGGTGCTATAATATAAATATGTTAAGTAAGTTGGTACCAGCAAAACTTTTAAACCCCCAGGAGTTATTAGAAAAACAACTAGAGGTTAAATTTGGTAATTTTGTGGGTGATTTGGGTTGCGGCGGTGCTGGTTATTTTACTATTCCGGCAGCTAAAATTGTTGGTAGTAGAGGCAAGGTTTATGCTGTGGATATTTTAAAAGCAGCTTTAGAAGGCGTTAAAAGCAAAGCGAAATTGGAAAATATTTTAAACATTGAAACTGTGTGGTCAGATTTAGAGCGAGTAGGCGTAACTAAAATCACGCCCGATACTTTAGATAGCGCCCTGTTGATAAATATTATGTTCCAGTCAAGAAATAATGCGGCCCTGCTAGATGAAGCTAGGCGGTTGCTTAAGCAAGGAGGAAAGCTGTTGGTGGTTGATTGGAAAGTAGAACCCACGCCGTTTGGTCCAGCAGTTGCCAATCGTGTGTCACCAGAAAAAGTGCGCGAGTTGGTTGTTAAATTGAATTTGAAAGAGGAAAAATTTTTTGATGCGGGTCCTTATCATTATGGTTTTGTTTTTATAAAATAATAGTTTATGTGGGAATGGTTTACAACATTTTTTACCTGGTCGCGGTTGTTTTCTTCATATGCTCCTAAATTCCAGGATTATACTTTTAAAATCATCGTGGGTGTGATTATTGGTTTAGTGGTGGTGGGAATTATTTTTAAAATTATTTCTGCGATAGTTAAAACTGCACCAGTAAAGAAATTGTACCGCCGGCTAGGCACTTTATTTATTACTAGTGGCGTATTTTATTGTATTAGCTTATTATTTACTCAAACCTCAACCCCCATGCTAGGAGCCCGTTGGTGGTTTGTGTTGTGGACTTTAGTAGCTATTATTTGGTTAGGATATATTTTGCGTTATGCTTTGTGGCGTTTACCCAAAGAAATTGTTCAGGGAAAAGAGCGACAGGAGTTTGAAAAATACCTACCCAAAAAATACTAAATACTAAATCCTAAATCCTAATTTCTAAATAATATCATAATACAAAATTCAAATACCAAAAGAATTGTCATTCGGGTTTTGATATTTGGGTTTATTTAAGATTTAGATATTAGTGCTTAGGATTTATTAGTTATGCCACATTTACGGCAGCAATTAGGACAGAAAGGAGAGGCTTTGGCCGCTGTTTATTTAGAACAGCACGGTTTGGTTATTATTGATAAAAATTATCATTTTAGCCGATATGCGGAAATTGATTTAATTGGTCGCGACCAGGACGAAGTTGTTTTTATTGAAGTTAAAACCAGAAGCGGGCTTGGGCAAGGTTATCCCGAAGAGGCAGTTACTAAGCTTAAGCAAGAAAAAATCAGGCAAGCTGCAGAAAGTTATTTATTAATTCATCCGCAGCTTAGCAATAATCATCGTTTTGACGTGGTAGCGATTTATTTTGAGGCAAGTGGTAAATATCAAATTAAACATTTTCGTAATATTATTTGATTTTGACACGCCTCCGTCTCGATAAAAAATTGGGATTACGACGTGCGGGACGAGTATGAAAGGATGTCCATAAAAAATATAAACTCTAACGCTGGGCAACAGAGTATACTTTTATAGCTGGACATTAAGTTATAATAGTAGTAAATGTAAATAAATGAAAAATAAAAAAATTTCTTTAAAAATATAATAAAAAAAGAGGTATGGTATGAAAATATTGTTAGTTTACCCAGAATATCCTATAACTTTCTGGAGTTTTAAGCATATCTTAAAATTCATAGGAAGAAAAGCAGCTTTTCCGCCACTGGGTTTATTAACAGTAGCGGCGATGTTGCCAAGTGATTGGGAGAAAAAATTAGTAGATGTTAATGTTGAGCCGTTACTTGATCAGGACATCACGAGCGCAGATATGATTTTTATTAGTGCTATGGTTATACAAAAAACTAGCGCACAAGAAATCATTAATCGTTGTAAGGAACTCGACAAAATAGTAGTAGCTGGCGGTCCAGCTTTTACTACTGAACCAGAGAAATACAAAGGCGTAGATCATTTTGTGCTTAATGAAGCCGAGATCACACTGCCGTTATTTTTAGAAGATTTAAATAATGGGGCCGCTAAGCATATCTATACAACAGATAAGTGGGCTGATGTTACCACAACGCCAGTACCAATGTGGTCATTAATAAATATTAATGATTATGCCACCATGAGTCTTCAGTTTTCTCGTGGTTGCCCTTTGGGTGATATAAATGGTGATAGTTGCGAGTTTTGTGACATTCATATTTTATTTGGCACAAAATTTCGGTCTAAGACACCACAACAGATGATTAACGAAGTTGAATCACTATATCAAGCTGGATACGAAGGCACAATATTTTTAGCTGACGATAATCCAATTGGTAATAAACTACGCTTCAAGGAAATGTTGCGGTATTTGATTATTTGGCAGCAAGAACATAATTATCCATTTATATTTACTACTCAAGCTAGCATTAATCTAGCGGCTGATGATGAGCTAATGGATTTAATGGTTAAAGCTAATTTTTCAGGAGTGTTTATTGGTATTGAAAGTCCTGATACAGCTGCGCTAATTAGCATTGGCAAGGTTGTTAATCTTAAATTTGATTTAGAAGATGCGGTTAAAAAGATTATGAGTAAGGGCTTGGAGGTAATGGGAGGATTTATGGTTGGTCTGGATGGCGATCCGCCAAATATCTTTGACAAACTAATAACTTACATTCAAAAAACCGGCATTATTCAGGCGATGGTGGGATTATTAGTTGCTTGTCCAGGAACCAAGTTATGGAAAAGGCTTGAAGCTGAAAAAAGAATAGTGAGCGAAACTACTGTGGATAATGTAAATGGCAGTTTAAACTTTATTCCTAAAATGGACCGGGAAGAATTACTTGCTGGTTATCGGCGGGTGTTGGCGGTTATTTATTCTTCTACTAAAGAATATTTTGGACGAGTGGATACATTTTTAAAGCATTGCCCGTCTAAAACCAAAGGACATTTTTCCTGGCGCGATTTACGGCCGATGGTGTTAAGTATGTGGCATATTGGTTTGCTGTCTGAAGCCCGATGGTATTATTGGAAACTTACAGTAAAAACCTTGGTAACTAATTTTAAGTCGTTTCCACGAGCCATGACTATGGCAATTTACTGGTTCCATTTTTCCAAAATTGCCGCTTCAATACAAAAATAATTAACCAAACGTTTACAAAGGTAAGTTGTATTTAATATATAATACACTTACCTTTTTTATTACTCTTGACAACTTTTATTATTAGCTTCATACTCTATACTAGACTAGTAGTTAATTTTACTAGTTATTTTTTTAGCTTAAACATAAATACTTATGAAACAAGCATCACCAATTCAGCAAGCCATTGAGCAAATTTGCGAGGAAAAAAATATTCCTTTTGAGGCAGTTATTGAAACTATTGAGCAGGCCTTAGCTGCAGCTTACCGCAAGGATTTTGGACAAAAAAATGAGAATATTAAAGTTAATTTTGACCCAACGACTGCCAGTTCGCGAGTGTTTGATGTAAAAACTGTGGTCGAGGGGCCAGCTGAAGGCGAAGAGACGATTAATGAAAAAAAGGAAATTTTATTAGCCGAGGCAGTAAAAGTAAAAGCCGATGCCAAAGTAGGCGATGAAATCAAAACTGAATTGAATGTGCCGGCTGAATATGGCCGAATGGCAGCACAAACTGCTAAACAAGTTATTATTCAGCGATTGCGCGAAGCCGAACGTGATGTGGTATTTTCTGAATATAAATCTAAAGAAGGACAAGTGATACCTGCCACGGTACAGCGTATAGAGGGGCGAACTGTTTTTATAAATTTGGGCCACACTGTAGCCGTGATGCCGTATTCAGAACAAGTTTCGCGCGAACATTATTCCACTGGCCAAAGGTTGCGGGTTTATTTAGTTTCAGTTAACGCAGCAGCCAAGGGGCCCGAAGTATTGGTGTCACGGGCACATCCGGAAATTGTCAGGCAATTGTTTATCTTGGAAGTACCAGAAATAGCTTCTGGTGCTGTAGAAATTAAGGCTATTGCTCGGGAAGCTGGCAGCCGCACCAAAATTGCCGTGGCGGCCAAAGATGAAAACATTGATCCGATTGGCTCATGTGTGGGGCAGCGAGGTACGCGCGTACAAACAGTGATTAATGAATTGGGTGGAGAAAAAATAGATATTATTGCTTGGAACGCGGATATGGCTAAGTTTATTACTGCGGCGTTGTCACCAGCTAAAGTTCAAAATGTAACACTTAATGAAGAAGAACATTCAGCTAAAGTAGAAGTAACTGATGATCAATTAAGTTTGGCCATTGGTCGTGGCGGCCAAAACGTTAGATTGGCCGTAAAATTAACTGGCTGGAAAATAGATATTATCGGCAGCGGCGGACAGGAAATAAATATTATCGAAGAAACTGATGAGCAACCCGAGGCCACAGTTGCGGAAGTGGCTACATCAGAAATTGATCAAGTAGAACAGCCAGCTAAGGCAGAAGAAACTGTTGATACAGCGGTGGCTGTTGAAGAGGTAAAACAAGAAGTACCAACTGAAGAAACAGCTAAGAAATAATAATTTTTTTACAAATAATAATTAACATTAATCATATGAATAACGCAGTTATTTTTGCCATCATCTCTTCAGTAGTAGTTATTATTTATGGTTTATTTTTAGCGCGTTGGATTTTAAAATTACCCGCTGGTTCAGAACGTATGCAAGAGATTGCTAAGGCGATTCAGGTGGGCGCTAGGGCTTATTTAAATCGTCAATATCGAACCGTTGGTATAATTGCCATAATATTATTTTTGATTTTAGGATTTTTATTGAATTGGTTGACCGCTTTTGCTTTTCTGGTGGGCGCCATACTTTCAGCTTTGGCTGGTTTTGTTGGTATGAATATTTCAGTTAAAGCTAATGTCAGAACAGCTGAAGCAGCAAAAAGCGGTTTAGCTCAAGCTTTGCAAGTAGCAATTAGAGGCGGAGCAGTGACGGGGTTTTTGGTAGTGGGGTTAGGGCTATTAGGCGTTAGTGGTTTTTTTGCTTTAACTCAAGTTTGGGGTGAAAGTTTGGCTGGAGCAATGCAAGCTTTGATTGGTTTGGGTTTTGGTGGCAGTTTAATTTCCGTATTTGCGCGACTGGGTGGCGGTATTTATACCAAAGCTGCAGACGTGGGAGCTGATTTGGTTGGTAAATTAGAAGCAGGAATTCCCGAAGATGATCCCAGGAATCCGGCAGTTATTGCTGATAATGTTGGTGATAATGTTGGTGATTGTGCCGGCATGGCTGCAGATTTATTTGAAACGTATGCTATTACCACAGTAGCTGCCATGCTGCTGGGGTTATTGGTATTTAAAAATTTTGACCAGGCAATATTTTACCCCCTGGTGCTGGGCGGTATTTCCGTATTAGCATCTATTGTTGGTAGTTGGGCAATTCGTTTAGGAAGAAAACAGAATATTATGGGGGCGTTATATAAAGGATTAATAGTTAGCGGTGTTTTAGCAGCTATTGGTTTTTATTTTGTTTCTCAAAAATTTATGGTAAGTAATGGACTTTATTCTACAATGAATATTTTTTTAAGCGCCATGGTTGGTTTAGTGGTTACCTTCTTATTAGTAATGATTACTGAATATTACACTTCAACAAAATATGCGCCAGTTAAATCAATTGCCCAAGCTTCAGAAACCGGTCACGGAACTAATATTATTAGAGGTTTAGCAGTGTCTATGAAATCAACAGCTTTGCCAGTGGTGGTGATTGCAGCGGGAATTTTGAGCGCTTACAGTTTAGCTGAGCTTTATGGAGTAGCTATTGCTGCCATGAGCATGCTGTCGTTAACCGGTATTATTGTGGCCATTGATGCTTATGGACCAATTACTGATAATGCCGGCGGTATTGCGGAAATGGCAGAGCTTGATGAATCAGTTAGAAAAATTACTGATCCATTGGACGCTGTTGGTAATACTACCAAGGCTATTACTAAAGGATACGCCATTGGTTCAGCGGGTTTGGCGGCTTTAGTATTATTTGCTGCTTATGTACAAGAGTTTGCCAGTCACGGTATTCAGGTGCAATTTGAGCTTAGCAACCCATATTTATTAGTTGGCTTATTTATTGGTGGCTTGCTGCCTTATTGGTTTGGGGCGTTAGCTATGGAAGCAGTAGGTAAAGCAGCTGCTAGTGTGGTTAAAGAAGTCAGGCGTCAATTTCATGAGATTAAAGGAATCATGGACGGTACAGCCAAGCCGGATTATGGGCAGGCAGTAGATATTGTAACTCGTGGCGCTTTAAAACAAATGATTGTTCCAGCGTTGATTCCAGTATTGGCGCCGATTGTGATTAGTTTGATTGGCATTTTTATTTTCCAAGATGTAGCAGTAGCCAGAGTAATGTTAGGTGGAGTTTTAGTGGGCAGTATTATTACTGGAATGTTTTTAGCGCTGTCTATGACTTCGGGTGGTGCTGCTTGGGACAATGCTAAAAAATATATTGAAGCCGGAAATTTTGGTGGCAAAGGGTCATTTGCCCATCAGGCGGCGGTTACTGGTGATACCGTGGGTGATCCTTACAAAGATACAGCTGGCCCAGCCATGAACCCAATGATTAAAGTTTTGAATGTAGTCGCTTTACTGCTAGTAGCCTTTTTACTTTAATGAAGTTTATCAACGCATCGTCTTGCCCCGTATATCCGTTCAATGGCGGATTGTTCGGGGTGATTAAAGTTTTGAATGTGGTGGCTTTATTGTTAGTTGCATTTTTACTTTAATTATTTTCTGATAGTTGCATGGAAGTTAGTTCAAACAAACAAGCGGGCGGTTCATTAGTTTTAAAGTTTGTCTTAGCGGATCTTGAATATGAAAAGATAAAAGCACAAGCAACAATAAATCTATCAAATAGTCATAATATTGCTGGTTTTCGAAGTGGTAAAGCGCCTGTTGATATAGTTAAAAAACATTTAGGAGAGGCCGTGGTGCTAGACGAAGAATTGATGCTGGCAGTTAAGAAATACTATTTGCCATATTTACAAAATGAAGATATTGAAGTGGTCGGTCGGCCGGAAATTAAATTATTAACACAACAGCCATTTTTCTTTGAGGTGGTTTCCTCATTACTGCCAGAGGTAAAATTAGGCGCCTGGGAGAAAATAAAAATTAGTCATCCAAATATTTCAGTTACTGATAACCAGGTGGCTGATTTGTTGCAACAACTACGAGAAAGCAGAGCTAGCGAAGCATTGTCAGATAAATTAATAACCAAAGGTGATCGGGTGGTATTAGATTTTCAAGTATCGGTTGATAACGTGGCAATTGAGAGCGGACAGACTAAAGATTATTCAGCGATTGTAGGTAAAAATCAATTATTGCCTGGTTTTGAAGAAAATTTATTAGGCCTAAAGTCAGGCGATAGTAAAAATTTTGAATTAAAGTTTCCCTCTGATTATCATAAAAATTTAGCCGGCAGGAATGGTTTGGTTAAGGTTAAAATTAAAGCGGTTTATAACCGAATCATACCAGAGACTAATGATGATTTTGCTAAAGCAGTGGGTAAATTTTCTTCACTAACTGATTTACGGGAAAAATTAAAACATAATTTATTACACGAAGCCGAGCATGAGGAGGAAATAAAAACAGAAAGAAATATGTTTGACCAGTTGCTCGCTGTTGCCAAATTTTCCGATATTCCCGAGGTGTTAATTATTAATGAGGTAGAGCAGATGATTAATGAATTTTCTCAATCTATTTCTACCCAAGGCGTTAGCTTTGATGATTATTTAAAATCCATTAATAAAACAGTAGATGGCCTTAAGCAGGAATTTAAGGAGCCAGCTGCTAAACGGGTAAAAGTGGCATTAATTATTCGTGATTTGGGTAAAATAAACAATTTAACAGTAAATGATGATGAGGTGGAGGAAGAGGTTGCTAAAACTTTAGCTTATTATAGTCAAAATGAAGAAGTTAGGAGTAAAGTGGATACTGCAGAATATCGGGAGCAAATAAAAAATGTTTTAATTAATCAAAAAGTTGTAAATTGGTTGAAAGAGAAGATAGTAGTTAATAAGTAATAAATGGAATCTATTTCAAAACGTCATCACTACATTGTCATTGCGAGTTCCATCTACCACAGCTTCCTTGCAGTGGCAATAGGAATGTCATCGCGAGCGATTCGTCTTAGGCGGAGAGCGTGGCGATCTAGACTATTTCCTCCGATTAGCATCAGGCCTCACCCATCAGCGGCAAGCCCCAATGCTTGGTATTAGGGTACACCAAAGCGCTTGACAAAAATAGCCACTTCTACTAAGATTGGTACAATTAAACTAACAAAATAAAATCAAAATAATTAACTAAAACATTCATAAAACAAAAAGGAGGTCGTGATGAAAACGATCTTTAACATATTGGCGTGTTTGGTTTGCTTGCTGGGTTTGTATCCAGTTCAAGCACAATGGGTTCAAACCAACGGACCTGGTGGCAGTATTATATCGTTGCTTGCAGTCAGTGGAATAAATTTATTTGTCGGGAATAATGATGGGCTTTTTCTTTCCACCGATAATGGTACAAGCTGGACAGCAGTTAATTCAGGATTAACAAATAAAAGTATCACCTCATTTGCAGTCAGTGGAATAAATTTATTTGTCGGGACTTGGGGTAGTGGCATCTTTCTTTCCACCGATAATGGTACAAGTTGGACAGCAGTTAATACGGGATTAGCATATAAAAATATATCCTGTCTTACGATCTGTGGAACAACTATTTTTGCTGGGTCTAATAATGGGGTTTTCCGTTCCACCAACAACGGCACAAACTGGACAATGATCATCCAAGGATTGGGGAACAAGATTATCAATGAGCTTGTTGTTAATGGGACAACTATTTTTGCTGGGACTAATGGTGGCATTTTTCGTTCCACCAATAATGGTACAAGTTGGACAGCAGTTAATTCAGGCTTGACGGAACTTCTTATTTTCTCTTTAGGTGTAAACGATACAACTATCTTTGCCGGGACTTATCCTTATGGCATTTTCCGTTCCACCAATAATGGTACAAGTTGGACAGCAGTTAATTCAGGATTATGGAATAACCTTGTTCGCTGTTTTGCTGCAATTGGTACAACTATCTTTGCCGGGACTGAAGGTGGCGGAGTCTTCCTTTCCACCAATAACGGTACGAATTGGACAGCAGTTAACTTTGAAGAACACTATCCTTATGTACGAACCCTTGCGGTTAGTGGGACAAATTTATTTGCCGGGACTTATTGGGGTGGTGTCTTTCTGTCGACCGATAATGGTACAAGTTGGACAGCAGTTAATTCAGGTTTGACGTGTGCTCATGTACTGTCTCTGTTAGTCAGTGGAACATATTTATTTGCTGGGACTGCTGATTATACCGTTGTCTTCTTAACCACAGACAATGGTGCACACTGGACCGAGGTTGACTCAGGTTTAGCGGCCTTTAATGATGTCAATTCTTTTGCAGTCAGCGGAACATATTTATTTGCTGGGACTGATATGGGTGTTTTCCGTTCCACCAATAATGGTACAAGTTGGACAGCGGTTAACAACAATTTTCCATTGAATACTCCCGCTATCTCACTCGTAATCAGTGGAATATATTTATATGCCGGGACTAGTACAGGCATTTATCGATTGTTCTATAGTGGTGGAAGTTGGACAAAAGACAGTTATGGTTTTGATTACCCGGTATTTGCGCTTGCAGTCAGTGGAACAACTATTTTTGCAGGGACTCTTAGTCGTGGTATTTTGGTTAATGAAGGTCGTGGTTGGGGTGCAGCTAATATAGGATTAACAAATAATAAAGTTATGGCCCTTACGGTCATCGATACAAATATCTTTGCTGGGACTGATGGCGGCGGTGTTTTTCTTTCTACTAATAATGGAACAAGTTGGGCAGTCGTTAATTCAGGTTTGACAGACTCAGTAGTTCTTTCATTTGCAGTCAGCGGAACATATTTATTTGCTGGGACTGAAAGCGATGGCGTCTTCCTTTCCACCAATAATGGAACAAGTTGGACTGCAGTTAACTCAGGATTAGGGAATAAAAAGATTTCTAGTTTTGCAATTAGCGGAACAAATATTTTTACTGGGACAGACGGTAGTGGTGTCTGGCGAAGATCACTTACGGATATGATAACAGCTATAAGAGAGTCAGATAAACCATTACCATATCAATATAATCTAGCTCAGAATTATCCCAACCCCTTTAATCCTACGACTATTATTGGTTATTCAGTTTCAACGATACAGGTTGTGAATTTGAAGGTTTACAATATATTAGGCACTGAAGTAGCCACGTTAGTAGATGAGAAGAAAAATCCTGGCGATTATCAAGTTGTTTGGCAAGCTGACAAATATTCATCCGGATTATATTTTTACCGTTTAGTCACCGGTGATCGAACATTAGTAAAAAAAATGGTGCTATTAAAATAGCACTGAACATTATTTAAACAAAGTGTTGTCTCGGAAAATTAGAGGCAACACTTTTTTATTGTTTGACGAAACGGGTTATTTATACTAAAGTAGTGCTGATATTGAAAAAGAAAAAAATAATTCTAAAAACCAAAAGGAGATAAAATGAAAAAATTGTTCTTTTTAACTGTTGTAATGTTGTACATTTTTACATTCGTGAATAATTTTGTTTGGTCGCAGGTAAGTAAACCAACTTTGGGCAATGAATCAGATTGGCAAACAGTAAGTTTTTTTAATTGTTTTACCCTATCTTTACCGCCTGGATTCTACGCTCAAGAAGAATTTGCTACCGGCGCTTTAAGTTGGGATATTAAAGGAGGCAATTTTCCATTAATGGTTTATTTGGCCAAACATGATTATCCAGTGGAAATGCCGACAGATTCAAACAGATATTATATAAAAAATGAAATTATAGCTGGTAAATTTGCTGAATTAGCAATTGCTAAACCAAATCAGTTTGCTGTAAATACAGGAGTTAGATTTAAGCAGGTATGTGGTAACAGAACTTTGCGCATTTTTACCTGGACAATGGTTCCGGAGTACAAAGATACAGCGTTAATAATTATTAAAACTATCAAGTTTAAATAATTTTTTAAAAGTAAATTTGTAATAAGCGGCCTTTGGTAATTTTAAGGCTGCTTTTTATTTGGATAATTTTATAAGTTTGCTGTAATCTTATAGTAGTATGTTATTTGGTTCTCATATTTCAGCTTCGGGTGGAGTAGAAAAAGCGCCCGAGCGGGCAGCTGCAGTAGGTTGCGAGGTTTTTCAGTTTTTTTCACGTCCACCCCAAGGCGGGCTAGCACCCAAACTAACACCCGCACAAATTAAAGAATTTAAAGAAAATTGTAAAAAATTTAAGCAAGCAGATAGTTATATTCATGCACCTTATTACATAAATTTAGCTAGCCTTAATAACCGTATTCGTTATGGTTCAATTTCTGTAATTCGTGAAGAGTTAGAGCGCGGGTCGCTGTTGGGTTGTAAATATGTGATGACGCATTTAGGCAGTGCCCGAGATGTAGGAGAAAAGAAAGGCGTAGTTATGGCAGCAGAAGGTATTAAGAAAATTTTAACTGGTTACAAAGGTGTTACCCAATTTTTAATAGAAATATCAGCTGGTGCTGGCGCGATTATTGGCGATACTTTTGAGGAAATTGCCGAGATTATAGAACGAGTAGAAAAAACCAAAGGTTTAAAAAATAAAATTGGCGTGTGTTTTGACACCTGCCACGCTTTTGCTTCGGGCTATGATTTGCGAAATAACATGGCTGTGAAAAAGACTTTTGACAAGTTTAATAGATTAATTGGTTTAGAGCGGTTAAAAATGTCACACTGTAATGATTCTATGTTTGGTTTAGGCGAGCATAAAGACAGGCACGAACATTTAGGTAAGGGGCAGATTGGTTTGAAGGGTTTTGAATCTATGGTCAATCATCCTAAATTACGAAAGGTAAATTTTATTTTAGAAACACCAAAAGATAATCCTCAAGATGATGTGAGAAATTTAAATATTTTAAAGAAATTTAGAGGTAAATAATTAATTCAGTAATTAGTTACTGAAGTAATTCATGAATTAAAAAACGCCGCCTTTACAAGCGGTGTTTTTGGTGCCCGGGGCGAGAATCGAACTCGCACAACCTTGCGGTCAACGGATTTTAAGTCCGTCGCGTATACCAGTTCCGCCACCCGGGCGTAATAATAATTGTAATAATGTACTTGGCGAAGTCTGGAGCGGGTAACGGGAGTCGAACCCGTGTTTCTACCTTGGCAAGGTAGCATAATACCGTTATACGATACCCGCAAATCTATGCTGTATTAATATAGCAAAATAATGGTTCTGGTCAAGTGTAATTAGTCTAAATAAGCTCTTAATTTGTCTTTGGTTAGGCCGGAAATAGAAACTAATTTATTTCTAGAAGTGCCACCTTGTTTAATAGTGATAGCAGAAATTGGTAGATGGCAGTGGTTAGCTAGTAACCGACATAATTCTTTATTGGCTTGCCCCTTGATTGGTTTGGTTTTTAAATGAATTTGCAAAACCCCTTCTTGCCAACCAACAATTTCGTTTTTCTTGGTATGAGTATTTACTTTAATTGGTATAGTATTAGTAAGCGACATTTATAATTTATTTACTGCAGAAATTAAGGATTGATGAACTCTTCCATTAGAAGCTAACATATCACGCGAACCAAAATGCCAGTTTTTATTTTTAAAATCAGTAACCTTACCGCCCGCCTCGCGTACTAATAAAACTCCAGCTGCCACATCCCAAGCATGGGCACCGGGTATAATTATCGTATCAGTTCGTCCTGATGCTACTAAAGCCAATTCCACCGAAGCCGCTCCTAATTGCCTTACTTCCAGGGCTTTTTGACGCATCACTTTTTCAATTGCTATTGATTCCATTACATCTTTCATAGTTGAGCCGTGACAGTAAGTTACAAAAGATTGTTTTAGATTTTTAGTGTTGGCAACTTTAATTTTTTTTCCATTTTTCCAAGCACCTTTTCCAGCTAGCGCAGTATACAAGATATTAAGTACAGGCGCGTAAACACAAGCCAGTATTGGTTGGTTGTTTTTTACCAAGGCAATGGAAACGGCAAAAATTGGGCTGCCAATAGTAAAATTAGTAGTACCGTCTAGGGGGTCAACAATCCAGGCTGAATCTGATTGTTTACCAACCCAGCCAGCTTCTTCGGATAAAATAGGGTAGGAGGAGTGTTTTTGTAATAGGCGTAAAATGATTTTTTCTGCGCCCGTATCACCGACAGTAACTATTTGTGTTTTGTGTTTTAAGTGATAATTTCTTAAATTTGTAGCCGAATAGTGTTTTTGTAAAAAAACACCAGCTTCTCGGGCGGCTTTAATGGCAATTTGTAAATCAGTCATAAGATTTATTATTAGTTATTCTAGATTACCATAATTAGTCAGTCAGATAAAGAAAAACCCCAAAGACATGGGGTTTTTCTATTTAACTTTTTTGTATTTTATAGTTGGTCTTTTAATTTATATAAATCCTTATCAATGGTTCTGTCAAAACACACATAACCGGCTTGATGTTGCCAATTATCTTGCTCTAACGTTATTTCCTTACCTTGGGGCAAAACTATAGGTCTGGCTAAATATTGATTTTGCCCAGATCCAGTTCGCGAAAAAGTGGCACAAAGTTTAAATGATTCGTTTCCGGTTACTTCGTATGTATAAGCCAATCCAGTTTCCGGATCTTGCGGTGGATAAAATCCAGAGATGTTATCTATTAGGTTAGTTAATTGCGTAGGTAATTGATTTTTGTTTTGCCAATAATAAATAATTTCTGATTGCAAAGATTGTAAATCTTGGATTCGCTGGTCATCTAAACGCATTAGTCGTTCTTCTTTGGGTGAGCCAACAATAAAAAATCCGGCAATTACACAAATAGCAACAATGGCGATAATAATGTAAGAAAAATATTTCATTGTTCGGTCTTATTTATTTTTAAATCCCAAAAGTAATAAGTAAAAATGGAAGCGGCCACAAAAAATACCACTAATATTTTGAGCAAGAAACGAGTGGTTAATTCTCCGCCTAAGAAGTTATAAATTAATGATACTAAATCGCCAATAATAATCACTGCTGTTACGAATAAAGTAAAATAAATCAACCAGCGCCTAATGCGTAGATTTCTTTTTTCAGGATTAGCGCGGTAGCCTTTGTTTAAGAACCAAGTTGTTATAAGATAAACCGGGAAAACAACAATTAAGGAAGACATTGACCAACGAATTTTACCAAAATACGAAGCTCGTATATCATATGAGCCAGAATCTAAAATATCGGGAATTAATATATTAATATACTGAAATAGTAATACTAAAAAACTAATCGCGCTAAAGTATAACGCCAAAATAGCCAATAGGTGCAGAAAAAAGTCTTTAGGCGAAGTCTTAAGCTTTATTTGATTGGTTTTTTCCTCCATAATTGTATATTGAGTATAGCAAATAAAGGTAAATTTTTGCAATTGATGTTATGTGGTTAATAAACCAAAAGCGCCCCAGATGCTATTTGGGGCGCTTTTTAGAGAAGTTTATTAATCTTCTACTTCCTCGTCTAAATCAACTGGCGTGCTGGTTTCGGTAACCGCTGTAGAGTCGGGAAAAGCATCTAGTTCTTCTTGGGTTACTTCGGTAATATCATGCATATTCATTCGGTATTTATTCATTGCTTTTTCGGAAGTTATTAAATGCTTGCGTCCCTGGCCATCAATTACATAAACATTGGGATTGTCAATAGCTTTAACTAACCGTTGGCGGATTTGTGTTTTATTTTTTAGCTTTAATCTGGTTTGTAGTTTTTCTCTTTCTTGACGTTGGTGGGTGGTGTTAACCTCAACTTCTTCGTCAAAAACAGTATCATCGGTTACGGAGGTATCGGTAGGTAGAGCATCTAGTACGCTTTGTGAAATCACTTCTACATCTCTAAATTCCCACCCAAAACGGTGAAACACTCCAGCAGCGATAATTACCCTTTTCTTGCCATTGGGTGTTACCAAATAAACAGCGGCATTATTAGCTACCTTAACTAAACGAAAACGGCCAGGCGCTTTAGTAAAATCTTCTGGATTTAGTCCTTCCACTGTGGTAATCGGATCGCCTAAAGTAAAGTTATCCAAGCGGCCTAGTTTAACTAATTTAATATGGTAATTGGCATCAAAAGCTGTAAAGAAAGCCAGAGTTTGAATGGCCCGTTTGGTATTAGTTTTGGTTAAAGCATAGATGGTGCTGGAATTTATTTCCCGATAAACAATCCAAGCTCTTTTTAATTTAGCTTGGCGTTCCAGTGGTAGGTCATTGGTGGAGATTACCACCTCTTCCTCGCTGGAAGTTGTTGATTCAGCCCAAAGGGCTATAGGTGGTATAAAAGTGACCACCAACAGCGCAACAGCTGCTGCTATACTTCCTAGTAAAATTGATTTGCGCAAATTTAGCATAGGCTTAAAAGTTAATTATTAGTTTGTTTAGTATGTAGATTATAGCATGATTTTGATTATTTACGCCAGATTTTTTGCCAGAGTTAATTACGATTAAGTTGACAGCAACAAGTTTTTCTAGTAAATTGTAGCTACACTGTTAAACTATTAAGGAGATTGTTATGTTCTTTCAAATCCTGAAAAAGTTTGGCAGTCTCTCCCTGATTGCGTTTTATTATGCAACAGGCAACCGGCTGGGGAATATTTGTTTTCTTTCCCCACCATCGTTCCTTCTATCACATAGCCCCTTCCCATTACAAAGTGGCTGTGGAAAAAAGAATGTGGAATCGTGTCGATGGTATGCGGAAATTAAGAGACTCGCTGAACGTTAGGCGAAGTTTGGGGGATCGCAAACTTCGCCCTTAACCCTTTTTAAGAAGAAGGAATCTTAAAAAGACAAGATCTCGGACCCCAGTTTAGTTTTACTGGGGTTTTTTATTTAATAAAAAACCCCAGACTTGCTATTAAGGCAAATAGTCTAGGGTTAACAATTAATTGGTTAATTCAATATATTTTCCTTTTTGTTTTATAAAAGAGATTATTTTTTGAAAAGCGATTTTAATATCTTCAGCATAACAATTCAGGAAAGTATTGGAGTCACCAATAATAGCCAGTTTGTCTTGCGCTCGAGAAATGGCGACGTTTAATCTTCTGATATCCTCATTAAAGCCAATGTCGCCAAAACCTAGGTCTTCAGTTTTTTTAGACCTGACCAAGCTTAAGATAATGCAGTGCTTTTGCGAGCCTTGAAAAGCATCTACTGTATCAACTGTTGCATCCAGAATAGCATCAATGTTTCTGGTATTGACTTTACCATGTTGAACAATAGTCTGATTGAACAATAGTTCTTTTCGCAAGGCGCTTTTAATGGAACGGATTTGCGCTTGGTAGGGAGTGATAATAGCGCAATCAGTTATCTTGCCTCCATCAGCCAGCAGTTTTTTTACCTGGCCAATAAACTGTTTAACAGCCAAGTTTTTTTCCACTAGATTGCAATAGGAAGTTTTTTTCTTTTCCTCCCTATTATCCGGTAATGATTTAGTATCTAAGAAAGTAATTTCACCCTTAGTAAACGGAGTAAACCTACCTGATATTATTTCACCATTATAGAATACTTCACTCACCAGTTGGGTAATCAGCGGCAGAGAACGACGATTGATTTTTAGCAAGTGACTGGGCAATAATTTTCTTACTGATAAGGAATAGAAGAAGCCCTCAGCAAAAAAAGCCGTATTTTCCCAATATACATTTTTTGCTTTCTGTACCGCTTGGCTAGCACTTTCTGGCATATTGATGTTGCCTAATTGACGATAGTCGCCAATAAATACAATTTTCTCTGTTACTTTGAGCAAAGCCGGCAACAATTCGTACAAATATCCTTTAGTGGCCTCATCAATAAAAAGAACCTCAAGCGTTATTTTTTTAGGCAATAATTTTATAGTCTCATCAAGAGAGAATGAATTAACTGTAACAAATAAAGCTACGCCTTTATTTTTATCTAGCAACTTTTGAATGGCTAAATATTCAACTTTGGCCAATTGCTCATTAGTTAAAGGCTGTTTCTCTGATTCTACTTCATTACTATTGCTATCATTATTATTGCTACCGTCTTTATCCGGCTCAATTTGATATCTAACAGAACGATGAAAGATTAAGTTATCAGGCAAAATATTGGCTGATACATTGCCTAATCTGAATAACAAATCCTGTTCTTCTGTTGATGTCAGGTTAGCTAATTGTTCCATAATACTATCCAACCCTCGATTACTGTGGCTGGTTATTAAAACACGTTTACCTTGAGAGATAAGACATTTAATAGCCAGTGCCGTTAAGAAGGTTTTACCAGTTCCCGGCGGCCCTTCTATTACAGTCACATGTTTAGGTCCGAGTATTTTAGCTAGAGCTTCAACTTGAGAAGTATCATGTAAAATTTTTCGTTCAGTACTATTGAGCGAAATCAAGTCATAATTATCTCCTCTAACATCAAATTCTTGACCTCTTAGGATATTAAAGGGGGTGTAGTATGTTTGGTAACCTGTATTATATAGAATTTCTTGACATAAAGATTGATACCAAGATTCCATAGCGTAATCAGTATAAACATTGAAACCGGTAATTGAATTTACTATGTTAATTGGTTGCCTATCAGAAAAGTTAACTATTATATCATCATCGGTTACTGTCTTTATAGTAGCCTCAAGCATTCCGCCATTGGCTAGTTTAAAGATAACTTGATCATCTTCATTAAAGATTGCTTTACCTAGATGAGTCAGTCTGTTAGACGGCAAAGAGATGGTAAGAGTTTTTAACTTTTTTTTGATCTTATCTTTTTTATAATCCGGGCGATAAGCAAATTCAATAGAGCCAACATCAATTAGCCATTTGCGCAACCAATTCAAATAAGCTATGGAGCAGCGTAACATTGCCTCAAAATTATTTTTCAACTCTATGCTTTTACTACCAGATAAAAAGCTAGAATCAGTCGCTGTAAAACAGTATTGATTTTCCGCTATATATTTAATTACTTTATTCTGGGCAGACAAAGGTTTAATGATTAAGTCAATGAATTCACTCCAGTCGGCGTAATTGTAAAAAGTATGATCTTTATTAACTGCAATATGAGTTACATAAGGCTGAAAGTCCTTTCTGCCGCCACCCTTACAACACAGCACTTTACTATTTGGAAATAATTCTTTTTTAATTTTAATTCCATCATTCAGGTTTTTATTCACTAATAAGACAATATCCGGAAATTCATTTACCCAACGGACTAAAACCGGCTGGATGTCTTGATAATGAATACTGGCAACTAATGCAAAATCAATATTTTGATCTGTCAATTGGCGTACAAAAATATTATTTCTATTATCACAAACAACCAACAGTTTTAGGTTTTCCACTTTGCGATCTCCTTTTAAATTGTTAATATTTCGTTGTTATTTTAAGTTATTTATTTGTTCCACCTTACATTAAATATTTTAAATAGTCAAATAAAAAAGTACTGCAGTGGGCAGTTTATTAAATAACAAATTTTGTGTGTTAATTATTTACGCCAGATTTTTTGCCACAACTCAACTGGTTTAGGCCAGTGTTTTTTCTCCCACCACCAACCAATTACTATTATCATTAAAGCTAAACCAATAAACATGTATCCTAACCAATTAGTTGGTTCAGTATCAATAATAGTATTACTAATGCCTTCAACCTTTCCTAGTGGTTGTTCATTCGCTATTACAATATCATCAGCACTGCGCGGCCATAATCTTAATTCGCCATTAGTTAATACTAAAAATCCGGTTACGGTTACTTGATTATTAGTGGTTAATTCAGGCCAGGTATCTTCAGTTTTATAATTTACTTTTAGAGTTTTATCTCCAACTAATAGGGTGAGCGAAGTTTTATCATATCGAGTAACGGCGCCAGAAGTAGTAATAAACCAGCCCTGATGCTGGGGTGCTAATTCTTCTAATTCCATATTAATTGGTTCTGGCGGTTCAACTGAATTAATTACTGTTACATCTGAGCCAGCTTTAACTAACATTCGCGCGCCATAACTTTTTGTTTGCGACACAGTGCCAGTAACCATAATTTGATCGCCTGGTAACAGATTAGGCCAAGAATCCGCTGTGCTTAAAAATAGTTGGATGCCTGATCCGGCTAAAAATAAACTTTTACCAAAGATATTTGGTTCTATCGCTACCACACCTTGAGTTTGTACTTTGGTGCGCGAAGCTAAATTTTTAATTTGCTCGGGTGTTACAAATTTGTACGTTGTGGCGGCAGAGATAGATTTTGCGCTAGTAGATGATTGTTTGTCTGTTTCATCATCATTAGCTTCATTGCCAATAGTTATAGTTTTCTTTTTTTGGCTGGTACTACCCATAGGGTCAGCGGCTGTTAATTGTAAATTATATTTTCCAGATTTGGCATAGACATGAGTTGGCGTGGCATACTGAGCAGTGGTGCTGTCACCAAAATTCCACAAAAAAGAAATATCATCACCATTCGGGTCCACTGTGTCAGAAGCGTCAAATATCAACGGTTCGCCAACGGTTAATATATCGGGCAATTCCCAATAGATAATTGGCGGTTCATTAATCAAAGTTATGATGTTAGTTTGTCCACGAGTAACTGTGGTAGACCACACCCATTCATCATTTTCATTTTTTGTCCAAGCCACACCCTCGGGTGCGGGAGCGCTGTAATTGATATTAAAAGTTGTTTTACCGTTGGGAGAGGTTAGCGATATTTTTTCTTTAGTAGAGTTGTTTAGCGCAATTTTGGTAATTTGGCGCGGCAGAATAAATAAATCATTAGGTTTAATAATGGTGGAGGCAAAATTTTCTGGATTGATAATATATTGATTGATGTCATCAAATATTTTCCAACCAGCCAAATCTATAGCTTCGCTTGATAGATTAATCAGTTCAATAAATTCTTGTTCCAAATCTCCTAGTGGTGGATTAGGGTACAGCTCATTAAATGATAAGCTGCCAGTTATTTTATTGGCGGCAGTTGTATTTGTTTCTTCTGTTTCTGTAACTGTTGGTAAATTATTGGCAGTTCCCGGCGTAGATGTTGTTTTAACAAAATCCATAGCATCATTATTAGTATCTGTACCATTAGGTATACGCCCGCAGCTAAGGGGATCAGAAACTTGGGGTGCATTATCGGTTTTATTGCCATCATCCCAAGACCCGTAACTTACTTGATCAATAATTTTATCTTGATATTTAAGAATGATGATGTCGCCTGAATTATTTAAATTACCTTTAGGTGAATAAGCAACATGATATCTACCAGCTTCGTAAGTTCCCAAGAGCCCAGTTAAGGAAGTAACAGCTCCACTCCCTTCGGTTATTGTGAAATTGGTTAAATCAATTTGCCGATCAGCGCGATTGTATAATTCAACCCATTCTTGTCCGCCGTCAACTGGGTCAGCTACAAATTCATTAATAACAACTTCTCCCACCTGCGGTTCGCTAGGAGGTGGGGGTGTAACAGGAAGAGGCATAGTGTACACCGGTGCAGGACTCGGTGGTGGATTGTCGGTAGAAATTTCTGGCGCGCTTGAGCTATTGTGTGGAGTTGAAGTTTGGAGAGTAAAATCTTGACTGTTGTCGTTGGTATCTTGACGGGAATCTACAGTAAGTCGCCTACGCTCAAGCGATTGATTGGACGGAGGATTTTCGGGGTAAGGACTAGTTTCATAGCCGCCAGACGGTTGTGTTCCCCATCCCACCATGTCAATTACATCAACTTCTGCCGTTGTATTATTGCTGATATAAACTCCGCCGTTATTTACTAACTTATTTCCAGAGCTAGAAGAATAAGTGGCATCAAGAGAAACTGAACCACTGTATCCGGACGACGGACCAATTAGGAAGAAACCATATGCTGGGATGACTTCATTAATAAATGTTAGAGCGCGATTTTGGTCAGTGCCACTTGAGTTACGAATGCGAGTCTTAAGGGGCAAAGATTTAAGATTAATAGAAGCGGCCGTAGGATTATAGAGTTCAATAAATTCATCATTCGCGTCGTTTGTGCCCGCTATTTGTATCTGGCTTATAACTAGGTAGTCAGGTGAGGCGTAAGTGGTAATAGGCCAAACAAAAAATATACCTATTAGTATAACTACCAACCAGCTAAGATTATGGTGTTTTTGTTTTTCCCTCCCCATTATTGTTTTATGTTTTTAATAATATAAATATAGTATAAATACAATTTTTACTCTTGACAATATGGTATAATTTAGTTAGGAAGATTATGCGCCGGAGTGGTGAAACTGGTATACACGCTAGGTTTAGGACCTAGTAGGGTCAACCCTGTGAGAGTTCGAGTCTCTCCTCCGGCACCAGTAAGGCGTATGGCAGGCAGCCGCGTCCCGATAGAAATCGGGATTCCTGTAAAGGATTAGAGGTTCAAATCCTCTCGGGGGCAAATATAGGCAGATGAAGTATACGCGTCCCGATTAAAATCGGGATTTCTGCAAGCGGTTTTGGTTCGCCTGTCCGCCACAGGCGGAAGTCCTCTCCCCGGCACCACCTCGTAAAGCTCTCCGCCAGTTGGCGGATCGCCACGAGGCAAGCAGATAATAAAAATACGTGCCTTGCTCCGTAATGAGCAGTAGCGAATTATACGGAGTACTCTCCCCGGCGCCACAAATTTAAATTAGCCACTCTCACGGTAGTGGCGATTTATTGATTTTATATCTATAATAAAAGTGTCTAATTCTAAACAAAAATATCTATGTCACAACTTTCAGATTATATAAAACAAGCTCGTACCGCTGGTTTAAGCGATACAGCAATAACTGATGAACTTAAAAAAACCGGCTGGGATGATTTAAATATTACTAACGGCTTTGCTGAATTAAGTACTGGCCCAGAAATTGTGTCAGCTCCGCTGGATATTTATCAGGAATTAGCTAGCACTGGTCAATCTAAGACGTTTTGGCAGAAATTTAAGCTTCCCGCAATAATTGGTGGAGCGGTTGTTATTTTAGGCGCTGGCAGTTATTTTGCTTATGCTTATTATTTTAATAACCCCCAGCGAATTTTACAGCAGGCTATTAGCAATATGAGCAAAGTAGCTTCTGGACATGTAAAGTTTGAAGCAACAATAAGCGAAAAAATACCAGAATCTGAAAATTCTGAAAATGGTAATTTTTTAGATTTGTTTGGTGTTAAAAATTTTTCCATTTCTATGAAGGGTGATGGTGACTATGTCGCTAAAGCAGATGCCTATGATTATGATGGAACAATCACGGTTAGCACTAAAATATTTGGTACCAATATATCTGTTGATATTGAAGCAAAAAAAATTGGTGAAGATTATTTTATAAAAATTGCAGATAGTCCATTATCGCAGATACTGGGTGAGGAAGGATTTACTTCAGAGTGGATAAAGTTTAATCAAGAAAGTCTAAAAAAAATGGTTGAGGAAGAGGGATCAGATATATCAAGTTTTGATATTAATGATGAACAAATAAAAATGTTGCAAGAGGCGGCCAAGGGGTACAATTATGTTAAAGTTGATAAAAATTTAGGCACTGAGGAAGTAAGTGGCAAAAAAACATTGCATTACCAAATGGCTTTTGACAAGCAAGGGCTAAAAGGATATTTAAATAAAGTGTTGGATTTAGTTACGGCAGAAATTGAAGAGTTAAACCAAGAGGATAAGGAATTATTTTATTCAATAATGGCTGGTTATATTGATAATACCGACATCACTAGTGAAATGTGGATAGGAAAAAGCGATAAATTAATATATCGGTCAGTATTAAATTTACAAATGCCATCTTTTTTTGGATTAACAAACGCAATGGGTGGTATAGGAGATGAGATTGAGGGAGACAATTTTGCCAATAAACAAAAAAGAGTAGAATTGTTAAATAATTCATTTAGTAAGGCAGAAAAAACTATGAAATTTAATATCACCGTAGATTCAACTGACTTTAATAAAAAAGTGGAAATTAAAGAACCAACGGAAGCGGTGGATTTTGTTGAATTATTCGGATCAGCTAGGTCAAAATCTAGAGATGCTAAACGTATAGCGGATATTAAACAAATAATGACCGCTTTGGAGATGAGTTACGCTGATTTAAATGGTTATCCTATTTCAGGTACTCCAGTAATTTTAGGCAAGGGCAATTTTTCAGCCATAGGTAATACTGGTTTTGCCGCTAGTACGGTTGCTTTCACTACTATTTATATGAGTCAGGTTCCAGTTAATCCTGTGCCAGGTGGTTCTAATTATGTTTATTGTAGCGCTACTACGGAGCAACCAAATCAATGTGCTAGTTCTGGCGAATCATATATAATTACTTTTCAATTAGAAAACACCACTGGTGGCCTTTCAACCGGTCAGCATCGCGCTACATCAATGGGTATAGAGTAAATATATGGAAATAAAAGTTGGCAAGTATCAGCATTTTAAGGGTGATATAGTAGAAGTGATTGGTAAAGCGCTCCATAGCGAAACTATGGAAGAGTTTGTGATTTATAAACACGTTACAGGTAAACGCGTGGGTGAGGAGTATTTTTGGGTACGGCCGCTCAAAATGTTTCACGAAAACGTATTAGTTGACGGCAAAGAAGTGCCGCGGTTTAAATTTATCCCCACACTTACCATTAAGTAATGGCATTAGATAGTATACGGAAATCACTAACTTAATAGTATTTTTCAAAATAGATGCGAATTGTAATTGTAAATGTGGGGGTTTATTGAATAATTTATTCTATCAACATTCCCGAACGCCAAACTAACATTCCCACCGGCTGCTTGCCCCGTTAGAAAAGTAGCAATGTGAAATTTTAATAATCCAGGAGATAAGACAGACTATGGTTTGTAGCTTTTCTAACGGGGCTTGTAAAAAGTGCTCTTAAGAAGTATAGTAGTGGAACAGTTGTGCTGGATTCAACCCTCTAACGCAAAAACTTGTTAATTAATAATTGGGAAAATACTTCATCCGGTTTTAAGAATTTAAGAGTTTTTCTAGGTCTGTCATTAAGTTCATCTTGCACTCGTT
>JBAZOT010000004.1:0-87271 GCA_041648575.1 Patescibacteria group bacterium | reverse complement strand
AGGCATGTTCTACTGGAGTACCAGTCATCCGTTCAACTTTTTCCCAAACTGAAGAAATAGCCGACACGGCATCTTCAATGCTAGTTACTACTCCCTTGTGAATCCCTTGAGAAACAACTTCAGCTAAGCCAATAACCTGAAGCTGTCCTTCGCCACTAGATTGGGCAACTACTGCCCTCACTGTAGTAGAACCAATATCTAATCCTGTTATAAGATCGGGTACAGACATGATATTTAATATTATTACTTATAGTATAACGCCCTAACAAAAATAGGTAAAGAAATCAACTGAATAATTTAGTTGTTCACTTACAAAATTCTACCAATAACAAAACACCCACAACTAACGACGCTAAAGCAATTAATAATACTGCCCCTGCTTGAACATCTTTTAAAAAAGCCACGTGGATTGATAATCTTGGTTCTAATAAATCCAATATTCTTTCAGTAATAGTATTATTAATTTCAGCATACAAAATTAAAACTGCTAAAATAATAAGCATAGCCCAAGCCCATACTGAAAAATTCAGCCACCAACCAATAATTACAGCGATGATGAACAATAACAGCTCTAATTGAAAATTTCGTTCTCTTTTAAAAACATATCTTAAACCACGCCAGGCATAAATAAATTTTTTTAAAAAATTTGTAATTACCATAAATTAGTTTAAGATTTTATTTTCCAAACTTTTCATTATCTTTTGCTGTTTATTAGTTTGATGATCATATCCTGCCAAATGCAAAGCGCCATGAACCGCTAACATACTTATTTCCTTAATTAAAGTCTGACAATTTTTAATAGCTTGCAATTTAGCTTGATTTAGACAAATTAATATTTCACCATTTATTTTTTTCTGGGCGTTCTGATAAATAAAAGCTAACACGTCAGTTACTTTATTCTGGTGCCGATACTTAAAATTTAATCGCCGAATTAACTGAGGCTTAACAAAAACCAGTGATATCTCGGCATCAACAACTTTGGTCAACAAAAAAACACGCTTTACTAAACTAGTGCAGTGCTGTTGCCAAGATGTAGGTACTGGACGACTACTTAAATTAGCAATATCAATAATAAAGCGCTGTTTATTTTTTTTAAACTGACTTCTAGACTGTTTCACTGACTAGCTACTAAACTATTCAGCCGCTACGGCAGTAACATTAAAACTCTGGTACATCATTTGAAAAGTGGCTAAATAATCTGCTGTACTATTCGTACCATTGTTATAACTGATAGTAATCAACTTACCATTAACTGCCAGATAAATATTTAAAGTGTCCAAACTACGCACTGCTGTTAATGCTCCAATCTGAATTACTGGTATTTCTTCTGGAGGCAATGATGGCACATAACTGCTATACCATTCCAACGCAGTTTTTTGTTCGGGATTATCTTGAACCACTACCTGCGCAAATTCACCCGACTCGCCAGTAAAAATCACTTCGCTAGAAAGCTCATCTGAACTTTTCAGCTGCCAAGTGGTAGGATACAAAATGGAATAATTGTAAATTACATTAGCATAGCGCTGCGTTAGGCCTGATTCTTCTAACTTAACGCTCTCGCCAGCTACTGGATTATAGCCAGATTTAACCTCACTGCCATCCTGATAACCATCATCATCACTATCTGGATTATCTATTAATGACCCATAAATAACTTCTTCCACATCTGTTAAACCATCGCTATCGCCGTCAAAACTCAATGGTGGTGCAACAGTTGGCAACTCGGTTTCTGGTTCTGGTTCATTGGTTGGTGGTTGAGTTGCTCCATCAAACCCGGTAGAGGTTAAAAAGTGTATTCCAGAAGATAAATTGCTAATTCCTTGTTCCAAACTAAATGTTAATTGATAGTCTATTCCTGCTGTACTTGAATAAGTATAAACACTGCCTTGATCTACTAATGGATCTTGCGGCACTTTACTTAAATATAAAGGTGCTTGCGGGTAATCACTAAAACCAGCTGCTGACAAAGTACTGGCACTAGTAGAACCCAAAGTTACCTGGGTAATTTTTATCGGATAACTGCCACGCTCTGAATAATATAATTCCAAGCCAGTTTTAATAACATTAATATCCATGTACCGCTGTTGGTCGCGTTCTTTAGGAGTTAAGATAACTTGTATTTCAGGTTCTTGTGGCGGCTCGGGTACGGTTGGTGATTGTTCTTCATTTTCTACAATTGGCGCAGTGGGTTCAGGTGTAGTCGTCGGTTCGTTTTTATTAAAAAAAATAAAATAATAAACTGCGGCGCCAATGGCAATAATAACCACTATTCCAGTTACTATTACCAACCAAGGAATTTTTTTAGGCTGATTAGTATTATTAGTTGAATCAGCTGTCGCACTTACACCTGGCATAGTATGAATTTCACCCAATGGTTTAACCACCCCCATTGACGCAATAGGCTGCGATTCATTTAATGACTCTTGTTTTTTTTCAAAACCTAACATGATTTTTTAACCCTCCTGATTAATTTGATCTAAAATATTATCTAATTCCTGAAAATTTATTTCACCACTAGGCAACTCCAATAATCTACCAGGCCCATTGGGATTATAATTATTAATAACTTCTTCGCCATCTAAATAACCATCGCCATCGGTATCTGGGTTTAAAGGATCAGTATGCCAAACCTTAACCTCTTCACCATCAAATAAACCATCGGCATCAGTATCAAAATTCTGCGGATCTGTTCCTAATTCAAATTCCTCACGAGTATTGAGCCGATCATTATCCGTATCTTCTAATTCGGGATTGGTAGTTGGCATTTCTACTGGCGGAACAGTTATCGGCGGCTGCTCTGGTTCAATTGGCTGATTAGTTAATTCTGGTTCAGTATTAACAGGGGCTGATGTTTTGGTATTCGTCCACCACCAATAAGCTCCCATGCCAATAATTATTACTACCACGATGGCGCCAATAATCATTAGCCACTTTTTTCCACCATCAAATAATGGATGAGTTGGTGTGGATAAACTTCCTAAACCTGAAGCTCGTGGTGCGGGGGGAATCGGTAGCGGCACAAAACTGGTACCAGCAGTTGGTGACGGTGGTATGTTGGTTGGTGTTACTTCGGTATCAGCAAAAATATCTTCTACTGAACTTGGTTTTGGTTTATTAGTTATATTATCAAACATAAAAATTACTCTAAATTAATTATAAAATATTTATAAAAAAATAGCCAATAAAAACAGTAACTTATTAGATCTTATCAACAAAAGCGCTAAACAAATAAATTGAAAATAGTTACTTTGCATTTTACTTGGTTATTGTTAAAGTCCCAGCCTCACTTGTCTTAGTCATATAACCAATACCTGGATCAATTTGGGTTACACCAGCAACCCAGCCATTATTATAATAATAAACTTCACCGATTGTACCTGGGGAATATGTTATGGCGCTAAGAGGTACTGAAGTAGACAATGAACCAAATCCATTCCATCCAAGAGGTAACGGTACAGAAAAATTTGAAATTATAGAGGAACCAGTAATAGTTACATCTTCAGCGTAACCAAATTTGATAAAATAGGCCAACCCGACTTGAAGATTAGTCACAGAAACATACGCACCATTTAAGTACTGATATGCTTCGCTAGTCGCGGTTGGAAACAGGACATTGGTAGCCGAGTTTGACACATTAAATGCCAAAGAAATAAAATTCCAACTCGCTACCATATTATAGGTATGGGTCAATACTATAACCTCAAACTCCGCGCTCACAATTTTATCTGTATTAAGCTGAATGGTACAGTTGGAATTTGCTCCACAGACAGCCGCATCACCCAACCATTGCTTTAATTTATAACCAGCCAACGGATTTGCAGCTAAGATAACAGAAGCAGCGGCTGTAGTTTCAGTACAATCACCCGGACAATTAATACCCGTTCCAGTAATACTACCGTTACTGGGAACTGGATTCACTGTTAAAGTATGAGTGACTGGCGCGGCTGTATTAAAATTAGCAGTAACAGTAATACTGGAATTGATATTAAAATTACAAGGTGATACATTATTACCCCCAGCGCAAACCAGCCCAGCACCAGTCCAATCAACAAGAATATATCCAGCCGCTGGTATTGCTACCAAACTAACTGGGTCACCACTATTATAACTTTCTGTACAATCAACTACGCCATTGCCCGTACAATTAATACCTGCCGCTGAAACTGTACCAGAATTTATCGGATTAACATTTACTGTTAAAATTCTGGGTGCAAATATAAAATTTGCCCTGACAGTTGTATTAGCCGAAACAGTAAACTGGCAAGTTAAATTGGTCTGAACTCCACCGTTGCAAGCAACATTGCTCCAATTATCAAATTGGTAACCAGCGGCCTGTGTTGCTGTTAAAGTAACAACGGTAGTTTGAGCAATTGACTGACTAATAGACAAACATCCCGGTGCATTGCAGATGATAGGCGGTGGGTCTAAGGTAATAGTTCCCACCGCACCATTGGACACATTATTTAAATATTTAGTAACACTCACTGTATATTGCACAGTGCCAAAATTAGCTATCACATTAATATTATCAATTAGTTCAAAAGTACAATCCTGAGCAAAATTACCACCTTGACAACTAACGCCGCTCCAACTATTAAAATTATAACCTAAATTAGCTGTTGCCCTCAAAGTGATATTCGTTGAATAATCACCCGTACTATTACATAAATTATGATTAGCTGTACTGTCACAATCAATCTTCCCGGCCGGTACACTTACTACCAACCCTTCACCCGGAGCATTCACACTAACCTGTACATTCTTCTGTAATGGATTAAATTCTGCGGTAATAGTTTTATCTTCGCGCATAGTGACACTACACAACAGACCGGTTAACCCTTCACACTCAAACCCACGCCAATGAACAAAAACAGACCCGCCAGCAATAGGATTAGCTGTTAATTGCACAACTTGATCACGGTTAAATGAGGATTGGCAACTGCCAGGACAATTAATACCCGCCGGATCGCTGGTAACAAACCCTAGATTAGGGTCTGACAAACTGACGCTAAGCCAATAAGAATTTGGAGCAAGATTAAACTCGGCAGTAATTGTTACTGGATCATTATTAGAACGATTAACAACGCACGCCCCGTTTCCTGAACAAAGACCAGCAGGATCACTGCTCCAACCCGTAAACATCGAGCCAATACTGGCTACAACAAAAAATTCAATATTTTCATCTTGACTAAATTTTACTTCTTCCTCCGGTGACTGCCCGCCGCAATCACTACCACAATCAATACCCACTGGATCGCTATAAACTCGCCCAAAACCAGTACCAGTTTTGGTAACTATTAATGGAAAAACTTTTTTAAATACCGCTACAATTTGAATAGCTCTATTCATAATCAAAGTACAAGTGCTTTTGCCGCCGCAAGTAACTTGGTTGCTATCCCAGCGAACAAATTCATAACCTAAATTGGTTTTGGCTGTGGGTGTTAAAGTAATAGTCTGGCCATAAGTATAATCTTCTATACAATCAAAATCAGCGGCCCAATTAGGGCCACCTCCACATTTAATCCCCGCTGGATTACTAACTACTGTTCCACCGCCCGTTTCATTGCCAGACTCATCAATATAAACATTTAATCTATAACTTACCAAATCAAACTGGGCTGATATATTTTTACTGGCATTCATAGTAACCACACAAGAATCATTTGTTCCACAGGTAGGATCAGACCACGTAATAAATTCTGAACCAACTGTTGTCTCATGCTGCAAAGTTACGACAACTCCCTCTTGATATGATTCGCGGCAATCACTGCCACAATTAATTCCGGCGATATTGCTGTTCACTACACCCGATCCGCTTCCGGTTTTTTTATTTATTGTCAAATCATAATAATTAATCAAAGTGACAAAATTGGCAGTCACATTTTTATTAGCATCCATAGTAACGATGCAGGTTTTACCAGAAACTGAATCACAATCGCCTGTCCAAGAATCAAGCACTGAACTAGCCCCAGCAGTAGCAGTCAATGTAACCACAACATCCTGCAAAAAATTTGCAGTACAACCAATTGCAGCACAGACATTTATACCCACAGGGTTGCTAGTAACTGAACCAGCTGAACCGGTTTGATTAACTGTTAAATTATATGAATTTTCAAAATAAGCCACCACTGATTTATTAGTAGTCATAGTTACACTACAAACATTGCCATTAACGCTGGTACAACCGCTCCAATGAGTAAATATCGTTCCTGGGGCGGCATTGGCAGTTAAAGAAGCCACCTGCCCATAGTTGTAAATAGCTAATGCTCCAGTAATACTGCTACCAGTTGCGCCAGAACCAGTAACAATAGTGCTTAAAATATATTCATCTCTAGTAAAAGTAGCGGTAACGGTTATTTCACTATTATCCATATTAACTACACAAGTATTACCTATTTGATTATCACAACCAGACGACCACCCAGCAAAAGATGATCCGGCAGTAGGCGTGGCTGTCAAGGTCACTTTTTGATCAAAAATATTATAACTAGCTTGGCAAACACTACCGCAATTTATGCCACCAACTGAACTAATTACCACTCCGCTAGCCGGATTATTCTTTTGAATCTCCAATACATAAGGAGCTTCAATATCTACATCTTGATAAACCGGTATGGCGCCAGCGTTAACACACTCATTAGGCGGATTAGTGTCTGCTGGGTTTGTGGGAACTTCAAACCCGCCGCC
Source organism: Patescibacteria group bacterium (assembly GCA_041648575.1). Lineage (GTDB taxonomy): Bacteria > Patescibacteriota > Patescibacteriia > Veblenbacterales > UBA10138 > JBAZOT01. The sequence goes on along the minus strand of JBAZOT010000004.1, from coordinate 80,584 downwards.
CCAATCAACGCCACCATATTCAAAATTAGCATACAACCGGGCCCTACCTGCACCAGTTGCCTGATATTGGTAAACATAAGAACCTGCTGGACAAATAAACTCTTTAGCTTGTTCATTCCAACAAGTATTTTGGTCATAGCCAGTGCTAGTACATTTTAAATCATTACAATTACCAGAATCGCAATCAGTGCCATCATCACAGGTTTCACCTACATTACCTTCACAATTTACAAATTTATTTATTGGATCATTGGGCAAACTTCTTCCCAAGGCCGCTCCCAAATTCTGCTGCCAGGATTTCCATTTGCTGTTGGACCAGTCCGAAACATAAGTGCCGGCAGTAAGCTGGGGCAAAGTAAAACTGTGCAGCTTGCCATAACGCGTTAACAAATCAGACATATTTTGCAAATCAAACACTCGTTGTAAATCGTTTTTCAATTTAACTTTATCAGATGCTAAAAGAATATTAGTATTAAATTGCCAACTTTCTACTAATTGCTTGTAAATATTTTGAGTATCGCTACCCGCTTTAGTATTAAAAGATAATATATATTCATTAGCGTCAATTGTGCCGAGCGCGGGTAGAACAGCTGGTATTAAATTAAGTGCTGTTACATAAACTGTTTGACCACCACGGGCAGCAGGATTACCATCTATGGTTATGGCGCTTACTGCTGGCGCTGACGGTATTAAATCATTAGCTACGGCATACTTAAGCCAATCGCTAGGCGTTAATCTGCTGGCATTATCATATATTCTTAAACCAATTACATCTTCGGTATCTTCAACATTATACAATGCTTCATAATATATAGGATCCGCTGGTGGATTGATTATAGGAATTGGTTTTAACAATGGTAATAACTTATCAGCTGCTGTTCTTTGCCGACAATATTTAAAACTAAAATTATAAGTGGGATTGGTTAATTCATAAGGAACTTCGCAAATAAACACTTCCAGATCAGCTGAAGCAGATTTTACCCCAGCATCCATACCAGGACCATCAGCTATAACGTTAAGTACTGCTTTACCGTTTTTATCAATTGTTGCACTCTCTTGCAAAGTAACATTTTGAGGGCCTGCAGCTAAAGTAGTAATATCAACCACATTGTCAGGATCGGTTTTATCCCAATTATAAATAGCAGTTAATTCCTGCCCATCTGGCGCTAGTGCTGTGGCAATAAAATCGTGATCCTCGTCAACCTTAGTAAATACATAAGAGCTTGGCTTAATAGTTACCGAAGCAATCTGGCAAATGTCAGCCTGAGTTCGGAAGGTGGTCATGCAACCTGGGGCAATTGCGCAATTCATTTGCCCGCCATCTTTAGCTATAACACCACTTGTAACTGTTAAACGATGCCAGTTGCCAGGAAATAGCGGCAAACTTGGTACAACCATAACTTTACTAACATCAACAATATTATCAGCATTAGTATCAAGTGTTATTTCACGTAATGTGCTGGGAAATTTATTATATACCCAAACTGTGACAGTATAATTTTGACCAGGTGTAGTAGGAAACGCCTGAGTCAGCTCACCTGTATATCCAAGGCCAGCAGGAGAAATAATTTGAATACTCTGTTTTCCGCTCTGCTTTTCGTCATTAATTATATTCCAGCTTCCCTGCCTAATACTCCAACTATTTAATCCTTGCTCAAAATCTCCATTAATTAGTAGATTAGAATTAGGATTCGCATCATCAGCCGCAAAGGCCTGATCATAATATGTATAACCGGCTTCAGAAGATGTAACTAAACCAATTTCACATGAATTTACAGTAGCCTCAAAACGTTTTTGCATTTTTACCCAACCATTTGGAAAATAAACTGGTGCTGCCCAATTTTCTGGAACTGGAAGAGGATCTAAAGAAGTACCACAATTATCAGTATGTAAATTAATCTGGGTTCTGCTTTGTAATAAAAAATTATCTGAAATTATTGTTTGTTTATCAACCAGTTTATTAAAAGTTACTGCTATACTGGCATTGCGGCAAATGTTTATTTCACCATCGGCTGGTTCAAAACTGGTCACTCGCAAATCCCCAGGCGTGCCTGGGCCAGCAATGGTTGTACCTACTGTAAAGTAGCGGGAATTACTCACCACTGTCTGCTGTTGAATAACATCCTGCCAGACGCCAATACAAGTGCCGCCAAACATTACTCCAACACATCTACGCACCGTGACATCAACATCTTTTTGCGCTGTCACATCACCTGATTCTGTGTCAGCTGTTAAATTATTAGTCTCAATTTCTTCATCTGACCAAGTATTTGACAAATCACCTTTGTTAGTAAAATTTATCAAAGAACCAACTACTTTACTAGCACCAAAATGCTCGCCTAATAATTTAACTTTAGAAACAGTTAGATTGCTGGGTGACACCGAATTAGGATTTAAAGAACACAAACCCGGACCTAAAGGTAAATTAGGATTATAATCAAACACCTTGCCTGAATTGGTAGTGCTAGTAGATAATCCGGGCGGATTGGCTGTTTCCACATTAACTTGGCTATTTATTTGATTAGCTCCTAAGGCACTCGGAACTTTAACTACTATTTCATTGTTGGTCCAAGCTTTATCTATAGGACAAGTGGGTGGTAAAGCTTCGGATTCAACCGCATCAAATAAAACTCTGCCTGGAGCTGCTGAACCAAAATTGCCGCCCTTAACTGTAACCCAAGCGCCTGGAGGTCCAGAGCTGGGGCTTAATTTGGTAATAAATGGCTGGCCATAAAACTGCGCGCCATTGGAATCTACATCACCTGCTCCATAATTAACTCTTACTATTACATCATCTGTACGGGGCAATTCAGGCGGATTAGGAACAGTGTAGGCAATAGAAGTATTTGACCATTTGCTGATATTGGCTGAAGTTACACCTGCCACCCCGACATTATCATAAATTGGAAATCTAACTTGCCCGGCAGCTTTAGTGTCAGTAAAATTATAACCTTTGATAGTCACATTAGTACCGCCCACTCCCTGATCTGGGGTCATTGAACAAATCCCAGGACGAATAGTGGTATTGACTGTAAAATTAACTATATTAGAAACGCCGGCTGCTGTTTCTACATAAACCTTAAGATTGCTGCTAATGGGATTGGTTATTGTTAAAGTACCAGCTTCACTTGTCTTAGCCCTATAACCAACACCTGGGTCAATTTGGGTTATGCCACCAACCCAATTTCCTGTGGAAGTATCATAGCGACGCAAATCAATAATTGTACCTGGGGTATAGGTTATAGCGCTAATGGGTACTGATGTGGACAGCGAGCCAAAATCACTCCAACCAGCAGGTAATGACACAGAGAAAGTTGAAAGTTCAGGGGAACCGGTAATAGTTACATTTTGAGCACTGTTAAATTTTATAGCGTAGGCAAACCCGACTTCAAGATTATCCACTTCAACATTCTGGTCACCAATGAACTTAAATAATTCACCGACCGCGGTCGGAAATAGGACACTCCTAGCCGAATTCGACACATTAAATGGCAGAGAAGCATAGTTCCAACCCGCTTTCATTTTATAGGTGTGGGTCAGAAAAGGGGGCACTGAAGCGATGATTTGAGTGTTGCTCCAACTGCCGCAAGTAGCAAAAGATGCCTCGGTGCTGCCAAAAAATACTTTGCCTGGACGAGTGCCAAAATGTTCACCCTTGATTGTTACAACTGTAGTAACGCTCTTCTCAGCCCGACCATTATCAGGATTAATAGAATCTATGCGCGGCGGAATAGTGGTTCCTGGCACGCTGGCAACCACATAAACATCTTTAGTGGCGGATTTATTGGATATGGATTCAGTGGCAGTAATCTGTACTGGACTGCCTACTGGCGTCATATTTAATCCTTCAACATCTTGCGACACAAGAGAAACAGCTGTCATGTTTACATAAAAATCTGGCGGCACACCATTATTAGCCGCACCCCAATTCCACCCACTGGTATAAATAACATTACAATTAGCAGCATTGGCCGTAGCAGTAATATTTTTTGTATCACTTCTGGGCAAAGTAAGATCGCCAGATGGCGTTAACAACACGCTATTTACTGAACACGCTCCAGCGCCAGTACTAAAATTCCATTCAAACAGCGAAAATTGAAAAGTTGAACCATCCAAAGCTAAAACGCCAGCCGTAATTGTGGCAAGATAAGCATGATTAGCATTTAATGAAGCTGGCAAGATTTTAAAACCAATAACCTCGTTACTGCTGTTGGTTAGCATTTCCATATTGCCAAAATCCAAACTTACCGGGTCACCATTTAAGCAATCTGGCGCTGTAGCTAAACCACAATCTGTTAATAAAATATTATTATTTAAAGTATTATCAACTACAGGTTTATTAAACCGCGCCGACAATAAAGCATTAGTACATACATTAGTTGTATTACTATAAGGACTAGGGCTTTGAGTATTGTTTTTACAGGTCGATAGATCCATAACCTCCAAAAATGGGTCGGTTGTATTACTACTCGTATCACTAACTGTAAATCTTTTATAATTAGAAATTTTGCCATCGCTGGTAACACGCACGCGCCAAACACCCTTACCCAACGCATTAACGCCAGCCATCATAGGTGTTTGGCTAATAATTTCGCCAGCCGTCCATTGATAAGGAAGAGGGTTAAATACAGTTGCCTCAATAGTTTCAAAAGTAAGTGTACCAGCCACACCAAAGCGCTCCCCAGTAACCGTAACATTAACTGGCAAATTTAAAATATCTTCACTAGTAGGATCAAGTTTACAAATACCCGGCCCAGGGGGATCAGCTGTAACTTCAAAAAATTCTGTATTACTTTGCTTATTTACGGCGTTCGAACCGAACGCGGCAGTTACTACCTGCACCTCATAAAATTGACCGGCCAAAACCACTGGAACTTTGACCACAATCTCGGTTTCTTGCCACCAGTCATCACAACCAAGCGGCGACTCAGCTTCAACTTTAATGCCATTGGTATTAATAAAATAAACTTTACCCGCAACATCGCCAAAATTCCAACCGTTAATGGTAAGATATTGGTCTGCGCCACCTCGGCCTGGCGAAAGCTCGCCAACAAAAGGACTACCAATAATAAAACCAGGCCACTCGTTAGACCAAAAACGATCCACTTTTACTTGCACTGGACCTGTACTAACAGTATAACCATCTTGATCATAAGCCGGTCCAGTAGTAGCACCCACTGGCACGCGTACTGTGATTTCGTTATTAACACACGCAGTAACACCGTCGCGCGTTTCATTATTCCAACAAAGAATATTATGCTGTTCATCAAAACTATTGTTGCCTGAAGCAAAATCATTAAAAAATACTTCGCCGTCTAAAAAGAAATTGGTGCCGGTAATGCTAATCTGCTCGCCATAATCGCCCGTCATAGGATTAACAGCGGTAATGGTTGGTTGGCAATCTACTGTGGTGCCGGTTTGAAACTCCCAAACATAATCATCTACCATGGGGATTAAACAGGCATCTTTAATGCCGTTAGGACCGCCCACTAAAGTCACTTTATAAAAAGTATTTTCCTCTAAAGTAGTGGTGGCGGCCACTGTTACTATTTGCACATCATTACCAAAACTCGGATCAGTTAAAGTGATATCCGACACAAATGCCCCGCCCCAGCCATTTATTTTTTCCAATTTTACCGTACCCTCCGGATCGTTAACCTTAAAGCTAGGGGCATACATCGGCTCGTTAAATTCCACCTGAATGGGTGCATTGCGGCAAACATCGGTTTCGTTTGTTTTAGGTTGAGTAGGCGGCACTACCTCGGGCGCAGTATTATCAGATTCAGTACCGGTTTTAAAACTCCAGCGTTTTATTACTGGTGTTTTTGGAAAAATATCCTTTGCCCGCAACGGATCATATCCAATCAAACTTTGAAGTGTCACATTATAAACAGTATTAGTGGCAAACTCATGGTTGGGATGAGTAAAAGCAATTACATCATCATTTGGATCGGCTAAGGCAGGATAATAACTATCAAGACCAGCGTCATAAAACAAATTACCAGCCTCATCCTCAACACGGAAAGTGGTTTCATTAACAGGCGAAGAACTCTGCACCTCATAATTAAAACCGGCCTGGGGTGCAAAACATAACTTAACATTTTCCTTGGTTGGTGTTACCCATTTGGTTTTTAAATAGTCGCTGCCGAAACAATTTACTAAACAAGGCGGAGCGCAGGGCGGCACAGCACAGTCATCAACATCAGCACCAGTTGCTTCTAATAATTTTTTAAAAATAAAACTAGCAATGGCAAACGAAGCCATAATTATTATCAAACCAATCAAACCACCCGACAAAACTTTTTTGGCTTTATCTATTTGTTGTTCATTGCCACGCGAAGTCAACCATAAAAAACCGCCGTATAAAATTATAGCGATGGCAATTACTCCTAATAAACCAAGCACTATATTAATAATGTTGGCAACTGTTTCTATTAACGGCTGATTGCCCAAATTTGTGCTAGCGCCAAATTCGTCTAAACCGGCGGTTTGGGCTAAAGCTGAAATTCCCGGCAACAACAAAAACATCACCGCTACTAAACCGATAATTACGCTTAACACTCGGAATTTTTTATTGTTTAAGAGTGAGCGCATATTAAAACTAATTTAAAAAGTTAAAACTTTTTTTAAGAAGTTAGTGCTTCGCGAACCAGTGAATTGGCAGTCTTGCCATCTACTGCGCCTTGGAAATGATCAATCACCGCCTTGGTCAAACGACCGATATCTTGAACGCCAGTACAACCCAATTCCTGTTTTAATTTTTCAACTACTTGTTTAACTTCTGTTGCTGATGGCACAGTGGGTAAAAATTTTTCTAAAATTTTATATTCCGCCTGCTCTCTGCTGGCCAAATCTTCCCGCCCGCCCTTAAGATACAGCTCTCGCGCCTCTTGACGTTTTTTCGCTTCACTGCGTATTACTTTTAATACTTCTGCTTCCCCCAGTTCCTGCTGTTGGTTTTTTAATTTAATTTCCTGATTGTGCCAAGTATTCTTCACAGCTCGCAAGACGCTGATTTTTACTTCAGCGCGGTCACGCGACGCTTGTTTAAGCTCTTGCTCAAGACGCGCTAATAAAACGGACATATTATTTAGGCAACCCGCGTTTTAATAAATTACGCACTTTAGTACTGCGGCTTTTTAATTCTTCATCGGTCAATTGGCCGGTTTTGCGTAAATACTCTTTTCGCTGCTGAATTAACCGACTGCGCAAAGCCGCCCCCCGCCTTTCATCTTTAGTACGGGGAACCTCGTAAAATCTTCTTTTTTTGGCACGCAACAACACTCCCGATTGTTGAATACGCTTATTAAAACGGCGTATTAGACTTTCGACTGATTCATGTTCTTTCTTTTTTACTTCAATCACAGACTTTTAGTCACCTCCTAAATTCTTAGAATAATGATAAATGGTTACTTATATTATAACTGTTTTTTTACATTCAGTCAAATATAAAAACCACCCACCTTTCAACTTGTTGATTATTTTTCTTAGGCAGACAGCTCCAAAGTTGATTTATGAGCCAAGCGTTTAGTAATTTCACTTATTACTTTTTTTAAATCCACTGTTTCCTGAATGCCGTTTTCCATATCGCGAATAATAATAGTGGAATCCATTAATTCCTTTTGTCCCAAGACTAAAGTAAAGCTGGCTCCCAGTTTATTGGCTGTTTCCAACTGTGCCTTTAAACCGCTCTTAGTAAAATTTTCCGCCACCTTAATGCCGTCTCGCCGCAATTCTTCAAATAATTTTAAGGCACGCTTACGGGCTGCTTCACCTAAGCTGGCAATAAAAATATCTGGCTGGCGAGTTTGCGGTACTGCAATTTGCTGGCGTTTTAATTCAGCCACGATTCTTTCCATACCCCCAGAAAATCCCACTGCTGGAGTCGGACGTCCGCCTAACTCTTCCAACAAGTTATCATAACGACCACCACCCGCTAAAGCAGAGCCAGCGCCATCTGCCCCCCACACTTCAAACACAGTCCGTGTGTAATAATCCAAACCTCTAACTAAATATGGCGCTAACTGATAAGTAAACTCCACCTCATCTAAATGCTCTAAAACTTTCACAAAATGATTGCGGCAATTTTCACACAAATAATCCACCAACTGCGGCGCTTGTTTGTTAATTTCTATAATGGCCTCTTCTTTAGAATCCAGCAACCGCAAAGGATTACGCTGCAGCCTTTTCTTTGCCTCCTCTGATAATTCTGATCTTTTAGTCCGATAATAATCAATTAATGTCTGTCGATAACGCACACGACATTCTGGACAACCAACACTATTAATATTAAAAGTAACTGGCAAGGACATGCGCTCAAAAAATGCTGCGGCAGTTAAAATTAATTGACTATCTGCCACTGCCTCGGCCTCTCCTAATACCTCAAAATCAAATTGCCAAAATTGTCTAAAGCGTCCAGCCTGGGGACGTTCATGGCGAAAATTTGGACCAACTGAAAATAATTTTACTGGCTGGGGTAGCGAAATCATGCCGTGTTCAATATAAGCTCTGGCAATACCAGCCGTATATTCCGGACGCAAACTTAAATGTTCTTCTGACTGGTCAATAAAGGAAAACATTTCTTTTTCCACAATATCTGTAGTGGAGCCAATTGCACGGGTAAATAATTGGGTTTTTTCCAAAATTGGCGTTTCAATGCGACCAAAACTGTAACTTAAAGCTATCGATTCTACTGACTCTAAAATAAAATTCCACCAAGCCCATTCAGCTGGTAAAATATCATGCATACCGCGAATTAATTGCGGTGGCACAATTTTTTTTACTGGTTTTATGTTTTTTTCCTCGGCTTTTAAATTAACTGGCATAAATAATAATATTAAGGTGTAATTGGTAAAATAGTAACAGTTGGTGAATTAGAAAAATAAGCCCAGCGGTCAAATGGCCAACCGCGAATCCAAGCTCGGCCAATAAAATCAGAAATTTTTACCGCACCAAAACTGCGTGAGTCCAAACTTGCGTCGCGGTTATCTCCTAATAAAAAATATTCTATTGGGCCCAAAGAGATATCTATATTACCAGAAGTAGCAGTTGCTAATGTTACATAAGGTTCAACTAACTCAAAATTCTCTCCTTGATTATTACTAATTAACACTTGGCCGTTTTTAATTATCACTTGTTCTCCTGGTAAGCCAACTATGCGTTTAATAAAATATTGCGAACGATCTCTGGGGTAATGAAAAATAACCACCTCTCCACGTTCTGGCGAACGCAAGCGATAAGAAATTTCATCAATAATCAAATAATCCTTATCATAAAAATTCGGTTGCATTGAAGCTCCTTTAACATAAAACGGCTGAATTAAAAAATATCTAATCGGCAAAATAATTGCCAAAGAGATTATGATGACTTTTACCAACTCCCAAATAAAAATCAGGGCATCTTTAATACCACCCGATGATTCAGCGGCATTCTTAAAATCAGGTGATTTAATTTTGTTCCACATATTATATAATATATCTGGTATTCTTAGTCTGAGCAATTAGTTGTTACTGATTAGTACAATAAAAACATTAAAACACGATTGAATATGGTCCACAGGACGACCCCTACAACTACCTACCACAGCGATGGTGGCCACTACTGGGCTCGAACCAGTGACCTCTGCAATGTGAATGCAGCGCTCTAACCAACTGAGCTAAGTGGCCTTTAGTGGATAGGTGTAAATGCAGCCTGCCTGCCGGCAGGCCAGTGCTCTACCGCTAAGCTAACCGTCCCGGTCAAACACGGTTTGAACTGAACGCTCGCTTACTAATATACGGATTCAGATACGGCGAGTGAGTATAAATCGCTAAAAAATAACAAAAATTATGCTTATTTATTGACAGGTAAGCAAAGCCAATGTTACCATCTAACTATTCATCTGTAAAGATGCGCTATGGCATTATTACCTGAAATTACAATTCCGCCCTCTCCACAAGCAACGAATCGGGGCAAATTTTTTTTGTACCTGCTGCTAATTGGGGTATTGGTCTTTATGACTTGGTGGTCGCGTCAACCGCACGTCCAAGCCACTTTGGCTGACTGGGGTAATCACCCGGTTTGGGAAAACATCAAACGCCTGGTAATGAGTTCTGATAAAATGCTTGAGGGTGAAGCAGATGGTCGAATAAATATTTTACTGCTAGGTATGGGTGGTGTAGCACATGAAGGGCCCTATTTAACCGACACCATAATTTTATTAAGCATCAATCCAGAAACAGCTGACGTGGCCATGCTCTCTATTCCACGAGATTTAGCTGTTAATATTCCCGAATACGGTATTAGAAAAATAAATAATGCTAATGCTTATGGCGAAGCCAAACAAAAAGGTAGCGGAGTAGAGCTGGCTAGTGAAGTATTAGCCACGACTTTGGCAGTACCAATTCATTATTATGCCCGCATTGATTTTTCAGGATTTATAGGACTAATTGATCAATTAAGCGGATTAAAAATAAATGTAGAGCAATCTTTTATCGACCCTCAATTTCCTACTAATGATGGTTTAACCCAAACTGTTTCCTTTACTGCTGGTGAACAATTAATGTCCGGCGCACGAGTATTACAATATGTTAGATCGCGGCACGGTTCCAACGGTCAGGGTTCTGATTTTTCTCGCGCTCATAGACAGCAACAAGTGCTGTTGGCAGCTAAAGAAAAAATCTTACGTTTATCAACTTTTTTAAATCCCCAATTAATTATTAGACTGTATCAAACTTTTCAAAATAATATCGAAACTAATATTGAACCCTGGGCCGCTCTTAAATTATCTAATTTATTAAAAGATTTGGATACATCCCGTGTGGTTCATAAAGTATTGGATATTGAATCCACTGGCTTATTAACTGAAACCAGAGGAGAAGACGGTGCCTATTTACTAATACCTATAAATAACGACTACGTCACTCTTCAGTTATTAACTCAAAAACTATTAACTTTTGCCAAAGTACCGGAAGAAAAAGCTAAAGTGGTAATTAATAACGGTACAGCAGAACCTGGTTTGGCGGAAAAACTTGCCAGTGTACTTAAAGAACGAGGTTTTGAAGTAATTAATTACGGCAATGCGCCGAATAAAAATTATACCAAATCTGTGATTTACGATTTTTCTAACAACCAACCGGCCAGCAAAGATATTTTGTACTATTTATTAAAATCACCAGATTGGGGCTCAGATAATGTTACACCCCAACAAGGCGAGGATTTTTTAATTATTGTCGGTTCAGAGCAAAGTTCCAGTTTATATCCATAATTCATTATGACTGATTATCAAGTAGCAATTATTGGTAGGGCTAATGTAGGAAAATCTACTTTATTTAATCGTTTAGTGGGCAAAGAGTTGGCTTTAACCGATCCTCAGCCAGGCACTACGCGCGATACTAATTTAGCGCTAGTTTACTGGTGCGGAATAAATTTTTGGCTAGCTGACAGTGCTGGTTTGGAACAATTGATTGACAGCACCTTAACCAAAAGTATGGTTGAAAAAAGTAAGAAATTATTAAAGCAGGCTAAAATCTTGCTGTGGGTTATTGACGGACAAACCGGCCTTACCCCGCATGACCGATCAATTGCTAAATTATTTAAAAACTATCGCACCAAGGTCATAGCGGTGGTTAATAAAATAGATAATTTAGGTTTAAGAAAAAAATATGCTGGCAAAAAAATACTAGGATTTGCCACTAACCTGGTTTCCAGCAAAAACGGCTCGGGTACTGGAGATTTACTTGACCAAGTAACTGCCAAACTAACAGCCAGTATTACAATGGAAGCAGCTTTAAATATTACCATTGTAGGAAAACCCAATGTGGGAAAATCTTCTATTATGAACGAGTTGTTAGGCGAAGAACGTTCTTTAGTTGATCAAACACCCCACACCACTAGAGATAGCCAACGCGGCTGGTTTACTCATCAAACTATTAACTGGTGTTTAATTGATACTGCGGGTATTAGAAGAAAAGCCAATGCCGCAACTTTGATCGAGGAACGCAGTATTGCCCAAACACTAGATAATTTGCAGAAAGCTGATGTGGTATTGTTGGTTTTAGACAATTCTCAAACTTTTTCTTTTCAAGATCAAAGACTGGGACAATTTGTTGCTGAAGCAAAAAAACCAATTATTGTCTTGCTCAATAAATCAGATCTATTGGCAAAAAATTCTTGGCCCCAAGCCGCGATTGCTTTAAGCAAGTGGCTACCAATGTTATCTTGGGCGCCGGTAAAATTTGTCTCTGCCACCAACCATTTTGGTCTAAAAAATCTATTACCTTTGGCTCATAAACTACATCGAGATTGGCAAACCCAGCTATCCCTAACAGAAGAAGAAACTGTTACTCGAGCTTGTTGGCATTATTTTAAAAATAATAAAAAACTAAAATTTTTAAGATTTAGACAAACCAACATTCGTCCACCCAGCTTTATTATTACTCTGGCTGGACAAGAAACAGTACCTAAGGCCTTAATCTTTGGAGTGGAAAAAATTATTAGAAAACAAATAAACAAATTCAGACAATTACCCTTAAGACTGGAAATTAATACTAAACGTGGAGTATAATTACTATCAGATAATACCCCTAGGCTAAATATCAGCTCATTTAGCTATTTGAGCTCAAGTAAGTTATATGATCTTAATTGTTGGTTTAGGCAACCCCCAACCACAATATTCTAACACCCGTCATAATTTAGGCGCCTTAGTTGTTAATCTACTAACACGCAGTATTAATAATGAACAGGAAATTAACTGGAAAAATTGGCGCTCGCAAGCATTAATCGTAAAACTTAAAATTAAGGGACAAGAAATAAAAGCCGTACTGCCTCAAACTTTTATGAATGAATCAGGAATAGCGGTTGCTAAACTGGTAAATTTTTTGAAACTACCCACCACCAACTTGTGGATTGTTCACGACGATCTTGATTTGCCATTTGGCAGTATTAGGGTTTCTTGGCAAGCTTCGTCAGCTGGTCACCGAGGAGTTGATAGTATTATTGAAAATTTAGGTACCACTGACTTCTGGCGGTTCCGCTTAGGTATTGGACGGCCCAGTTTAGAAATTCCAGCTGATAAATATGTTTTACAATCCTTTACTGATGAGGAAAAAAATCAGTTACCATTTTTTCTTACCAAAGCAGTGACGCGCCTAAAACTTTCGCTAGCAGAAAATCCCCGTACCGCCATGCATTAACACAATGATTAATCTAATGATATTTCAAGACAACAAAAAAACCTACTACCTTCTACTTACCAGCGATAAGGTCATCTGGAAAACCAGCCGACCTTAGCTTTGCAGGCCATCTCTCGCTTTAGGAGGGGTCACGAACAGATAACCACTGGTAAGTAGAAGGTAAAAGGCTAAAAATCAACCAAATTAATAGGTTAAAATACCTTAGCAAAAACCACTGTTACTGTCAATACCTTTTGTAATCACTTTTTGGCAATTAAAAAAGTTACCATTTTGCTAATAATTATTAATTAAGAATAAAATATTAATTAAACAAACGTTTGGCAACAATTCAAGGAAAAACAGTTGTGGAAAAAATGAATATCAAACTATCCCCTAAGCTGGAGCAAGCGCTGGGACAGGGTTTTGAGGGTCAACGGCAACAAAACATAAAATTGCCATTTAATCTCACTGCCCTAACCTACTTGGCGCTTCACTTTAAAACCGCCCTATTCCAGGATGGTATTTTGTGGTTGTTAAATAATCATAAAGAAAAAGAGCAAGCGCTTAAATTGTTTAAATTGTGGCATCGTTTATTTAAACTTAATCAACCGCCGTTTATTTTCCCTGAAGATTTTTTTAAATTTCAATCAGCCAAAACAGTCAATCGCTGGCTAGTTGGTTCCAGCGACCATTTATCATTGCCTCTACCCGAGCCAGCTCAATTAGCTGGTTGCACAATTAAATTAAAAACTAATACTAAACAAAGCCCAACCGTACTACTTAAATTACTTGATAAACTTGGTTATCAACCGGGACCCATCCTGGAAACAGGCGGCTGGTATATTAAACGCGGCGGCTTAATCGAACTGGCTTTAGCGGCTGATGAATTAATCACCATTGAATTTATTGACAATATAATTTCTGCTCTTAGCTGCCGTTCGGCTATTACTACTAAGCAAAGAAAAATTGATGAGGTGACTATTGCACCCTTAATTTTGAAACCATCTAGTAATATTACTATTGCCGATTATTTAACTACCGACTGTTTAGTTTATTGCCCGCCTTCAGCGGTAACGTCAGATTTATTAAAATTACCAACCAACTATTTAATCGCTGATCCTTTTAGTAAAGGAAAAATCTGGCTGGAATCAATACCCCTATTTGGCGGACGCTGGAATGATATAAAATCTTTTATTGAAGAGGAACTAGTTAAAAATAATGTTGTTTATTTACTAACCCAAGAACCGATCAAGGCAGAAAGATATTTGGAAACGCTGGCCAGTAAAGTTAACATTATCCCAGTAGACGCAGAAGTGGGGCCGATCTTAGAAGGTTTCCGAGATAAACTTGGACAAAAAACCTGGCTAACTGACCGTAATATTTCCTGGCAGCAAAAAACGTATGGCGCAACCTATGTTTACTTACCACTAGAACGACTAAAGCGGAATGATTATTTAGTACACATTGACCATGGTATTGGAAAATTTGTTTGCCTGACTAGCGAAGGTATAGATGGAACCAAACATGATTATTTTGTTATTGAGTATGCTGATAATGATAAATTATTTGTGCCCGTGGAAAATGCCGACCGTTTATCGCGCTATATTGGTCAACCACATCCTAAACTTCATCGCTTACACGGCACCAGCTGGTATCAAGTTACTTCCCGAGTTAAAGCCGAAGCTGGTCAGGTCGCTAAGGAATTGCTAGAACTTTATGCTAAACGAGCAGTAGCCAAATTAACTCCCTGGCAGCGTTATGCTGAAGAGCAAGAATTGGCTGAAATCTTTCCTTGGCCATTAACTTCAGATCAATTAAAAGCTTGGGCAGAAATTTCCGCTGATTTGGAACGAACCACGCCTATGGACAGATTAATCTGTGGAGATGTTGGTTTTGGCAAAACCGAGCTGGCAGTGCGTGCTAGTTTTCGCGCTGTTTTAAACCAAAAACAAGTGGCTCTGCTGGCTCCAACTACTATTTTAGCCCAGCAGCATTATGATACTTTTAGCAAACGCTTAAAATCTTGGCCAATCAATGTTAAATTATTAAGTCGTATTCAAGAACCATCGGTAACTAAAAAAATTGTAGCTGAGGTGGCAGCGGGAAAAGTGGGAATAATTATTGGCACTCACCGCTTATTATCTAAAGACATCAATATTCCTAATTTAGGCTTGCTAATTGTTGACGAGGAACAACGTTTTGGAGTGAAACAGAAGGAAATTTTAAAAAAACTAAAACCCTCTCTTCATGTGTTGTCACTTTCCGCCACGCCCATACCCCGCACTTTGCATATTACTTTATCTGAACTTAGAGATTTAAGTTTAATTACCACTCCCCCTTGGGGTAGAAAACCAATCAATACCTTTTTTTCGCATCAAGATAATAAACTAATTAAGACAGCTATCCTACAAGAGATAGCCAGAAAAGGGCAAGTATATTATTTAGTTAATCGTATTGCTAAAATTCCAGCAGTGATGGTAAAACTGCAACAGTTATTACCCCACTTAAAAATCGGTATTGCTCACGGCAGATTGCCAGAAAAAGATTTGGCTCAGATTATGCATGATTTTGATGTTGGCAAACTGCATATTTTACTAGCCACCACTATTATTGAAAATGGCTTGGATTTGCCCAATGTCAATACTTTAATTGTGGAAGATTCAGAAAATTTTGGCTTGTCTGATTTATACCAACTTCGCGGACGAGTCGGTCGTAATGATAAACAGGCTTTTGCCTATTTCTTTTTTAACCAAAAAACCAGTACGCCCATGGCTCAAAAACGTTTATCAATCCTGGCTGAAGCCAAAGAATTGGGTGCGGGCTTGCAAATTGCACTTAAAGACATGGAACTAAGAGGCGCTGGTTCAATTTTAGGAACTGAACAGCATGGCCAAATAGCAGCGGTGGGTTTACATTTATATAGCCGTTTAATTGCTCAAGCTATTGAAGAATTAAAAACCGGTGAAACTCTGCCACAAGTACCAGAGGTTACTCTGCGTTTGCCGCTGGAAGGGCGGATTACACCCGAACTTGTACCTGAAGAAAATTCCCGCATTAAGCTTTACCATAAACTGGCAAATATTCGCAGTCGCGACGAACTTAAAACTTTCCCTGAACAAGTGTTAAACAGAGAACTTGGCCATAGCCAGGCGGATTTACTATTAAAAAATTTACTGATTTTGCTGGAATTTAAATTGTTAGCAGAGTCAGCTCGTCTAACTGAAGTTAGCTGCCACGCTACTGGCGATCAAGGACAATTTGAAATAACTTTTATGCGTCAAACCACAGCCGAATCATTGGCTCAATTATTAACCACCGATCCAACTTGGAAATTTTCTACTGATGTTTTAAGAGCTGAATATTCGCTGGCTACTAAGGAATGGCTAACTTGGTTAAAGCGTAGTTTGGAACTATTAGGAAAATAGTAAAATTATATGAATTCAGTAACTGACCTTGTTTATTGGGTAGCTTGGAGCCGTTTATCAAAAATTGGCCCAACCCGCTTTGCTTTGCTGCGCAGAGCTTTTGCTACTTTGGAGCAGGCCTGGCAAGCTACTGCTCAACAATTAAAACAAATTGGTTTTGATGATAATTTAATTCAGGAAATAATTTTGCATCGCCAACAAACTGATATTGAAAAATCATGGCAAGAAATTAAAACTCTGAAATTAAATGTCACGACCGTAGCTGATGATCAATATCCAACGCTACTCAAAGAGATTAGTGATCCACCACCGGTTATTTATTGGCAGGGAAACTGGGAATGTGTAAATTCTCCTGCTTTAGCTACTGTCGGAGCCAGAAAAATAACCAGCTATGGGCAACAAGTGATAGCTAAAATAATTCCCGCTCTAGCCCAAGCTGGTATTTGTATAGTTTCTGGGCTAGCTTACGGCGTAGATGCTGCTTGTCATCAGGCCACTTTGCAAGCCAGCGGCAAAACAATTGCGGTATTGGCTTCTGGCCTAGATCAAATTTATCCATCGGCTAATAGATATTTGGCAAATAAAATTATTGATGCTCAAGGATTATTGTTAACCGAACATCCGCCGGGAGTGTTGCCTTTAAGGCACCATTTTCCTATTCGTAATCGTATTATTGCCGGCTTAGCCCGCGCTACTCTAGTAATTGAAGCAGCCCAGACCTCGGGAGCATTAATTACTGCCAAACAAGCCTTGGAATACAACCGCGATGTTTTTGCCATTCCTGGAAGTATATTAAGCGAGCAATCAGCAGGTACTAACGAATTAATTAGACTGGGCGCCACTCCGGTTTCTCAACCAGAAGAAATTCTTAACAGTTTTAATTTAACCGCCGCCAGTGGAGCAGGGCCAAAGCGCCAACTAACCGAAATGGAAGCCACTATTATTAATTTAATTAAAAATGAACCTCAACATATAGATGAAATAGCCCGCTTACTTCATTTGCCAGCTGGTGATATTACTGCCAAATTAAGCTTGCTAGAGATTGAAGGATTAGTACAAAATGCCGGAAACCAAAATTTTGTCAGTCTGATTTAAAACTTGCTTTTTTCCAGTGGGCTGTGGTATAAACAAAATTGTATATTATGAGCCAAAATTTGGTCATTGTTGAATCCCCTACTAAAGCTAAAACCATTAGCCGGTTTTTAGGCAGTGGTTTTATAGTGGTTTCATCATATGGACACGTACGCGACCTACCTAAAAGCAAAATGGGCGTGGCGGTAGACGATAATTTTACTCCCCAATATATTATACCTACCAAAGCTAAAAAACTTGTTACTAGTTTAATTAAACAAGGGCGGGAAGCTGATTGTATTTATTTTGCTACAGACGAAGATCGGGAAGGTGAGGCTATTGCCTGGCATTTAGTAGAAGTTATGAAACCCAAAGCGGAAAAAATCAAACGCATAGTTTTTCATGAAATTACCAAAGAAGCAATTGATGAAGCCCTGCAACAACCGCGCGCCTTGGATATAAATCTAATCAATGCTCAGCAGGCCAGACGCATTCTGGATCGGCTGGTTGGTTATGAACTGTCGCCTTTTTTATGGAAAAAAGTAGCCCGAGGTTTATCAGCCGGGCGAGTGCAATCGGTGACTGTACGCTTGATTGTAGAGCGTGAGCGCGAAATTAACAATTTTACAGCTCAAGAATATTGGAGCATCGAAGGAATTTTTAAAGCCGAGCAAAATAAATTTGAGGCTAATTTAGTACGTTATCAAGACCAAGTTTTGGATAAATTTTTTATCACTAACCAACAACAGGCAGAAAAAATCACAGCTGATTTGCAGTCCAAGCAATGGCTGGTAGGCAACATCAACAACCGCACTATAAAAAAACCACCACCAGCGCCTTTCACCACCTCAACTCTTCAGCAAGAAGCTAACCACCGCTTGGGATTTTCAGTTAAACAAACTATGATGCTGGCGCAACAACTTTACGAAGGTATTGAGCTAGACAGCGAAGGATCAGTCGGTTTAATCACCTACATGAGAACTGATTCAGTGAATTTAGCCAACAAATTTTTACAAGAAGCCAAGCAATTTATTGCTAAAGAATTTGGCGATCAATATGCCCGCACGGCACCTAGAACTTACACTACCAAATCAAAACTAGCTCAAGAAGCTCACGAGGCAATCAGGCCCACACAAGCTAACAAAACCCCGGAATTAGTTAAACCTTATCTTGATCCTAAACAATATAAATTATACCAATTAATTTGGCAGCGAGCCGTAGCTAGTCAACTGCCAGATGCAGAGTTGGAAGCAACTTCTTTAGAAGCTACCGATACCTCAAGACAATCCATTTTTCGCGCTTCGGGACAGCGATTAATTTTTCCCGGTTGGTATAAACTAACGCCAGACCAACCAGAACAAAAAATTCTGCCCGTTATTACTGTTAACGATACATTAATTTTAGAAAAAACTATTCCTAATCAGCATTTTACTGAACCGCCAGCAAGATACAGTGAGGCAACTTTGGTTAAAGCGTTAGAAGAATATGGCATTGGCCGACCATCTACTTATGCTCCGACCATTGGTACTATTATCACGCGGGGTTATGTAGAAAAAATCCAACGTCGCTTAAAACCAACTGACATTGCCATACTAGTTAATGATTTATTAGTGGAACATTTCCCGGAAATTGTTGACTATCAATTCACTGCCAAACTAGAAAATGAACTGGATAATATTGCCGAAGGAAAAGCCGAGTGGATACCAATAATCAGAGAATTTTACCTACCATTCAAAGGACATATAAACAGCAAAGAGCAAGAAGTACAAAAAAAAGATTTAATGAAAGAGCGAGAATTAGGAATTGATAATATCACTGGTTTGGCAATCAAGGCTCGGCTAGGTAGATATGGCCCATATTTACAGCTAGGTGAAGCTGTCAAAGACGGTGAAAAACCTAAATTTGTCTCTTTACTGCCAGGAATGTCAACCGAAACCATTACCCTAGACCAAGCCAAACAGCTATTGGCACTGCCGCGTGCTCTAGGCCAAGATGAATCAGGCAAGGAAATATTAGCTGGAATAGGGCGCTTTGGCCCGTATCTTAAACGTGAACAAGAATATCGTTCGCTAACTGCAGATGATAGTGTCTTAACCATTACTTTAGAGCGAGCCTTGGATATATTTAAAAACCAACTGCCGCGCAATGGCACGATTGCTACTTTAGGTATTGATCCCAAAACTAATACCGAAGTGGTTGTTAAAACTGGACGTTTTGGCCCGTATGTAACCAATGGTAAAATCAACGCTTCACTACCTAAAAACCAAGACCCCCGAGAAGTAAAACTAGATCAGGCGTTGGAGTTGTTAGTAAAGAAAGCCAACGGCCCTAAAAGGGGTAGAAAAAAACAGAATAATACGTTTTATAACCCCACTAATACCTCCCCTTAAATTAAGGGGAGGACAGGAAGGGTTATTTTATTGCAGAGCTGCTGTGCTGGTGGCAATTTTTGTAAAACAAAACGCCGAAGCGAGGCCATCAGAACTTGCGTGTTGTGGTAGTTTATAGCATAGCAAGTTCGTTTGGCCTCGCCCGGCGTTCCTGTGGCGTGCCAGGGGTGGAGGTGGTGGAGGGAGGGGGCGGGCTTCGTCATAGCTACGCGAGATCCCGCGTAGCGGGACAACTCCGAGCCCCCTGCCTCCACCAAAAATATTTCTAGAAAAGGTAACAAAAATAATATCAAAAAGGGTAAAAGCATTATTGTAGAACACCCCTAACCTAGCCAAAATCTGACCTTAGTTCTATCGGCGCATAGTTCTACCGGCGCATTGACAGATTCTAGGCCTAGTGCTATGCTGTATTGTTATTGCAGTTTTGACAGTTTTTTAACAACAAAAAGCCCTAATGACGCAGGTTTTCAACCGTTATCGCGATTAATGGGTGGATGTCTTTTGCGTGCCATACACTAGGGCCATAATCATCAGATACCTCAACCGTGGCAGTTGGGGTGAAACAAAAAAGGAGATATTATGAAGATTCTAGTTTTTGATGATTCGGAACAGCACCGTCGTAGTGCCCAAGCCCAGCTTTCGTCTGAGCATGATGTGACCATCGTCAGCACGTACGATGAGGCGGAAAGTCAGTTGTGTAACAATCAGTTCGACGTCTTTCTGACAGACCTACTGGTGCCAGCCAGTAGCCGCTCACAAGGTTCTGTTGGCCAGAAATACGTTGCCCAAGAAATGCCTCTCGGTACTTCACTCGCACTTCTGGCGCTCCAGCGTGGAGTCCAGAAAATCGCGATTATCACCGATGCTAACCATCACGACCATCCAGCCTCTGCCTCATTTGATGCAATACGGAGCGACACAGATGGGTTGATAGCGATTGGTGACGTGAAGATTGTGGCACTCAACAGCTATGTCACGGCCTACTTCGACGCTACTGGCAAGGAGCTAGGGGGGAGCGTGGAGGGGTGGCCGAAGGATGGCGTGTACGTGGCGAAAAATTGGGCTGCTGCGCTCAAAAGACTGGCTTAGGGCTACAGGGATCGATAAGGAAAAATCCAAACAAATCCCGACATAATGTCGGGGCTCTGGTTAGGTGGGTATACTCACCCGCCTGAAACTGAAAACTGCTGTGAAGCAGACAATAGAGTCAAACCAAAGCAACTTATAGAGGGTCTAACTGAACACCGTTAGCCCTCTTTTTTATTTAAATAACAATTTAACAAAAGCTGTTGATTTTTATATTTAGAGCCTTGAAATAAAACCTGTAATGTGGTAAATTTTAATGTACACTAAATTTATGCATTCGTTTGAAGATTTATTAACTTTAGTCAAAAAAAATAATCCCGACCTAGACACCACCATGTTGGTGCTGGCTTATGATTTTGCCAAAAACGCCCACACTGGACAGAAACGCCTTGACGGCACGGATTATATTCAACACTCATTAGAAACTGCATATACTCTAGCCAAGCTTAATTTGGACTTAGATACAGTTACTGCCGGTATTCTGCATGATATACCAGAAGACACTGCTGTTACCTTGGAAGAAGTGGAAAAAAACTTTGGTAAAGAAATTACCAAATTAGTGCGGGGTATTACTAAACTGGGAAAATTAAAATACCGCGGTTTAGAGCGCTATGCCGAGAATTTACGCAAAATGTTCGTGGCTATGGCCGAAGACGTGCGGGTTATTTTTATCAAATTAGCAGACCGCTTGCATAATCTACAAACCCTTTCAGCGCTGCCGCCTGTTAAACAACAGCGCATTGCCCGCGAAACTCTGGAAATCTATGCCCCTATTGCCCACCGCCTAGGAATTGGTGAACTTAAAGGATTGCTGGAAGACGCGGCTTTTCAATATGTTTATCCCGAAGAATATGCTTGGACTTTAAAAACCGCCACTGCTAAATATGAAGAACAAAAAACTATTGTTAATAAAATGATCAAGGAAGTAAAACATTTACTTAAAGAAAATCATATTGAAACAATCAATGTTGGGGGACGGGTAAAACATTATTATAGTTTATATAGAAAATTACTACGCAAAGACATGGATATTAACAAAGTATACGATTTGGTTGCCTTACGAGTAGTAGTCAAGGATGTGGCTGCTTGTTATCAAACACTAGGATTAATCCATAGTCACTGGAAACCTATGCCAGGAAGAATTAAAGACTATATTGCCCAGCCTAAACCCAACAGCTATCGCAGCTTACACACTACGGTATTTGGACGCGATGGCGCTATTGTTGAATTTCAAATTAGGAACCTAGCTATGCATGAAACTGCTGAATATGGTATTACGGCTCATTGGCGCTATAAAGAAGGCACCAAAAAGAAAGTAGTCACACTGCCGCCCGAGCAATTAAAATGGATTCGTGAATTGTTGGAATGGCAAAAAGACATGAAAGATAATGAACAATATCTAAATTTGCTAAAGATTGATATTTTTCAAAATCGCATTTTTGTGTTTACTCCCAAAGGTGATGTAATAGATCTACCTGAAGACGCCACGCCAATTGATTTTGCTTATCATATTCATTCAGATATTGGTAATCTAGCCAGTTCAGCGAAGGTTAATGATAAAATTGTTACTTTGGATCATAAACTAAAAAGCGGTGATGTGGTTGAAATTGTTCTTGATAAACATCGTGCCGGCCCAAACGAGGATTGGTTAAGTTTTGTAAGAACCAACCAAGCTAAAAATCATATTAAAAATCACCATAACAAAAACAGAAACCGGCTGTTAGATTTATTCCGGGGAAAACACTAAATTACAACTTTAACTTAATTTATCTACTAGGGTTTTAAGCTCGTCCACAGAGTAATATTCAATTTCCACTTTAATTGTTTTACCCTGTTGTTTAATATTAACTTTAGTGCCCAAACTAGACCGCAGCTGATCGGCGATTACTTTATACTCTGTTTCTCTGGCTACCGCTCCCGAAGTACGTTTAATCTTAAACCGCTTAACACCCCAGCTGGTTTGCTTAACTGTTAATCCGCCTTCCACCACTGCTTTAAAAAACTTTTCCTGCTCACGCTGATCGTCTAAACTCAGAATAACTTTAGCATGACCTAATGTAATCTTACCGCCAGCCAAGGCCTGTTGAATTGCTTCTGGTAATTCTAGCAAACGCATGGTATTAGCAATCTGGGAACGCGACTTTCCCACTTGTTCAGCAATTGCTTCTTGGGTTAAATTAAACTCATTATGCAAGCGTTGATAAGCCCGCGCTTCTTCTAACGGATTTAAATTTTGCCTTTGAATATTTTCAATTAAAGACAAAGCTAATTTTTCTAGCTCACTGGTTTGCCTAATAATAACCGGCACAGTTTTTAGGCCCAAAATTTGAGCTGCTTTAAGCCGCCGTTCGCCAGCAATTAACTGCCAGGTATCGGCAGTTTGGGGCGAAGCAACTAGCGGCTGCAAAATTCCATGCTGTTTAATAGAGGCTACCAGCTCCTGCAAACTTTCTTGGTCAAAATAATGACGCGGCTGATAAGGATTTATTCTAATCCGCTCAATTGGCAACTGAACAATTTGTTCTCCGACACCCGAAGAAAAACTGGCAACTTTTTCCGGTGGTTGAATTACCGGCTGATTAATTATTCGCTTGGGAATTAAGGAACTTAATCCCTTACCCAGTTGAAATGGTTTGACCATAGGTAGATGGTTTTAATAGTTCTAATATTTCTTGTGCTAATTCATAATAAGCTTGGGCACCGCGGGAAGCATGATCATATTTCATAACTGGCTGACCAAAACTAGGCGCTTCGGCTAATCGAACATTCCTGGGTATAACGGTTTTAAAAAGTTTATTGGGAAAATACTGATCCAATTCGTTCCTAACCGCCTGAGCTAAACGGTTACGTGTATCATACATAGTTACTACTGCCCCTAAGATGCCTAAGGTTGATTTTAAATTATTTTGAATAAGATTAATAGTATTAAGCAGTTGGCTTAAACCTTCCAAGGCAAAATATTCAGCTTGTACAGGAATTAATAGCTTATCCGATGCCACTAAAGCATTAATAGTCAACAAACCCAAGCTAGGCGGGGAATCTATAATTATAAAATCGTAATAAGACTTAATAATATCCACTACTCGTTGCAGTTTAAATTCACGATTATCAACATTTACCAATTCCACATTAGCACCAGCCAAATCTGTATGTGCCGGCAAAATGTGCAAATTAGGAATTTCTGTTTGACGAATTACCGATTCCGTAATTTCTGGTTCCATTAACAAATGATAAATGTGTTTTTCTTCTTCTTTTACCCTAACACCTAACCCAGACGAAGCATTAGCTTGTGGATCCATATCAATTAACAAAACCTTATTACCAGCATTGGCAAAATAAGCTGCTAAATTGATAGCGGTAGTGGTTTTTCCCACACCACCCTTTTGATTTACTAAAGTTATAACCAAACCCATAAGTGTCCTATTTTAGTATAAAGGTTTTATGACACTTTTGACAATTTTATATTACTTAATTATGATGTTTATACTTAAATCAAACTAATTTTTTTTAGCCGCTGTGGTGGAATCCCGCAGCAGTCCCGCCGTTGGCGGGACGCTACGGGACAAGTTGGTATATCTACCTGTACAAATGAAGCCGCTGTGGCGGAACTGGTATACGCGGAGGTCTCAAAAACCTCTGGGCGCAAGCCCGTGTCGGTTCGACTCCGACCAGCGGCACCATTTGTACAGGACACACGTCCCGATCTAAATCGGGATGGGGCAACCCCTTGTCCCGATATTTATCGGGGCCAGCGGCACCAGTAAGGAATTTGCAAGCGGTTTCGGTTCGCCTCGCTTCGCTCGGCGATTAAATTGTAAGGAATTTTGGGCGAAAAAATCAGTTGGCGATTTCGTTCGGGGAAAAGAAAATTTTTTAATCATAAAGTCGAAAAATAACTAATAAATTTATACATATAAATCAAAAAGGATTCGCAATTATCATTTTAATTTTAGTCACTGTTATTCTTGCCGGTGCGGTGGGGTACTTGGTATTTGTTAAAAAACCAGCAACTTTTCCTCCAGTAGAACCACCTCAATCAGCCAGTTTTAATTTTGTTTTTAGATATGGTGTTACAGCAAGGAATAAATTAGATACATTTGGAAAAACCTACACAAAAGATATGGTTATAGACCCGCCGGTAAAAATAAAAATGTCCCTGACCGATGAAGAAATGAATAAGATTTATCAAAAAATGCTGGAAATCAATTTTTTTGATTACCCTGACGAGTTTTCTGTTACCGTGCCCATTGGAGAATCTACTGGTATGGTAACCCCGTGCTCTAGTTATTATTTCAAGGTATCCGACGAGTCTAGAATTAAAGAGTTGTCGTGGGACGACTGCATAACGAATAAGAATGAAAGGGCTGATAAGCTGAGAAAACTTATTAGGTATATAGAAAGCATCATTGAATCTAAAAAAGAATATAAGGAGCTACCAACCCCAAAGGGTGGATACCTGTAATTTTTAAAGAGCTACCGCCAAAGAAAAACTTGAAACCCCGAAGTAGAACGCTTCGCGTTCACTACGGGGCAGGTTGTCAAAGATCGCGGCGGAGCCGCAATTTGCTGGGCTGGCTCCTCGCCGCCGCAGGCGGCGAAATGCGTTCGGACTAATTCAAGAATACGGCACCACTTGTATAGAATACACGTCCCGATTAAAATCGGAATTCCCGCAAGGGATTGAGAGTTCGACTCGCCCTGTAGTGATCCACTCATTGGCGGATCTACTATCAGGGTTCTCTCCTCGCCCACCAATTATACAAATCTAGCTCCTAAACCAGATCAGCAACGCTAAATTATCATTTAAGAGCCTGGGCTTGACATAAATCACTATTTAACCTATACTATTGTTAGTTAGGAGTTAATTTCGTAGATAACTTAACGCTAAGTCGGTAGGCTTGAAGCGAAATAGCCATCCTAATATATCCTATTAAGAAAGGGGGTGACTATTAGTTTCATGACCTACCAACAAGATAACAATTTTTCCAGATCTGATAACCAAGGATCTGACCGCGGTGGAAGCCGTGGTGGTTTTCGTGGTTCACGAAGTGGCGGCGGTTTTAACCAAGGCCCTCGCGAAATGATCGATGTTTCAGCAATGGGCATTAAGTGTGCCGATTGCGGAGTTGAGATTACTCAATTACCGTTTCAACCAGATCCAGCTAGATTAAATACTATTCGCTGTCGCGATTGCTTACGCAAAAACCGACCATCTAGATACTAGAATTGTTTTAATCATAAAACCCTCCCCTTATGGGGAGGGTTTTTGTAATTAATTAAATATTCACTCTGTTAATAGCTGCCAATTTATCTGCCTCGTGCCAAAGCTGCCTGCCGTTTGGCTTCATTTTCATTTAACACCAACTTACGCATACGAATATTTTTCGGAGTTACCTCTACCAACTCATCTTCACCAATATATTCTAACGCATCTTCCAAATCCATGGTTTGGGGAGTCTTAAAATGCTCTGCTGAACCATCACCTTTGGAGCGCATATTAGAAAGCTGTTTGGTTTTACAAACATTTACCCTAATATCACCCGGACGTGAATTTTGGCCAACCACTTGTCCTTGATAAACTGCTACACCAGGCCCGATAAACATTACTCCCCGATCTTGCACATTAAGTAAACCGTATAAATTAGAAGTGCCGCTTTCAAAAGCCACTAGGCTACCTTGCTCACGCGGTTTCCAATTTCCCGGATCAGCTTGATATTGATAAAAAATCGTATTAATAATACCCAGCCCGCGAGTATCAGTTAAAAACTCACTACGATAACCAAATAAACCTTTGGTGGGAACTATAAATTCCATAAAACTAATACTATTTTCAACTTTCATTTCTTTTAATTCCCCGCGACGTGATCCTAATTTTTGAATTACAATCCCTGCCTGCTCCTCGGGCACTTCAATAAATACCAATTCATAAGGAGTAAGTTGTTGGCCATCTTTAGTTTGCATAATAACTTGCGGCTGACCAACTTGAAATTCAAAACCTTCACGACGGATGCGTTCAATAAAAATAGCCAAATGTAATTCACCGCGACCAGCCACCACCCAAGTTCCATCTAAATTTTCTTCTACTCTTAACGCCATATCTGTTTCCAACTCCTTAAATAAACGTTCACGAATTTGCCTCGAAGTACTAAACTTGCCTTCTTGCCCGGCAAATGGCGAATCATTTATCCGCAACACAATTTTGACCGTTGGTTCCTCTATGGCCAACAACGGTAATGCTTGAGGATTATTTGTATCAGCTAATGTTTCGCCAATCGTCACCTCGGGAATACCAGCCACTGCTACAATATCACCTGCCACAGCCTTGGCGGTATCAATACACTCTAATCCTAAATAAGTCATCACCACTGTTATCCGATGTTTTATTTGCTTGCCAGCACGATTAATATGCACTATATCTTGTCCCGAAGCTAAACTGCCATTATAAATTCTGCCGGTAGCCAAACGCCCTCGCCACACATCACCCGTAACATTAGACACTAACATTTGCAAAGGTAAATTTTCATCGCCAACAGGCGGCGGAACATATTTAATAATCGCATCAAAAATTGGTGCAATATCCTGCATGGCAGATAAATCAGTAACCAATCCTGCCTTGCCGTTTTTAGCCGAAGCATACAGCACTGGAAAATCTAAAGTGCTGTCATCAGCGCCTAATTCTACAAATAAATCAAATGTTTTATTTAACACATAATTTAATCTGGCATCGGGCTTATCTATTTTATTGATGATAACAATAATTTTCAATTTCATTTTTAAGGCTTGCCTTAAAACAAAACGGGTTTGAGGCATGGGGCCCTCTTTAGCATCTATCAATAACAAACAACCATCGGCCATAGTTAACACCCGTTCTACTTCACCGCCAAAATCAGCATGGCCCGGAGTATCAATAATATTTATTTTGGTTCCATGCCAATCAACCGATGCGTTTTTAGAAAAAATCGTAATGCCCCGCTCGCGCTCTAAATCATTGGAATCCATAATCAAATCACGGCCAATATTTTCCTTGGCCAGTTTAGTTTTTGACTGTCGCAATAACGCATCAACTAAAGTTGTTTTGCCATGATCAACGTGCGCAATAATTGCTATATTTCTAATAGAATTCATAATTATATTTTAGTCTGCTAGTGAATAAAAAATGCCCTGTTCCTAACAGGCACCAGCGAAACAAATTGTAAATTAAATTTTATATTCTGTCAACTTCTAATGTAGCTGATCTAGACAACACCTAGCAAAAACGTAGAACGTTCCAAGCGCTGGGGAGGGGGTGGGGGCTAGTAGCGGATATTAGAACTATACTATATCCAATAATTCAGCAAGTGATTTAATAGTGAATGATGGATTGCCTGTTTCAGAATTCGGTAACTCTTCGGAGAATCTACCTTTCTGTAACCAAACAGTTGGGTGATTATGTAAATTACCATATCTGATGCCTCTTATTGTCCTATCATCCACTATCAAAATTTGTTGTCTTGGTAAACCAAGCCACTTTACAGTTTCATCAAAACTAATATCTTTATCTTTATCTGTCACTATAGCTGACTCAAAAAAATATCGGAGTGGTGATGTCTCAATTTGTGCTTTTCTTTCCTCTAAAGTCGCATTGGCAAGGGCACTTACTAAAGAAACCAGAACTAATCTATAACCACGTTGTTTACACGCAGCCAATACATTCTCTGACTCCTTGAACTCCTTTTTAGTTTCAGAATCAAAAAGGGTTCTCCCCCAATCAAAAATGATGGCTTTTATATTCATAGTTTAAGTATATCAAAAATCACCCTTATTGGGTGGTCAACACCTAGCAAGAACGTAGAACGTTCCAGACACTGGGGAGGTGGTGGAACCCCTTTTATTTTTTTTAGCCAGTTGTATAATAAAAGAGCAGTTCACTATAGTTGTTCTTTATAAATAATCATAATATAAGGAGAAACCCTTATGAATGTCATCAATTTTGTAATGCAGAGTTACAACAGCGTGTGCCGGAAATGAACAAATGATGGCGATAAGCCAACCGAGAAAAAGGAGCAAAATACTCGGTTGGCTCTTTTTTTATCCAAAAACCACCTAGCAAGAACGTAAAACGTTCCACGCACTGAGGAGGGGGTAGTAAGAAGTTACTTATTAACTTTTACAAAACCAACAGTTGGTGGTGTGCCAGGTTTACTGCTATATATTTCTATATTATAAAATTCAGTGTTCAGAATCTCATACGCTGGCACACCAGGGTCGCCAGATACGTCAGGCAATACATCTTTGGCTTTAAGATACGAAACTTTGAAAGTATCACGATTAAGCCAATCAACCCCCACTGCTAACTTATCTGGATTATTTGGCACCCATTCTGCTATTACCTTATCGTCTTTAATAGAAAATAGCTGAGCTGAGCTTGAAGCCACTGTTCCTAAAAATAAAATATCATCATCAATATAACTAATGTCCCCTAAAAATTTAGCATCATCATAACCTGTATGAATAAGTTTATGTGAAGCTAGGTCTATTATATGATATATGTAACCAGTCGAGGGTCCTTCTCTTATTTGACCTAACCCACGTATAAGTGCGTATGTTTTATTTTGGTCAACAATAATTAAATCATATCCACCAGTACTCTCACAACGAATTAATGGATAATGTACAAAATTTTCTCCATGCTCATTACTATATGATTCTTGAACACCTAAACAACGACCAGATTCACTAATGTCTACCCAATAGGTTAGGAGGGTAGTATTTGGTAAATCCACGGATTTATTTACACTTGTTTGAATATAAGTTTGATAATTTTGATTTTGTTTTTTTAAGTCCACTTGCTTTTGTAAAACAACAGCATAACCCGCTGCTACAAGTAATATAAACACTACTGCTATAGTTGCAATAAATGATGAGGTAAATAGATATTGTCTTAATTTCATATATTTATACTTTAATAATTATCTAACTTAATTATACATCAAATACCAAAAACCACCCAGCAAGAACGTAGAACGTTCCAGGCACTGAGGAGGGGGTGAAAATAAAGAACCTGCCCTTAACAGTTTGGATTACGTTAGGGCAGGATATTTTTGTTACACATCAGCGATAGCACATTCATTGGTGCAGTAAACAGCCACATGTGCTGGGGGAATCGGCTTATCGCAACCTGAGTACTCACACCTTCTTCCTTTAAGATGATTACTGGGTGTTAGCCACCCTTTGTTGCCACATGTTGTGCATCCGTTTCCGCCACAGTCATTGCACTGTACAGAATCAGCTGGATAGTGTTTATCCTTTGGAATATCCATACTATTTTACTCCTTGGGTTGTGAATTATATTAATTATAACTTTATAAATATACTATTTTGTAATAGCACCTTACATCTAAAGGATAAAAAAGTCAATATCAAAAACCATCTTTATCCACTTTTATTTTTTTTAAGCCAATTGTATAATAAAAGGGCAGTTCACTATAGTTGTTCTTTATAAATAATCATAATATAAGGAGTAATACCTTATGAATGTCATCAATATCGTAATGCAGAGTTACAACAGCGTGTGCCGGAAATAAACTAATGATGGCGATAAGCCAACCGAGAAAAAGGAGCAAAATACTCGGTTGGCTCTTTTTTTATCCAAAAACCACCCAGCAAGAACGTAGAACGTTCCAGGCGCTGGGGAGGTAATAGAAATATGGTAGCAGGGGTGGGAATCGAACCCACGACCTAGGGCTTATGAGTCCCTCGCTCTAACCAACTGAGCTACCCTGCCGCGGTGTTACTTAAAAATTCCTTTAACATTAGTCGTAATGTGGTTTTTCCCTTACTTGTTTTAAAATAGCGTTCTCGCTGTGAAGCATCGGTACGAGAGAGAAACGCTTCATAGTAAATGAGTTGCAGTGGTAATCTCCGTGAGGTAGAAATATTTTTTCCAGAATTATGTTCTTGTAATCTTCTTTTTAAATCAGTAGAAAAGCCGATATAAAACAGGCCATCCTTCAGGCTCTTGAGTATATAGACATAATGAAATTTTTGTTTCATATGTTAGCAGTGAACCATAACTAGGTTCACTGCAAGCACCACTGTCCCTTTTCTTAGATTTATGGCAGGCCGATAGTATCTTGGCTTGCCAAGCATCCGAGATTTATGGCAGACCGATGATATCTTGGCTTGCCAAGCATCCGAGCTCTTGGAAAGAGCGAGTGGTGCTTGGTTGCGGGGGTGGGATTTGAACCCACGATCTCCAGGTTATGGGCCTGGCGAGATGCCACTTCTCTACCCCGCGTCGCGTAAAGTTCACTTTAGTTCACCACGCGACTGACCGCGTGCTAAACAGGTGAAAACTAGTTTTAAGTCCGTGCCGAAACTGTAAGCGAGGTTTACGGACTCTACCCCGTGTCATAGATATAGCTTTTACATTGTAGATAAAAGCGCAAAAAAAATCAAGTAATAAATAGTATCTAAAATTAAATAATGCTATAATGACCTTAGTTTTTTACTAAATTTAAGGGGGTGAAGATATGAAAAATATACATTTAATCACCTGGATATTATTAGTTATTGGTGGTTTAAACTGGTTATTAGTTGGTTTATTTAGTTGGGATGTTGGTTCCTTGTTTGGCGGTATGGACGCTATTATCTCAAAAATTATTTACATCCTAGTTGGCTTAGCTGCTATCTATGAATTGTTTAGCCACAAAGGATTATGTAAATGCTGTGAACCCAAAAGTGAAAAGCCGGCCATCGGTATGCCTATGTAAATTCTGTTGTCACCTAGCAACCCCGCTCTTTACGAAAGACGGGGTTGTTTAATTATTTTATGATACAATTAAACCACTAATTTATTTAACTACTGATTTATGTATTTAACCGTTCACGGAGCCGCTGCTTTGGTGGTTGCTAAAGCTGTACCTAATCCGTTATTGGCTTTTTTTGTGAGTCTGGTATCGCATTTTGTACTGGATTTAATTCCTCATGGTGATGAACACTTAACCGATGGGTTTGCCCTACCCCGCACTATTAAACGATTAATGAGCGCCGCCATAATTGATGGCGTAATTTTACTTTTTTTTATTTTAATTTATTTTACTACCACGCCGTCTATTTCGCTTTACACTATAATTTTTAGCTTACTGGGTTCCCTACTGCCAGATTTATTACAAGCTATTTATGCTTTAACTGGAGTCGCCTGGTTAAAAAAATATTCTAGCTTTCATGCTAAACTTCATAATTTACCAGGTTATAAAATAAATTGGGTAGAGGGCATGCTGGTGCAAATATTTACCTTAACCGCTTTGTGGTTAATAGCTATCTAAATATCATTGTATGCCTGTTTGTCGGCGGGCAGGCAGTGACAAGAAATACGTCATCGCGAGCGATCCACCTTAGGTGGAAAGCGTGGCGATTTTAGAGACTGTCATATTCACTTCGCTAGATTACTTCCCCCATCAAACGGGGTTACAGTGACTCAAGACGGAGGAAAATGAAAAACCACTTTACCATAAAATGTCCGGCCGGACATTTTATGGTAAATGATATTTTAGCTGATTACCCCTATTTGCGATAATGGGTAATTTTACTTAATCACCAACCACCAAAAAAATACTGCCAGTGCTATACGATATACCCCAAAAGCAACAAAGGTATTTTTCTGAATATAATTTAGCAGCCACTTAACACTAACCAAGGCGGTAACAAAAGAAACCACCAACCCCACTGCTAGCCAGCCAAATTGATCAGCGGAAAAAGAACTGGCGCTTTGTATTAAATCCCAACCTGTAGCTGCCAGCATAGTTGGTACAGCTAATAAAAAAGAAAATTCTACTATGGTTTTACGCCGCAAACCCAAAAGCAAACCGCCAATAATAGTTGCCGCTGCCCGCGACACTCCAGGAATAACAGCCAGTGACTGAAACAACCCAATAATAAACGACTGCCTATACGATATTCTACCCACTTCATTTACTGCTTGTGGTTTTTCTTTGTGCAACAATTCAAATATTATTAAAATTATTCCACCCAGCAGCAACGACCACAGCACCACCGTAGTGCTGCCTAGTAAAACATTTTTTATCAATTTATAAAGCAATAAACCAATTAGTGCCGTGGGAATAAATGCTACTATTAACCTTTTGATAATTTCCCAGTTCATTAATAGTGAGCGCCAATAAAGCGCCACTATAGCTAAAATCGCCCCCAATTGTATGGTTATCTCAAAACTCGTTAAAAACTCGCTAGGCGGCAAATTTAACAGCCTAGAGCTTAATATTAAATGCCCAGTAGAAGAAATGGGTAAAAATTCTGTGATCCCTTCAACTATACCTAAAATAATCGCTTGCCACCAAGAAAACATAACACTATTAAAATAACACAAATTGGTGTTTTAAAGGAATGTCATTAGACTGCCACGCCTTGCCTTAAGCTCGGCTCGCAGTGACACAAGACGGGGCGAAGGCGGATAACAAAAACGAGCTTTAATTAGCTCGTCTTCCTAAACAAAAATCAAAATTAAAAATTAACTGGTGGCTCGATATGACCAGCAGAATTATTCTTTAGTAAGAATAAAACCAATAATTCTATTACCAACAATATTAACAACCAAATCCATAACTGACAAATAGGATACCAAATTAAGATAGGTAACAAAATCAATAACAAACTCTCTAACCATAAATATTTATGCCACTGTACTTCACTATCCTTAAACTTATTCCATAACAACCCCATGGCTATTAAATTAAGTATCAATAACAATAAAATATAATTAGTGCAATCCCCTGGAGTAATCAGCGGCACATCATCTTCTGTAACAAGAGCTGGCTCTGAAACTAATTCAGGTTCACCTTGAGCCAAAGCGCCGGTTTGCGCGCCAGCTACTGCTCCAGTTGGCGAAACAAAAGCCACACCACCGGGCGTAGCCCCGCCCGCACTTTCAGTATAAGCGCCAGCTACTTCTCCTGTTCTTATCGCTAGTTCTATTCCACTAACCGTATTAGAAACGTTAGCTGAAACCGGCCTAAAATAATACGTGGTATTGGATGTTAAACCGCTGATGACCATAGTGTGATAAGTAGTAAGGGTTGGGTCCTCGGCAGTAGAAAAACTGTAACCTAAATTAGGCAGTACCCCAACTATAGGATGGGAAACTATATCATAAACAACTCGGCTGGTAGCTGAAAGGTTAGTAAACCAAGTTATCGTAGCTGAAGTGGTACTAGTGTCGCCCACTTGTTCAGTATGAATATAAAGTCCCGCCGGGCCACCACCGCCACCAGTACTAGTAATTACCACTATGCCTCCATCACAACTTTCTGTACAAACCTCATTATCAGAAAATAAACCAAGTTCTAAATCAAAACTAACTACTGCACCTTGATAATTATCGCTGGATAATTCATTAAATGTTACTGAAAAATCATATTGAGTTTCTGCATCACTCGGTAAATTAGATAAATTAACTAAACCGTCTCCATGTAAACCAGCCAACGTTCCAGTATATAAAGTTGTAGCTCCTTCCATAATTACCAAATCCAACTGTGTCGCCAACCCATCTGGGTCACTATAATTTTCTTCCACTATTACCGCCATAGGTTGCGAATCTGGCCAATTATTTTTAACTTTGACCCAGCGAGTTACTGTGTCGCCTGGTAAAAAATTAGCTTCACTAAACAGCGGCAAATTTTCAAAGGTAATTAGAATATCTGGACTGGGATCTTGAGCCAAAACCATAGTCGGCGCCGCAGTTATCAAAATTACGACTACCGATACTATTGCTATTAATTTTTTCTGTAAGCTAAACATAAAATTAATTATTCACTAACTTGAGGGGTTAAAGCTGGCTCCACAATTCCAGCTGGTTGCTCTGTATTTTGATCAATTTCCGGTTGCGTGTCAACAGGTGTTGGTTCATTATTCTCCGGCACTATTAATTCCGGAACTTCTGGAGCATTAGGAATAGTCGCATCATTATTAATTTCTGATCCTGATTCATCTGCCGCCACTGGCTCGTTAGGTTGTTCTACCACCGGTTCTGTAACCGGCTCTACAATATTTTCATCAACTGTCACTGATTCATTGTCATCCGCTACTTCATTATTTTCCTCTGTTACAATTTCACTTATGTTATTCAATTCTGTTTCGTCGGTATATTCACCGAACGGAAACTTGGGTAAAGTCTCAATATCTCCATCTAGCCCTTCTGCCAAAACTTTTGGCAACTGGCTAATTACCAATCTGGGATCATAATCATCTGCTGTAGGATCATTTTTAGACAAATTAGCATGGCCTGGCGTACCGCAATTTTTCGTTTGAGCATTGCTATCCCAATAACTCCTCATTAATGCCTTCTCGGTATCGTTCATGAAATTTATATCACAAGTATGCCAACTGGCGTTAAGCGTACCATCTCCTGGTATTAAATTGCGTTCCATTGACCATTTTTGATTAGACTCATTTTTACCAGCTGACCAATTATCACTAATAGCTGGCGACGTAGCATCAATAACAACCGCTCCAGATTTAAGTCTAATAACTCCATTATCATCATAATTATTATTTAAACTAATGCTCGTTGTCACCCAATCAACATTTACATCAATAGCTGAATTGCTTTTATTAAAATTTGCAATCACAAAATAACTATTAGCTGGTATTACACTGCCAGCTGGAATAGTGAGCGAACCGCCACTTGATGCAGTATTGTCAATTACCCAACCTGAAATATCAATACTAGCAGCTGTCATATTACGAAGCTCTACCCACTCATCCTCACTAATTCCCGATCCTGTATCCCGACGACTGCCCATCCACATAATTTCATTAATCACTACATCACTAGAGGTAACTTCTGTAGGTGGCACAACCTGCCAAGCGCCACTCGCCACATCCAAATCAATTTCCGCTAGGTCGCTAAAATAATCAGTGCTATAACCTGGGGCTTCTTCTTGCCAAGCCTTGACTGCTATTTTTATCTGGCATGATTTATTTTCCCAAATCTGATCGCTGGAATTAAGACTAAAAGTTAAATTCCAGTCTTCTGGTTGAATAAATAAAAATGGGCCTTCGTTAAAGTCAACCACTGGGCCAGCATAAGCTTGAACATTATCTAATAAAGCTAATAAATTTAAGTTGGCACATAAATCTCCGCTAGTAACCGACGTTTCAATACTATAATTAAAACCAAGGCTGCCAATATTCTGTATCTGAATATTGTTAGTTGTCGGATAACCGGGAGTTAGCGAAACATTACTGCCTACAGGAGACCACTCGCCTACTGACGATTCAATATCCAACGAAGCGGTAATCAAAGAATTATCTTGAGTCGGTTCTTGATCATAAAAATTAGCTAAAGTGCTGGGTATAATACCAAGTAAATTAACTACCAATGCTATCACAGCTGTTATTGCCACCACTCGTCTAAAAATAACTAACATCAAAGTAGCAGCCTTAAATTTTCTGAACAGAGTTTTCCTACCCATTAACAACATTTTACTCAATCGATTAAACAATCTAAAAACCCGACGCCGATAGCGTTTAATTTTCCTGATTGTTAAATAGTTAAAATAAAACGTCATAAAATATTTAAGTAGCTTGATTATCTGGTTCGGTAGTAATGTCTTTTTTGCGTAATTTTTTATATTCTTGCCAAATCTTTTTTAGCTGATCCCAGACTATAAACAAAGCTGGAATACAAATGATAATAACAAAGCCAACTTTAGTTTTAGCTGCTGCCACGGCATAGCCAACATATGGCACGCTAAATAAAACTTTGCCCATAATATCCCTGATCCTAACTTCCCTGATATCAGTACTGCTATTAGCATCGCCTTTAGTAAGATACACATTGCGATTATTTTCCTGCCTAATTTCAACTATACGGTGAGTGGTCGGTAATTTAGTCTTGGAAACTGGACCAAAGGTTATCACGTCGCCAACCTGGTAACTGGAAGCTGGTTTAACCAACACCACGCTGCCAGTCTTTATAGCTGGCTCCATCGAACCAGATTGCACCACCAAGGTTTTAAATCCGCCCGGGATTGGCAGGGCCGAGGAAATTAATATCAACACTATCACCACCACGGCGGTAAAAAATATGTAGGAAAGAATTTTATAAACTTTATCCATAAATTATTGACACCTTAAAGAAATATTAGTGTAAACCGTATTACTATCTACCCACGCCCAATTATACTCAAGCGAAGATATGTTGGCGGTATTGGCAATGTTATAATTTTGACAACCAATTGGTGAATTAACTATGGCCTTCCAAGTCACCCAGCCAGATTCGTCGGGATTAAGCACATTAGCATTCCATAATAATGTACTAGTATCAGGAGTAAATAATAATGAACCGTTGTAACCAGGACTTACATTACTGCTATTTTGGGCATTAACAAAGGTTAAACGAGAATCTACCACGTCACGCAGCTTAACGCCACCACCAGTACAATCTGCTTTTCCAATATTTTTAAAATTAATTGTATAAGTTAAAGTATCGCCGGAATTAGCAGTTTGACGGTCTACAGTTTTAGAAATTTTCAAAGCACACTTTTTTTCACAAGTGCTAACCTGCTGATTATTGTTGGCATTTTCTAATCTATTCTTCATAGCTTCTAATATGGAATCAGCTGGCGGAGGCGTGGCTTGTAATAAAGCATCTGCTTGGCTAGCTAAAGCAGCTAAAGTGATAGTTTCCCCAGGCGCTAACGCTTCGCCAGCACCATAATAGGCAATGTTAAATTTTAGCGCTAATAATTGCCCTCTTACTTTATTACGCATAGTATCAGAATAACGAACAAATACTTCTTGAGCTTGAAATGTCGTACTAATCATTTCACTACCTAAAGTCTGGGGCAGAATCCATTGACTAGGATGATTTATCCAATAACCTTTTGACTTAGTTTCAAAATCCAAACATTGTGCCTCGTCATCATTAGTAATAGTACAGGTTTTGGTTTCGCCAACGGCAATTGTTCCAATGCAGTCATCACCTAAAGTTTTGGCATACTCGGTGAACCCTATTTCATCAACTGAATATTCGCCCGGGTCAAGCAATACTGTTACGCCCGATTCTGAACCGAGGAAGGAACTCTGTGAAACATTTGTGCCAGTCACCTGCATAATAAAATCTTTAGCTTCCTTTATGCCACCGTCATCATTAATCACGTGCTTAATTACAATCAGCTTTGGCCTCTTTTCGGGCGGATTACAAACAAAACTTTCGTTATGCCTTGCCTGCTCCACATAAAAAGAAATATCAGCAGCCAACTTGTCTGTTTGCGATTCATTACCCATGCCCTCGCCAGTACAATCAATAGCTTGGGTATCAGGATTCATCACCATTGTGCCAGCGCACCAAGCAATGCCAATATAAGTTGTTTGATCAGCAGGCAAAGTTTGGCCATTAGCCGGAGTATACAAAGGATAAGCAACATTATCTAAAAACTCTCCGGCCAAAGTGGGCTCCGGGGTAATCAAATCCTCGCCCTCTTCCCAAATATTATTTCCATCATCATACCAGGCTAAGAAATACACATGCTGGGCTAATTCACCATTATCCGGGCCATCAGTACTATCTACCACTGTTTCTGGCCCAGTTAAACCTAAATCATCATTTCTTAAATTACTGGTAATCAAACAGGCATAGGCCTCGTTAGTATCTACATGCAGACTAATAGTGCTTTCTCCGTGATCAGCCGGTTTAACATCAGTTAAATTAAAGAATTTATAAGTCGGGCCCAAGTCAGTTAATTCCCAAGTGCCGTCACAGCTTTGGTCAACCATCTTATTACTGCGGCAATCCAAAGCATAAAGTTTTACCTCATCTACAAATACACCCAAGCTATTATCAGTTCCGCCGCCTATAAACTCCACGCGAGTGGTGGTAAAAGTAGCTGGCACATCATATTCATAATAATGCCAGTCTGTATTACTGTTCGTTGCGCCATCCAAAGCCAAATCAGCAATTTGGCTGCCATCCCATTTAACTTGCAAATTATTATCAGCCGCTCCTAACCCTGGGCGCGGGGAAAATTTAAAACTCAAACGATATTTATAACCCGGGGAGGTAACAATATCCTGATAAATCTTAACCAGTGCCGGCTCGCCGTTTAATGCCCCCTGCGGCCCGTCCCAATCTGAATCCAGTTCTGCATATTGTTCACCTTTAACCGGTAGCCAGCCATTAACTCCAGCCTGTAATTCAAGCAAGGCGGGTTGCGGCCTGGTAGTAGAATTGTAAGTAGTCTCACTGCCTATCCACTCCACGCTCCAAGCTAAATCACTATTACCTGATGGATAAATATCCCAATTCTGCGGCGTTGCCACTGCTGGCTTTTCAAACCCGCTATTTTGAATTAAATTTTCTCCCTTGATATTACAGGATTCTGTCCATACGCCATCTTGGCAAACCATGCCATTGTAATGCGACTGGTTATCTACTTTCAAATCAATCGCACCAGCAGTAAAGTCGTTGTCAGTGGAAGATTCCGTGTCACTTAAAAAAGCACTGGTGCTACTAATGGCTATTATTGCCATCACACCAATTATTGATATTGCTAATAGTAATTTCTTCACTGACATTTAAATAAATTGATTAAGTACTTTAAATTAAGGGCAAATATGCGAACCTAAATTGCCAAAAGTGTCTATAACATATCCAAGCCACTCAAAACTAGGATCAAAAGTATCTGTACCATTGTTATCGCCTTTGTTAATACTACACTTTCTTACTATGGTATTATTTTCAGTACTAATAGGATCAAATCCC
This sequence comes from Patescibacteria group bacterium, assembly GCA_041648575.1. Classification (GTDB taxonomy): domain Bacteria; phylum Patescibacteriota; class Patescibacteriia; order Veblenbacterales; family UBA10138; genus JBAZOT01. The sequence continues at coordinate 40,704 of JBAZOT010000004.1, read as the reverse complement.
CATTGTGAACCCGGATCAAAACCAATTTGCCCAATAACATCAACAATTGTTGTTCCATTCTTTAAAACCACAGCGTCATCGCCATTGAACTGAATACTTCCTGTTGTATTATCGCAAACAATACTTTTTGGTGGATCAACAAAATTACTATTACAAACCACATAAACATCACCAGCAGCTAGACTGACCGACGGAAGAGTTACTATATTTGATGCGGTGGACGAACCATTAAAATATTGTTCAATCTTGTAACCAGTTAGATCAACAGCGGAGCTGGTTGGGTTATAAATTTCCAAAGCCTTGTTGTTACTGCTACCCTCCACATACTCGGAAAAGAAAAGCTCGCAATTTTCATCAACCTGCCCATCATCATCATTATCTATCTCATCACCACATATTTCCTCACTAGTTATAGGAGGAGTTTCTGGCACTTGGCAGATAAAGTCTGCATTATTCCTCGCCTGCTCAACAACAAAAGCTAAATCAGCCATGAAAGAATCCGTCTGTACGATGTCTCCCATTTCTAATCCGTCGCAAACAAATGGCTGGCCCGGTGTGGGCGTATTTACCCATCTCCCCGCACACCACGCAAAACCAAGATATTTGGTTTGCCCGCCCGTAATTGCAGGCATGTGTTGGGAATCAGCTAGTGGTAACATATCTACGGTTTTCAAATCTCCATTATCTATCTGCGCCTCGCCTGTATCAAACGCGCCGTTTTGGTCTGCATCCCACCAGACAAATGTGCTCAAGAATTCCGAAAGTTCGCCCTCGCCTATGCCCGGCGTATCATCCACAATATCTTCCGGTTCAGTTAATCCATTATCATTGTCTTGTTTGTTCGTAATATTCAAACACATCCAGGCATCATTATTATTTACATGCAAACTAATAATATTTACTCCAGTATCCCCCGGTTTTATATCGCTAAAATTAAAGAATCTGTCAGCGGTTGGATTTAAATCTTTCAGTTGCCAATTACCGCACTCAGTTGATGGCAGACCGTTATAAGAACAACTGCTGTCTATCGTTAGATCAATGCTTCCGGCGGTAAAGGTGTTACCGGTAGAAGTTTCGGTGTCGCTGAAGAAAGCGCCGGTGCCATAGGCAACTATGGTTGCTACTACAGCAATCACTCCTATACTTATCAGAATTTTTTTCATAATTAGTTTTTCGTTTAATGATTAATTAATATTATTGTTTTATAACTTAAAATCTCGGCTCTCCTCGCAAATTTTTTTAGAATTTGTGAAGAGAAGCAGGCTTTAAGCCTATTTTGCGGTTATTGAATACCCGAGAATTACGTAGGACCGATGTCGTCGTTCGTGATGGTACAGGTGATTGCCTCACCCTCATCAAGAGTCGCGGTGCCGCCAAGTACGGCGGGACACTCTGGGTTTCCTGTAATTGATACCCAGCTGTAACCCGCGCGTCCGTCTTCATTGATGACGTGTGATGAGTTTGATGTCACCGCCACCGAGGTGTTGTGCTGCACTATTCCACCATCAATGCGCAAGCCGAACTGGGTTGGACCAGCCGTGCCGCCGTTATTGTTAATCACGTTCTTGAAGAGCGTGATATTACCCGGCAGGTCGTTGTTCAACAGGGTACAAGCTTTGTTGTCACCCGTAGTCAGCGTAACCTGTCCGCCAGAATCACAATCCTGGGTAGGAGGGAATGACGCAACATAACCAGAGATACCTGACTCAGTTACGGTATAGGTACCTACTGGAACCACGTTTGGTACACCAGAAGTTACCGGCGTAAGCGTGGTGCCATCATCAATGTAGAGCTGGAAATCGCCCACGTCGTTGTTACCGCCATCATCGTTGGATATTTGCTTGGTAACCGTGATAGTCGCCAAACGCTGTTCCGGATCACACGTGTAACCCTCATTATGTCGGGCTTGCACGGCGCTGAAAGCAATATTCATAGTAACGCCATCGGTTTGGCTTTCATTACCAAGCTGTTTACCATCACAAGTGAAGCCTGAACCTTGTACACCAATCGGATTCATCTGATCCCCGTAGCCATCCTGTGGCACCGGATTCAAGGTCATATCGCCATAGCACCAGCCCTTAGCAATGTAGTAATCCTCACCGCCAATAGCTGGGCCGGGTATACCAGTCCAGACATTTGTAGTTGAATCAGCCAAATCAGCTGAGAAAGCGTTGTCCGTGCCAAAAAAGTCACGGATACTTTGTGCGCCGGTGCTCAACAAGGTTTCGCTCTGCTCCAGCACATTGTCGCCGTCATCAACCCACCAAACCATTTTCACCAAATTGCCGATTTCACCATCCCAAGTGTCATTAGGGTCTTCTAAGGCATCAACTTTGAGTTCTGGCTCGGTAGATGAAATATCATCATCAACATTAAGCGACATATCCATACACAGCCAAGCGTCATTGTTGTTGACGTGGAGTGAAATAGTGTCCTCTCCTTCATCATCCGGCTTTAAGTCGGTAAAGTTGATTAACAGCAATCCTCTATCCAAATCTGAAGGTCCGAAACTATTACTATCGGAAAATTCTCCGTTGTAGTAACTCTCGTTATCTACTTTCAAGTCAATCGCCCCAGCCACGAACGAGTTGCCAGCAGCTATTTCAGTATCACCTAAGAAGGCACCAGTAGCCGCTATCACCACAGCCGAAACTGCTCCAATAACCACTAAACTGAAAATAATTCGTTTCATAGTAGTATCTTCCCTCTTTACCCTAGCCCAAAAGCTTTAAAAGCCAGGGCTAGGTTTGAAGGAAAGTGGAGTTAATTATTCCCAAGGGTTAGGGTTATTGCGGTACTGTTGAACCTCAACAGTCATGTCAGCGCCAAAGCTGTCGGTCTGAACTTCGTTACCAACTTCATAAGGCACTTGCCAACCCACGCCAAAGTAGTAAGTCACAGAACCGACCATACGGCCATCTTCTGCTAAGCCGTGGCACAGGTCGTAATCGTTGTGACCATCTGAAGAAACATCCTCGTCGTAACAGTACTGGTAGTAAGCCCCCTGTAATCCTTGGGCCAGATACCATACTTCACCATCTGGAAAGTCAATCGTGCCAGGAGTAATAAGGGTTGGTTCGTATTCCTCTTGCTGAATGTTGTCACCCTCAAATTCGTCGTAAATCCCGGGGTTCTCAGGATCGTTATTCTGGAAACCAGGAATCATACCCTGATCAAGCCAGACCATGAAATTGGTGTTACTGCGAAGCTCGCCTTCGCCATTTATATCTGAACCGCAAGTTTCATCAGTTGAATCATTATCTTCCGGCTCGGTGCAGTCATTGTCATAATCGCCAACTTTGTTAATCACTAACCTTCCCCACGCGTCGTTATCAATTACGTGAAGTGAAATAGTGTCCTCGCCAAAATCACCTGGCTTAACATCTTTAAACCAGAAAAATTTGTGCATAGGACCAAGATCAGTGGCTTTCCAAGTAGTAATAATGTCCCCTTTTTCATCTCGAATCATTGGACAACTTGGGGTACCATCAGCAATCTCGTTGTAATAACAAGTATTGTCCACTTTCAGGTCAATTGCTCCAGCGGTAAAGGTGTTACCGGTGGAAGTTTCAGTGTCGCTGAAGAAAGCGCCGGTGCCATAAACGACCACGGCCGCTACTGCGGCAATCACTGATAAACCTAAAATAATTTTTTTCATAAGTATATTAAGTTAATTATTAAATATTAATTTATTAGATGTGGTTTTTTTATTCTTTTTAACGTTTAACGCAACGTTAAAGCGTTTCTCGACCTTTACATGACCACATCAAGGGGTCAGGGCTGACAGCTTAGCTTAATAATACCTAGCCAATAGTTTTACTATTAGCCATTGGCTATTAGCTATGTGCTGCTAGCGTTGACCTCCTTTATGGCCAAACTTAGAACCCCAAATATTTTGGGATCCCCAGTTCAACCGCAAAGTTTAGATGTGGTTTAAATTGTTAATGTTAAAACTTTCTAATATTAGGATTTTAGCGTTTGCGCTTCTCCTGCGTCATCGCGAGCGCAAGCGAAGCGATCTCTAGACTGCCGCGCTCGCTACGCTCACTCGCAGTGACAAAAGGAACGTCATTTCGAGCGCAAGCGAAGCGATCTAGACTGCTTCGGTCGTTGCATTCCCTCGCAGTGACAATAAGGAGTGTCATTGCGAACGAAGTGAAGCAATCTAGATCGCCACGCTCTCCGCCCAAGGCGGATCGCTCGCGATGACGCTGGAATAAGCGCTCGCAATGACGCCAAGCGTCAAAATCCTATGATGTTTATTAAAATACAAAAAACCACTGTATTAAAAACAGTGGCTATAAAATAGTCGCTTTGGTGAAGCACCAGTTTTGGTTAACTTTTACTACCAAATTATGCATCAATATTTATGACTTATTAGACAATGATAAAATTAAACTGTCTAGATATTCAAGTTGTAGTGTATTACCTTAGCTCCTATGCCCCTAGCTTGTCAAGAAAAAGTTATACACAAGCATTCAGGCAATAAAAAAAGGAAATTAATGGGTTCAAGCTTAGTTAATAGTTATAAATAAAAAATCCTTTAACTTGTCAAAAGCAAGGGATTTTATATAAAATACTTTAAAGCCGAGCTCACGTTTTCTGCTCTAATTCAATTTTTCCTCCATTTTCGCCTCCTAAGTTATTGTCTATAAAAAAATTCCAGATAACCTAGTGCTTATTATAGCACAGTCAATATTTAAAAATACTGAACTTTATCAACTAGTTATCCACAAAATGTCCCTAGTTAAAACATTTTTTAGTAAAAAATTTTATACTATGCCACAAAACAACTTCTCTTGGCAAGAAAAAATACTGAACACGCTAATTGAACAATTAAATGGTTCAGTTTTGGTTTATCTGACACAAACACGCTGGCGCTATTATTAATATAACTTTTGTGTTTGTCTTTGCGAGGAGCGAAACGTTAGTGAAGTGACACGGCAATCTAAAGTTAATATTGACCGAGATTGTCCCGCTATGTGGAATCTCCCGAAGGGATGACTTCGTCATCCGCCCAAGGCGGATTCCTCGCAATGACAAACACGATGATCCTAATTAACTTAAAAAAAATTCTATTTAAAAAAATAAGCCGAGTATAGTCAACTATCCTGGGATAATGAAATGTGAATTATAACACATTTCGGACTAGTAACTATAACTCGGCTTTTATAACGCAGGCAAAACGCAGGATGATTTATGGGGAGTAGCATAAATCAATCGGAGGGTACGTTTCACCCGCTGATAAAGAACAATCTGCCACCACTTTAGCAGATTCAGTTTAATTGTCAAGTATATTATTTAAAACCTTTAACTTATCCCTTAATCTTATAACCCAACATCATAGATTATTTACTTCAGCAAGCACCTAAATTCACCAAATTGCAGTAATAACACTTTACCATAAAATGTCCGGTCGGACATTTTATGGTAAAAAGAAAAAATAACAATCTAAGCCCGTAGACAAATTTCGGGTTTTTTAATTATCCAACTAGAAAAATAAACCAAACTATGATACAAGTTAGTCATATGAAAGTTGCTATCATTGGTGGTGGCGCAGCTGGATTAATGGCATCCGCTGCCCTACATGAAATTAATCAACAAGTAAAAATTTTTATTCTAGAAAAAAATGATGCCTTGGGGAAAAAAATAATCATCTCTGGCGGTGGACGCTGTAACTTAACTACCGGCCTGCCAGGCATTAAAATCGTATTGTCTAAATATCCTCGAGGCGGTAAATTTTTATCCTCAGCTATGCGACAATTTTCACCGACAGATGTTTTTAAATGGTTTGAAGCGCATGGTATACCTCTAAAAATTGAAAGCGACCAGCGGGTTTTTCCTAAATCCAACAACGGACATGATGTGGTGCTTGTCTTTGAAAAAATTTTTAAACACTCTTCAATACAAACTTTGATAAATACAAAAGTTCTGGCTGTAAAAAAACATACCTTGGGGTTTGAACTTACTTTGGACCGCGATAGCCAATCATTAATTACTGACAAACTGGTGCTAACTACAGGTGGGCAAGCCTATCGTCAAACCGGCTCAACCGGCGACGGTTATGCTTTTGCAGTATCACTTGGACACTCGCTAACAAAACTGGCACCCAGTTTAAGTGCTTTGGCAACACATGAATCTTGGCCGAAAAATATTTCTGGATTGTCTATTGATAAGACCAAACTAACAGCTAAAAATAAAACGAATACCAACGTTACTGGGCCGATCCTTTTTACGCACCATGGAATCAGTGGGCCAGCGGTTTTTGCCTTATCATCATTAGTTGCTTTTGAAAAATTTAGCCCCAAAAAACCTCTGACAATTTTAGTTGATTTATTTCCAGACCAATCAACTAGCAATTTATATGATTCGCTGAAAAAAAATATTACTGACAATCTAAAAAAAGACTGGCTCAATGTTTTATCCATGTTAATACCAAAATCATTGGCACAAATTGCCAACCAGGAATTATTATTAAACAGCGCCAAACATGCTGCGGAAATGAGCAAACAAGACCTGACTAAAACCAGCGCTTGGTTAAAAAATATTCCCCTTAATATCGTGGGGCGTAGCGCCGGGAATGAATTCGTAACCGCCGGCGGAGTTAATTTAAAAGAAATAAATCCAGCAACTATGGAATCTAAAATTTGTCCAGGACTTTATTTTGCCGGAGAAATTTTAGATATTGATGGTTTTACTGGTGGTTTTAATTTACAATCTTCTTGGGCCACTGGACACTTGGCCGGAGCAAGTATTGCTAAACTTAATCTATCCAAATAAATATGGAAATTGCCAAGCTGACAAAAATATTGAAAAACGAACCAAAATATCGAGCTAGTCAAATACAGCAAGCAATTTTTGGTGAGCTGGTTGATAACTGGAATGTAGTCACCGGACTGCCTAAAAAACTAAGAGAAGAATTACAAAAAAAATATCCGCTGGATATTAAAGCTAAAATTTTAACCTCCGACGATAAAAATACCATTAAGGCACTGATCACGCTGACAGATGGAAACACCATTGAAACGGTTTTAATGAAACACCAAGGTGGTAGAAATACGGTTTGTGTTTCATGTCACATTGGCTGCCCAATGGGCTGTAGATTTTGTGCTACCGGACAAATGGGACTGATTAGGGAATTGTCAACCGATGAAATCATTATCCAAGTATTATTTTTTGCCAGATATTTAAAGCCAACTAATGAGCGTGTGGGTAGTGTGGTATTTATGGGTATGGGCGAACCGCTGTTAAATTATAATAATGTAATGGCGGCAATTAAAATTATTCAAAGTAAGGAAGGTTTTGGCATCGGCGCACGGCATATTTCTGTTTCAACATGCGGAATTCTCGACGGCATAAAAAAACTAGCTCAAGAAAATTTGGATATTAATTTAGCGATATCATTACACGCCCCTAATGATCAAATCCGCCAACAACTAATGTCTATAGCAAAAACTTATACCATCAAAGAACTACTTAAAATTGTTGATGATTATATTACTAACAAGAATAGAAAAGTAATGTTTGAGTATTTAATGATCCAGGGAGTAAACGACCTCGACGAACATGCTTATGAACTAGCCAAATTAATGAAAAATAGATTATGTGTTGTTAATTTAATTGAATATAATCCTACGGGAAAATTTACTCCCTCATCTCATAATAGAATTAATGCTTTTAAAAATATTTTACAAAAAAACGGCATTACTACCACTATGCGCTATCGATTCGGGCAGGATATTAAAGGCGCTTGCGGACAATTGGCAACTAATAAAAATTAATTTTTTGATTTCGTCGTAATTACACCGCAAACTAACTGTCCAACCATAACCATAAATAAAAACCACCTTGATTAATATCGGGGTGGTTTTTATTAAGCAGCGATTAAACGCGGCTAACTTTGGCAGCGCGAGGACCTTTATCAGATTCCTCGGTGTCAAATGTAACCTTGTCTCCAACATGCAACTCTTCAAAGGTAACACCAACTAGAGCAGATGAATGAAAAAACAAGTCTTTATCTTCACCATCAGGAGTAATGAAACCAAAACTCTTGTCGGTTAGACGCTTGATTGTACCGTTCATAATAGATTATTAATAATAACTAATAAGCCCGCAAATTACTATGTATTTGGAAATTCGACTGATCTCCCCACAAAGTATCTTTGCAGATATTAAAGCTATCATAAAAACCAAATAATATCAACTGCCACGCCAAAAATGCACCAAAATGATCAACATACTTATTTAATGCTACTTACTTATTATTGTCCCAATAAACTCTTTAAATTTTTTTGGGGAACTTTATTGATAAAATAATAGACGAACAAAGCGCAAACATTATAATTCCAAACGAAATAAAGGAAGATATGTGTAATCCAAAAATACCCACAAGCATTTTCAATCCAATAAACAGTAAAATAAAGGCCAACCCTTTTTGTAAATGATGAAAACGATGTAAAATATTTTCAATCAAGAAAAACAGAGCTCGTAATCCCATAATAGCAAAAATATTAGAAGTAAAGACAACAAACAAATTTTGTGAAATTGCAAATACCGCTGGTATGGAATCAACCGCAAAAACAATATCGGTTCCTTCTATTAACAACATTATTAAAAACAAAGAGGTAAACATAAATTTACCATGTTCGCGACAGAAAAATTTGCCCTGGTGGTGATTGGCGGTAAATGATAAATATTTACGAGCAGTTTTTATAATTCTATTATTATTAAAATCCACATGCTCCTCTTTTTTATCACGCAATAATTTAATTCCGGTATAAAGTAATATGGCCCCAAAAATATACAGTACCCAATAAAATTGATGAATAACATAGGCGCCTACTCCAATAAAAATTCCCCGAAAAACTATGGCACCCATAATTCCCCAAAACAAAACCCGATGATGATATTTTTCTTCTAGCTTAAAAAAACTAAAAATTAACATGATTACGAATAAATTATCTACCGATAACATCTTTTCTGTAACATAAGCACTTATATATTCAGCCGCCGTTTCTTTGCTGATAAATACAAAAATCAACACACCAAAAATTAATGCTATGGATATCCAAAACAAAGATTGATAAAGTGCCGGTTTAAATTCAATCTTATGACTTTTTCTATTAAGATAACCAAGATCTACTACTAAAAACCCTAAAATAATAACACCAAATAAAATAGTTAAATTAGTTTGTGCGTCCATATAAAAATTTTAATTAAGTCTCAAAGTAATTCTCCTGGTGGTTAAAAATATTGAAGGTTAAATATACCTAAAAAACCGATAAAAACCGGTTTTAATTAATGATGATTCATAGTTTCAAAGCGCTTTCTACACGAAAGACCTGCCGCTTTTTCACTCCTCATCATTCAAGGTAATAATATCTTACCAAATAATTCATTTATATGCGAGTATTCCTAAAATCTTAAAAAACTACTCCTGGCAGAGAGATCTTTAAAACTATGAATCCACTTCCTAAACAAAACATTAATTTTAAAAATATGTTGAAGTCTTGTGCTTAGGACTATTTCTATTTGTAAACCTAGACCGTCTTTGATTATGAGAACTCTTTTCAAAATAATTTGGTTTGGGTGTCATGTGCACAATTGGTAAGTTGGAAATTTTTGAAACGGGAAGATTTTTACGAATCAAGCGCTCAATGCTTTGAACATCTCTGCGCTGGTGTGGCGCTACAAATGAAATAGCATGGCCAATTAAACCAGCTCGACCAGTTCTTCCAACACGATGTACATAATCTTCGGGATTGTTTGGTAGATCATAATTAATAACCAGTTCAATACCCGACACATCAATTCCGCGAGCAGCAATATCCGTGGCTACCAAAACTCGATACTTACCAACCCTAAATCCTTGCAATGCTTCGCGACGCTGAGAAAGTGAACGGTTGGAATGAATTTCTGTAGCATTGTGTCCTATTTCACGGATGTTGCTGGCAATTTTTTTTGCTTCATGCTTTGTCCTAGTAAATACCAAAACGCTACCGCGGTATTCGGATAAAATTTTACTGAGTAAATTGATTTTATTTGGTTTATCAACAAAAAATAATTCGTGCGTAATATCTTTAGCAGTGGTACCCGACGGGGCAACCTCGACACGGATCGGGAGCTTCATGTGTTTACCAGCGATAGTAATGATTGTTTGAGGTATGGTGGCAGAAAAAAGCATGGTTTGTTTCTCCTTGGGAACCCGAGCTAAAATTTTGTTGATTTGGGGAGCAAAACCCATATCCAACATACGATCAGCTTCATCTAAAACAAGAATTTTTACGGCATCCAGTTTAACCGTCTGTTGTTCAAGATGATCAATCAACCGACCAGGAGTTGCCACTAAAATATGAGGGTTCATCCGAATGCGTTTAATTTGGCGGAATATTGGTTCACCGCCGATCAAAACCGCTGTCTTAAATCCTAATTGTCGGCCAATTTTTTGAATTGCCTCGTCAACCTGTAAAGCCAATTCGCGCGTTGGAACAATAATCAAACCCAAACCTTTTTGTTGGGCCAAACGTTGAAGCATGGGAATACCAAAGGCCAAAGTTTTACCAGTGCCAGTTTGAGCAATACCTATAAGATCTTTGCCCTCCAGAGCATGGGGAATTGATTGCTGTTGGATAGGTGTTGGAGTAATATACTGATTCTTGTTTAAAATATCAAGAATCTTGGGTGCAATACCTAGTCCGAGAAAACTGTTATTTTGTGATTGTAACATACTATAAACTTAGCAGAAACTAATGTTAAAAGATAGGATTAGATAATCTTGTCAATGGGTTTATGAATAATTTAAAACCATTCTCATCGGGTGGTCTTAAAGTCATGGCTCTCTATCATGCCTGCCTGCATACCTCCGACATGTAAACCGGTAGACGGGGATATTAGAATTAGAATTAGGATTTTAATAGTTAATCTATTAATTTTGAAGTATTTTATCTTTTCTCTAAACTTATCTTATTGGTATTTATTATCCACAGCTAAGCGAGCCAATAAATACGAAATAGTCGATTCGGCGCCTTGGTTCAGATTAATTTGCTTTTCCCCTACTCCATCATAACAACCACCAGTCATTTGTGAATAAACTACCTGATTGAGTAAATTATTACCTAAAAACCAATCAAAAGTCTGCACCATTCTCTTCTGATAGACAATGTCTCCACTTAGATCAAACATTGTTCGAAGAGCCAACACTAAAGCTGACACTTCCTCGGGTTGTTGATCATAGATCTTTTTCTGCTCTCCCCGTTTAAACCAACCACTTTGTCCAACTGGCTCACAAATTTTTCCGCAGAACGACTGGTTGATCAAAAAATCAAGAGTGGTTTTCCCTGCTTTGAGGTAAAGATAATTACCAGTAACCTTGTAAGCTAAGAGTAGGGCTTCGGGTAAAATAGCGTTTGAATAATTTATAGATTGTTCAAACCATTGCCAATCTTCGGTGGTATTATCATTAAATCGATCAAGTAAAAAATCAGCGTGCTTGATTATCAATCTGTTTATTTTTTCATTATTGGCCACTGCTAGCCACAGAACCAAAGCTTTGATGTGAAAAGCAACCGCGCGCGGCGATGCCACTTTTTCGAATGTTTCGTATTGATTATTCAACAATGTCATCGCTCTTTTTTTCAACTTTTTTGATAATTTACTAGTTGAAACGGTCGCCAAGGCCCACAACGCCCGAGCTTCAGCATCTTCTGTATTCTCATCTAAATTACGAGTGTGGTGAGCTTTTTTTTCATTAGTAAAATAATTTTCAAAACCACCACCGATTTTCGCCGCTCGTTCCAAAAACTGCAAATAAGTTTCTGCTAAGCGCTCGTTGTTTAGACCACTATGAATACGATGATAAAGGGACACCACCACCAGCGCTCTAGCATTATCATCCAAAGTATAGCCCCACTTCGGGTCTGGTTCATCTAGGATGGCAAATTGATAAATACCAAAATCATTGGTGAGTTTGTGCAAATGTTTGAGTTTAACAGCCGGTAAGTTCTTTTCTTGCTTGGCCAACTCTGGAGATAACTCAGTAAATTCCCGCATGTAAGACAGTGCTACATTTGGCCAAGTTATTCCTCGTGTACGAAAATAGGCGGCCTTACTCATATTGATCAAGCGCTCTTGATCGCCCAGTAAAGCAATCACTTCCTGCGCGACGCTTTCACTATCGTTAAATTTCACCAATACACCCAGCTCTGGTGTAATAACTTCTTGAGCTTGCGCAAAAGGGGTAGAAACAACTGGCCGACCAGCACCAAGCGCATACGTTAAGGTGCCAGAAACTGCTTGTTCGGGATTTTGTGAAAGTGATAAATAAATTTCGGTCGCTTGCAAGAACTTTAACAGCTCATCAGTTTTTAAATATTCATTGTAAAATAACACGTGATCCTGCACCCCCAGCCGATAAGCCTGCTCGATCAATTGGTTGCGATACCCCTCCCCTATATTCTTAAGCACAATCGGGTGAGTTACGCCGATTACCAAATAAACAATGCTTGGGTAGACCGCCACAATCTTGGGTAAAGCACCAATCGCATATTCTATACCCTTAGCCTTATTCAGCAAACCAAAAGTCGATAGCACTCTTTTTCCACTAAGTTGTATCGACGTCCTAGCCGCTGTGCCGTCAGTGTAGGACAAAGAGTGAATACCGTGTCCAATAATGCTGATCTTGCTCTCGGGCAAACCATAAACACGCACTAACAATTCCTTGGAGGTATTGGTCATAACGATGAGCCGATCAACATGTTCAGCGATTTTCACCACCAGCGCTTTGAGATCCTGGGGTGGAGTGGATAGTACTGTATGGAAAGTAATAGTTACTGGTTTTTTTATCTCTTTCAAAAATACCAAAATATTTTTCCCATAGTCTTCACCAAAGATACCAAACTCATGTTGGATTGAAACCAGCTTCACGCGCGGCATGGTATTAAGTTTTCGAGCAGCTTCCAAATAATCAGCTGGTTGATTTTCGGAGATTTGTGCGATCACTTTATGTGAATAGTTGTAGGTTTGCAAAACATCAATGTTCATCGCAATTACCTTTGCCTCTTCGTGGGGTGCAAACAACTGATCAAAACTCTTTAACAAATCAGATGTAAAAGTGGCAATACCACATTCCCGCGGCGGATAAGTAGCCAGAAAAACTATCCACATTTTTTCATGGGACCGTTTCATAAGGTTTGATTTAATTGTTTATGGGAAGATTGTTTTAATTCAGCTAAAAGCTCCTGCAGTGAGCCAGTAGCCAAGCAAACATAACGATCAGACGAACCATAATAAACATGGAGAGTATCGCCGGAAACGAAGCCGCCAGTCGGAAAAATAATTCGCTTTTCGTTTTCCATTTCATAGGGCATCTCTGGTGATAAAATGTCATAGTGCAATTTGGCGATAAAACGCGTAGGATCTTTAAGGTCCAAGAGTGCCGCGCGCGCAGAATATGTAAACAGGCCTGTTTCCTCTTCTTTTTTCACATGATGATAGATAATCAACCAACCATCCTCGGTTTCGATCGGCGGAACACCTGGACCAATCTTGGCATCAGACGAATGCGATGGTGACATTAACAAGTGATGATTTGTCCAATTTTTTAGGTCTGTCGATGACGCAATCCAGATGCCGGGAATTTCTGGCAGATCTTTTACATCGCAAGGCAAACCTTCATTTATATATTTTTCGTATGCTCCATTAAACCACTCTTGCGACCAACGATTAGGCCGGTGAAGCATATAATAGCGACCATGGATCCGGCGTGGAAACAACACGATGTCCTTATTATCAGAATTTGGCGAAGAAATAATCCCTAAATTTTCATAGACCAAAAAATCGCGAGTTTTGAGCAAGGCGGTTGATGTTTCCAGTGGCAAGAAGCGTTTAATTGACAATCCATCTTTCATAATCCGATTCGCTACAGCCACATAAGTGATGTAGAAATCATTATCAATCTGTGTAATTCGTGGATCTTCTGTGGCCCATTGATCAAAAATTTCCCGTGGTCCAAAAACCGGCTCATGAGCGACACGCTCAAAATTTATTCCGTCATGACTCTTAGCCAAACCAAAACGAGAGACGTAAGCCTCACTCTCACCGACTGCCCGATAAAGCATATAAATCTCGTTAGCAAATTTAACCACCCCTGGATTAAAAACACCTTCGCTCTCCCAAGGTAAATTGCTATCTGGCCTCAAAATTGGCCCCGAGCTATGCCGAGTTAATTTAAACATTAGTCATATTCTTCCATATTTATATGTCCAACAAACACGATTTATTGGCTTGAGTTAAAAATTCTGTATTAATTTTGAGATGTTAAGTTCCGTAATTTACTATAGTCTAATTATACGACAAAGTGTGTATTTAATCATTTATCAAAATAGCTTGAATTATAACACCCCATTTGATTATATAAAAACACCTAATAAAATTAGGCGCTTTGAAATGGCTCCCCAGCCATCATATTATTATAACTATACTTTCTGATAAAAAATTTATGGATACGCTGCGTGATAAATTAAACCTACTGAAACAGATGCAGAGGCAGGATATTAGAACTGGGGTGGTGGCTAAGGAGCTAGCTCTAGCCTAGTTACCTACCACCGGAAATACTCTAAATTAAATAACGCCTATAGTATTGACAAGAAACAAAAATAAGGGTAGGCTCTAAAATAGAAAAGTAAAATTGTATTTTAACATAATCTACGGGGCAGTTGGCCCTAATTTTGTAACATCAACATAAAGGGTAAAAAAATGAAAAAATTTTTCGATCTAATTTTGGGTGCATTGGCAATTTTGGCATTATGCTATATCTTTTGGTTTTTGCTATGTGTGAGATTAGTATGTAGCTATGGCTAAAAATTTTCATTCCAAAAGAAGTGAAACAAACGGAGTTAATTATTGTCTCCGTTTTTTATTTATCAAAAACCACCCTCATCAAGTGGTCTAGAAGTCATGGCTCCCCAGCCATCATATTATTATAACTATACTTTCTAACGAATATATAAGGTTAATTGCGTGGGGTTATAAGAATTGCGGAACTACGTCATTGACTAGAGTTGAAATTTTTTATAATATTAAAAAAAGCTCTTTTTTATATCAAACACTACTTAAAGGAATTCTATATGGAAAAAAAGAAAGAAACAGAAAATAATTCAGAAAAAACTCCACTGCCTTTAAAAGAATATGAAGAATTACAAAAAAAAGAAATACTTGGACCGGATAATGAATACTTTGCCGGCCAAGAACTTGGTCATTCTCCAACTGATAATGAAGCGGCTGTACATTACGTTGAACACGGCGGTGCTGAACATTTTGCCAAAGAACATCTTCTTAAAAACCGCCTGGAACAGGCAGAAGAATCTAAAGAAGAAGATGATGATTCTGATAAAAAAGAATCAAAAGATGATACGACCTAAAGCCCCAAAGCAAATTCTGGGGCTTTTTATTTTCTTTGCTACAAATCTAAAATGCTAATGCGGAAACAGGAATTCTCCAAGCATAAACAATAAAAGAGCAAGAACATATAACACCACCAAAGGTTTGCAAACCAACCACTCTTGGTGTTTGATGATAGTATAAATTCCAACAATAAAAGATAGTGGGCCAGCAAGAGTAAACATGACGGAGAGTACAGCAACTAATATTGAAAGTAAAGAACTATCAGCTATGACAGTAGAGTCGCCTCCTATAGCAGCAGCAAAAATGAGTGAAAACACTGTCAGCATGACTAAAGCAATACCAAATCCTATTGCCCATTTACCTGAACGAGATTTTGGTATAAAATTTATTTTCATAATAAAATTAATTAATCACTGATAAATAAACTATGAAGCAAGATAAAAAGTATAGTACATAAACCTATGATGATGGAAAGAGTAACTAAAATTGAACGCTCTTTATTTATTCTAACCGCTATTACTCCAGTGATTAAAGCAATAATGCTTGCCGGAAATGAAACGGCTACTGTTACATCCCACCAGTGATCATTAAAATTAAGTATTTTAAGTATCAAAACAAGCACACAAGAAGTGACAATTGCAACCAAGAAAAAGATGTTCAATCCTACTGACCATTTACCTGAACGAGATTTTGGTATAAAATTTAATCTCATATATTTTTATTTTACCAAAAAATCGCCTTTTAAGCGATTCTTTTTATCATACAATCTATTGCCTTAAATACTTCTTTCCCTTTAATTGATCAGGCAGGTAATCTTCTTCAGAATACTTCTCGTATCCCTTTCCGTAATTTAAATCCTCCATAAGCTTTGTTTCCGCATTCCGCAATCTTAAAGGAATGGGCAAATTTCCATACTTCTTTATGTCTTCCGTTGCAGCCATATATGCGCTATATGAGCTTCTGTCTTTCTTGCATTGGCAAAGATAGACAACTCCGTGAGCTAAGTTAATGCCACACTCCGGCAAACCGATAATTTCTACTGCTCTGAATACGTCGTTAGCTACAACCAAAGCCGTTGGTTGAGCCAATCCTATGTCTTCCGAAGCAAAGATAACCATTCTTCTAGCGATGAATTTCGGATTCTCTCCGGAATCAATCATTCTGGCCAGATAATACAAGGCGGCATCAGGCTGACTGGCTCTCATGCTTTTAATAAAAGCTGAGATAGTATTATAATGCTCCTCTCCTACTTTATCGTATCTTAAGAACTTTGACTGCAAGGCATTCTTTAGATTCTCCACAGTGATATTCTTATAAAGTTCGTTCGTGTTTTCAAGCATGGTAATGGCCTGTCTTGCGTCTCCGTTTGCCATATTAATAAGCCAGTCAATTGATTTCTTGTCTAATTTGAATTTGGTTCGCTCAATGATGGTTTCCATCTCTTTATCTGAAAGTTCGTACAAAACAAAAATTCTGCAACGGGAAAGCAAAGGAGCAATTATTTCAAAGCTTGGATTTTCCGTAGTGGCTCCGATTAAAGTCATATCCCCCCTTTCCACGTAAGGAAGTAGAAAATCCTGCTGGGCCTTATTGAAGCGATGAATTTCGTCCAAGAATAAAACCTTGGGATAGTCTTTCGTATCTTCCTCAATTATTTTCCTGATATCTGCTTTGCCGGCGGAAACCGCAGATAATTCATAAAGCTTGGCATCCAAACTTTTGGCATATATTTTTGCCAGAGTTGTTTTTCCAGTTCCCGGCGGACCCCAAAAAACAAATGAAAAAAGATGCTTTTGCTTTATGGCAACATTCAAAGGCTTTCCTTCGCCAACTAAATGATCCTGACCCACGAATTCTTTCAAAGTCTTTGGCCTAATTTTTGAAGCTAACGGTTCCATTGATTCACTTTATCACTTCGGCGAGCTCAGTGTAAACAAAAAACCACCTCAATAAAAAGATGATTTTATTTGCTTCGCATTGTGAACAGGTATTATTTTTTACGTAAAAAGAAGAAGAAACACCGGTTTCTTTTATTCACTTTTTGTTTTATGACAAAAAAAATAAATTTTATTTATGTTTTCTTGCTTCAAGCATTAACCGTTTTATTTCCAGCCTCTTTTTGGTTTTATGGGAGTGCGATTTTTTACGGTTTACAACACCTCTATCTCTTTTTGCCATATATATTTTTATTTATTAGTTAATTGTTATTTAAGTCTAACAGAAAATACTGACAAATCAAAATTTTTTATGGCTCCGAGTCGTGGACGACGTTAGAACCTATTTTATACAGACAAGCAATTATTTTCATATTCCCAATTTCAGCAAATGAAAACCGCACGACCTGGTTTAGTCAGAATTTTTCTTCTTGCTCTTTATCACGCCTACAATGCCGATAATAACCGCTAGGAGTCCAAGCAGTTGCCCTCCGGGACTATCATCAATTTCACCATATACAAATATAAATGCCCCGAATAATATTGCGAGAAAGGAATATATTATTCTACTTTTATTCATATAAGAAATATACCACAGTCGTTAGAAGTTTACTTCGTATTTAATGGCTCCGAACAATGAACGAAATCCGAACTTTTCACTTGGTGGAAAGGTCTTTCCTTTTACCGCAGTGATTTCTTCGCCAGTTTCACCGCCTCGGGGACCAATCTTTTCATACTGGCCTGATCGAGGAGTTGTTTCACCGGGTTTATAAGTATGTTTCATATAAACTTATAAACTTTTTTATTTTGCCAAGGTTCGATTACCTCCTTGTTGCTATTTAAGTAGCAAGTTCCAAGAACTACATATTAACAACAAGTAAGTAGTAAAAAGGAGGTATCCACAAATACAAATACTATTTGCCTTCCATGATTAAAATTAATTTATTCAATTCCGATATTTTTAATCTTTTAATATCTAATAATTTTTTCGGAAATAATTTTATATACTCGCTCAGTTCCCCACGTTTTTTCTTACTAAGATATTTTGACTCAAATTCGCCTTTACACCAATCAGAATTTTTTCCACTCGGTTTTTTATCAAGGATTGATACAAGCAGATGCTCTAAACAGGGGGTATTTTCTATAAGTTCAATATTTCTATTTTTAGCTTCCTGCCTAGCCTTAGTCATTTCTGTTTTCGTTTTATCATTATCAAGAATAACTATTTTTCTATCAAAAGCGCCCGGCGTCTTGTCCGCGTCAATAACAATATTCTTGGCGTCCCCGCCCTTACCCTTCTTGATGGTTATCGCGACATTGCTTTTATAAGAATACAAACTTTTTAAGTGCTTTAGAAACATCTCTTCGTCAAAACCCTCACCAAATACCAGAAGGGTTTTGCTTGCTTGCCGTTTCTTTTTCTTGTATGGATTCGTTCATGACATATTGATTTAATAATTTATAGTTTAGGAACGGCTCCATACGCGCCGGCAATATATTTTGCGTAATAATTATCATCCGGCCGAACACCGGACACATCATCCAGCCGCCACGATTCGCTTTCTCCTTTTTCATTTTTTTCGGTTAAAATAATTTGATATTTATCTAACTTACTTAAAATTTGCAAGCTGTGCGTACTAAACAAAATTTGAGCGTTATTTGGATTAGTTTCCGACTGGATAAATAATTCATACAAAGATAAAACCATCTCTGGATGCAAGTTCACGTCAAATTCATCAAGAACGGCAACTCCGCCCCTGGCGAGCACCTGCAGGATAGACCTTAACAGGACAAAAAGCTGCTTAGTGCCGGAAGATTCATATTGCATCGGCAAATATTCTTTTTGACCGCCAAAAGAATGGGCAACTTTTACATTTATAGAAAGGCTATTTTCCTTTTTTTTCTTATCAATTTTGAACGAATCTAAACCAAGGTCAAAGTGGGATAAAAGTTTTTCCGCCTCGGTTTTTATTGCTTCATTGCCCGCTTCGCTATAAAAATCCAGAGCTTCAATCAATAACGGCTGACTGGTAATTGGCAAAAGATGGTCGCCGACCCAGCCGGCTTCTACGACATTCGTTTCAATTTTTTGCCAGTAATTAAATATTTCTTGGCTTTCTTTATGGTTAAATCGCACAGCAACGCTTACTACGCTGGCGTTAGTCCGCATAGAATTTTCAAATTCTTTCGGGAGATTAAAACGTTTATCGTCTAATTCGTATTTTCCGCTTTCGTTATTCCATTGGCGAGAAAAAACTTTTTTACTGGTTTCTTTTTGTTTTGTCTTATTTTTAACCTTTAATTCTTCTGATATAATTTTCTTTTTATCAAGAATAAAAGCATAGGTATAAATATCGCCGTTAATTTCAAAATCGGCAGAAAGTTCTGTTGGCTTATTCTTTTGCTCGCCAAACATAAATGGTTTTACCGGCAATGTAGCAGATGGGTTGGCATTAAACGAATCCGAGATAAGCCATTTTAAGAATGGCAGAACTTTTAAGAGATTTGTTTTACCAGAAGCATTAGGTCCGATTACAGTTTCAATTTTAGAAAGACGGTTTTCAGAAAGAGCCGTAAAATAACCGTTGTTAATCGGAGCCTTATCATTCACAGCAAAACTAACGATCGTCAGATCGCTGAAAGAATAAAAATTTTTGCACGAAAATGAATGAATCATATATTTGTTATTTATGCCTACATCTTAGCAAAATTATAGATATATGTCAATAACCTACAAAATATTGTAAAAAATGCTCTTAAATATAGTATTTTAGAGCATTTTTAAATCTTTTATACTTATTATGGTAAACTTATCCACAACCTAATATAAACTCCCTTCAGAAATTTTATTTAGATCATTATTAGTAATACCTAATCCTAAACTTCTCATAGCTTCGTAAGCGGCCACACCATCCTTAAGATAGTGAGCGACACCGTTAAAATCTATATAATAAGCCTCTCCTCTAGCCTCTACTTGCAAAAATATTTTTCCGCTACTATTTTTAGCAAAAGTTTTATTAGTCTTTATCTTTTCTAAATTACTATTAGTTATGCCAACTCCCAAAAATCTCATTATTCTATATGCTTCGTTGCCGTCAGCCATATAGTACCTCTTACTGTCTTTAGGATTAACATAATAAGCTTCGTCACGACTTTCAATTTGTAATAAAATTTCACCCCGTAGGGAAACAAAGTTTCTCCTTCGGAGCTCGCCCTCGCTTCTTGCCCCGTAGCGTCCCGCCAAAGCGGGACTGCTTCTGGGGTTCCGCCGCCGCCGAATTTTTTAACCCGTAGCGTCCCAATTATGTCGAGGGACTGCTACTGGGTCGTGCCAGTTGAAAACTGGCGCGCCGCCAAAAATTTAAAATGGAATGTCATCAGGATTTGTAATATCTTCTTTTGCTATTTCTGTCGATATATTTTCCGTATTTTCTCCTTTTAAAAATTTTTCAGTTGACTCAAAACTTTTCGGTGTTTTACTATCTTTATTTATTGCCCATTCATACGCATTTTTAACTTTTTCGGCATTATCTCCGTCAGGCAATCCTAAAACTGATTCTAAGTTTGGATCAAGCTCTAATCCTTTGGAATTATTTTTTGCTTCTTCAAGTAAATTTGTATTATCTAAACTTTCGTCTTTATCCCAAACGGCAAAGTAATCGTCAAATCCAATCAAACGACATACTCCTAAAAAATACACTACCCCGCCCTTTCCTCCGCACTCAATTATAGAAATACCTTTTTCGTCCAAATTTACACCCCATTTATTCTCGCAAAGAGTAGAAAACAATATCTTATCCGAGTCGCCCTCGACTAAAAGAGTTTTGCGGGCAAAGAAAAGTTCGTTTCTCTCCGGATTAAAGTGCGTGTATATTTTATGTTTTTGTTTTTCGGCATTTTCTGCGTTGAAAGTGGAGTCTTTTTCTAAAAGATAAGTTCCACGATTTAAGTCTTTGCGAAGCAAAACAATATCGTCTGGCCTTCCGCCGTCAACAAAATTTGGATTGTGCGTAGCATAAAAAATTTGAGTATTTGCAGATAATTTTATGAAATTCTTGTAAAGTGCGCGCTGGGCTTGCGGATATAAATATATTTCCGGTTCCTCAATCCCAAATATTACTTTCCCGCCCATAAGTTCGGCGTAAGTTTGAAAAATAGAAATTAAAAGTAGATTTTGCATACCCGCCCCAACTTCCTCACTATCAAAATGGCGGTCAGGAAAATCTTCTCTAACATGAATTTGAAGCGTTTTATAAAACCAATTCAAATTGTATATGTTTAAAACTGGTTCAAATTCATTCGCAAGCCCAGCGCTATTCTCCTTGCAGTATTTTTTGAAAACATCTACAAATTTTTTGAAAGTTATCTCGTCGGTTGAAAAATCATCTTCCAAAAAATCTTTAGCCGGCTTAATTTTTTCAGCAAATTCATTTTTTAAATTTTGTTCATTTCCGCTATGTTGGACTACATAGTTTTCATAAACAAGCTTCATCAACTTGCCCAACATCGTCCATTGACTCACCCTTAATTCAGAGGCAAGATGTCGTTCAGAAGTTATAAATATAAAATGACATAATTTTTTGAATTGATCTTGGTCATAAAATGTATTGTCGCCGTTTATTGTTGTTTTGGCTGTTAATTCCGGTTCAAGAGCCATTTCAAGTTTTACGCTAGAGATATTAACCTCATAACCTTTTTTATTCGTAAAATTGATAGGGCTGGTAAAACTAACTTCTATGATTATGGGTTTTGTTGTATCGTGAAAAAGTTCCCGCGCAACTTTTGCCTTTGTTGTCCAACCCTCACCAATTACAAGATCAAGCGCCCGCAAAACATTGGTTTTGCCTACGCTGTTTGGCCCTATGAGCGCACAAAGATTTTTTGGCTCAATCGTAAGCTCTTTAATTGATCGGAAATTTTTTATTTCTAACTTTTGAATAAACATGTTGTATAACTATAAAGTTGCCTCATTTAATGTTTGCTTGACTTCAAGATTGCTAATAAATTTATCAATATTCGAAATTCTCACTTCCAAACCATCCTTTTTGATAAAATCAAAATAGCGTTCAGTATCAATGAAAGATTTTGGTGAGATAAATACGGAATATGATTTAGTGCCTTTTTTTACATACTCCTCAAGGTGTCGGTGTACTGAAAATGACTCTCTAATATGTTGCTGTGTGCCTGTTAGTAAAGTCACTTCTATCAATACGGTGTCCTTATATTCTAAACATTCAATATCTGGGTTTCCACCAGAAGCAAAACTTGTCGGTAAACCCTCATCATCTGAAACAAAATTTGGCTTTACTACAACATTTGGTAATTTTTTGAGAATAGCCAAAGAGGTTAAAAACTCTAAACGCAAGGGCTGTTCTATCACCCGCAAAATATCGTCTTCGGAAGATTTTTTCTGCGCTAAATTAAGCATTTCGGTTTTAATTGATTCCCACGCATAATGATTTACCCATTTTTCAAGTTCCGCTTTGGTCGTTCTAATAGGAGTTTCATAGACGGAGAGCGTTGCAATCAAATTGGTGTCCACTTTGCCAATATAATTAAAATAATCTTTTTCAGCCTCAAATGTTGGATAAGAAATATAATTTTCTAAAATGTAATTTACAGTCGCCATTTCTTTTGTGTTGATGTCAATGAAACGACCGCCACCACGCAAAGAAAATAAACCCGTTAAACGCATTTTACGAATAAAATCATCGGGATAATCACCTAAGATAGAATTATCGTCTCTTTTAGTTTCGTTTAATAATTCATAGCAAAGATCTAAAACTATCTCGTTGCTTGGCGAATAGCCATGTTTTTTGCGCAACTTTTTTATTTCACGATATAAACTTTCGGCATTATCATTTTGCCAACAGAGCAATAACGGAATTTCTAACCTTGAAATACCCGTGCCATTATAGGCAGGGTCATTATCTAGGAGTTTTATTGTTTGTATCAGCAAGATTAATGGTACATTTTTATTTAAAACTCTACGAAACGGATTTTGTCGCTGATATTTTGCGAAAGCATTAGCAAAAACCATCAATTCGTTTTCAGGTTTTTCTTTATCCAATAGCATTGTCCCGCTTTCGGAAAATTTAATTTTTTCATTTGGCCAATACCAAACAAAACCAAGTTCTTTGGCAATTTTAAACCAAGTATCAAATCTCGATGGCCAACCTTTTTCAAAACCTGCCTCTTTATGGCTTTGCGGATTGTCATCAAATACTTTTTCGGTTTCAACCTCGCTTAGTTCTATTTCGTTTTTCCATTTACCTTTTACTACTTGCGTTATTTTCATGGGTTGATATAGCCCTTTTTGAATCAAGATTTTAGCCACTTTATCAATAATTTCGTTTGTTAAAATTTCGCCATCGTACTCACCAAGCACGGTTAAAAAATCCTTTAGTCGTTCAGGATTTCGCATTGTTGTCGTAAATAATAATGGCTTATATTCGGATTGACGTTTTTTCATAATTTTAATAGTTAGTGATCAAAACTTCTTTGATTATCTTTTTTCCATTATTGTGGTAACTAATATAATTGCTTTCAACTTTGTGTACTTTGTACTGTCCCATCCACTCTATCAAAAGGTCATTTTTGCTTCCGTTGTAATGTGTAACATTTGATAAGGCAAATTTAACACCCCTTTTGTCTAAATTATCGATTAAGTTTAATAAGTCAAATTCAGACTTTGAATCCCAAAACTTATTATATTCGCTCGCGGTTATTAAGTAGGGGGGATCTAAATAAACAAAATCATTTTTAAAATATTGTTTCTCTGAAAAAAACTTTTTAAAATCATTCGATGTAATTGTGATTTTCTTATTATTTACAAAATCGAAATAGCCATTTAGGGCATTAACTACATTTTTGTTAAAATCAACATTCCCGACGGGTAGATTAAATTTGCCACCACCATTAAATCTCAACATTCTATTAAACCCATATATAAGCAAAATATACAAAATCAGAGGGTCATTTTTTTTGTTATTATTCACACACACTCTCAATTTTTCGTATCCCTCTTTGTTAAATCGGGCGAAATAAGTTTTTTTCCATTCTTTTTTTAGTGAATCAGGGATTATATCTTCTTTGTAAGATTTGGATAATTTATATTTGGATATTATTTTTTCAACGCTTTTAAAAAACGGGCTTGGATTATCTGCATTTTTCATTAAAAACTTATGTATGTTAATGAGATGTTTGTTTATATCATTTAAAAAATACTTCTTCGCTTCAATGTTCAAAAATACAGTGCCTCCACCAACAAAAGGTTCATAAAAATTATTCACTTCTTTGGGAAATAAATTTACCAGTTGCTTCATTAATTTGTATTTATCCCCGACATAAAATAACGGGGATCTTTTGATTTTGTTATTCATGTTGGTTTTTAGTTACGAACAAATACTCTTTGTGATTATTAAAATTTGTATTTCCAGCATTAAAATGTCTATAATTTTTTTCAAAAACTTTTGTTTTACCTTTTGCTTGTAAGATTTTTTCAATTTCTTGAAGTGTGATTTTATTTTTTGATGAATTACTTTTTGAATCGTATGTATTATTATACGAAACAACCAAAAATTGAGCATCAATATCTTTCACAAGTTCTGCAAATTTTTCTTTGGCATTAGCTCGGCAGTAATCGCTCATATTTTCTGGATATGGTTTTAGTGCAACTCCATAAAGTTTTGGCTTATCCCATTTGGTCAATGTTTCAAGTACATGATAAAAACGACTGTATTGTCTAGAATTATAGGGCGGATCAATATAAACCACGTCTGCCTTTATCTTTTTTGCCAGAATGTTTGTGTCTTCTTGAAAAATAGATATTTCTTGGGTATCAATCGGATCAATCGGTTTCATAAAAAAACTATCATTTACAAAATCTTTTTTAAAATAAGCATCAAAATGTCCAACGGTATTAGCGATTTTATCAGCCGTATAAAGTAATGATGCAATCAGCATAAAATATTCTCTTTCCGTTAAATTGTTTTTGTTTTCTTCAATGTTTTCCCTGATAAAGCCGATAATTTTAGCTGAATTATTGCTGAAAAATTTACCGCCAAAGTTTTTGGAAAAATAATTATCTTCTAAATCTCCGCCATAAATATTATTATAGCTCTTAATAATGCTATCTATCTTATTTTTGTCCCACGCTTCTTTTCCAAAAAAGGCACGGTATATTATGTAATTGGAATGTAAAAAATCATTTAATAATACTTTTTTAAAGTGTTTTGTCGCCACAGCAGATACAACCCCCGTCCCAGCAAAAACATCTGCAAAAGAATTTCCGCTACATTCTTTGTTTATAATAGAAAAAATCCATTCAATTAGTTTGTGTTTATTTCCTATATATCTGCGATTATGTAATTGGATATGATTTTCTTTTACTTGTGGAATGTAGAAATAATTTTCTTGAATTTTTTCAGCAGTTATTTCATAGGCTGGTTTTTCAGCTTCAAATATTGCAAAGAGTGTCCCTTGTATTCCGTCAGCGACATAATCAAAACTCTCTTTTTGTTTTCTTAGTTTTTCATAAAAACTATAATGATTATTTTCGGAGATAATAATGAAATCAATAACAGGTATTCCCATTATTTCTCCTGCTTGAACAATTTTTTCAACAATTTGATTATCTTTTCCGCTTGGTGAAGAATCGCCCGATGGGTGGTTGTGAATTAAAATAACACTAGCGGCGTTTAATTCTGTTGCCGGATAAAAAATTTCTCTTGGATGGAGCAATGTTTTATCTAGTAAGCCCACGCTAACAATTTCCTTTTTGAGGAGAGAATTTCTTGCGTTAAGGTATAAACAAACCAAGTGTTCTTTTTTCTTATCTCTTAAATCATAGGTGAGTGATAGGACATCTTGAGAATTTTTAATAATGGTCTCGTTTGATTTTTCGTCCGCATAGAATCTTTTTACCAAAGAAATTGCAGAAATAATTTGTAGTGCCTTAGCTTGGCCAATCCCTGAAATTTCCAAAAGATCGTCAACGGTTATATTTAAAAAGTTTTTACCAAATTTTTTGATAATACTCTCTGAAAGTTCCCTGACATTTTTACCTTTTATGCCACTGCCTAAAAGAATTGCCAAAAGATCACTTTTTGAAAGTGCATCAGCTCCTTTTTGGAGAAATTTTTCTCTTGGGCGGTCTATTTTCGGAATATCCTTAATTTTTGCCATATTTTTATTGTTTTTCTAATTCTTCATCTTTAGAAGATGTTGATTTTGAATTTGAAAAAGCCGCTTTCATTTGACCCAAAAGTCCCAATCTTTCCTTTCTTTCTTCTGGCACGACATACATTTCATGGAGAGTTGCTTTGGTTAGTTCTATAATAAATCTCAACTTCGGAGAGTCCCACGCTTCCCACGATCCCTCATGCACATTATCACTTGCCATTTCTTGAATATGACCGAGTGCGTCAAACAGTTCGGAAGCAACGACAGAAAACTTTTCTTTTAAACTTTTTATACTTGCCTGGTAGTCTGCATATCCGGTTTTCGGATTTTTAATAATTGTTTTCTCGTGCTCAAGTAATTCATAAATTGCTTTTCTTAAACACGCGGACGCGCCGACAAGGTAATTGGACTTTCGGCTATTTTCCGCTTCGTAAACAAGCTCCCTCACTTTTTCAGGGATACGGTTATCTAGCACAAAATAGGATGTCGGCTGTGAGAAAAATAATGACCCATCAATATCAATCTTATCCGCAAACCGGTTATTGTAGTGTTGCCTATTATATTCGACATATCCATCTCTTAACTCCTTAAAACTTAGGTGCATTGAGACTTTTTCGCACCCATCAGAGTTGCACTTGATCAAATAACCATGACAAATCTTTTTGTCACCCCAGTTAAATTCAAAGTGATCTATCATACTATAGGTAACATGATTCCTTTTACAAAAAGGACAATTATATTTGTGTGCATCTATGAAATATTTTTTGTCTAAATGTGATAAATCCATATTTTTATTTAAATAATTCTACTGTCGGCCATCCTACGCTCAAGCGAGCTTCGGCTTGGCAGGCACGCCCCTCCAACTATTTTCCGCCAGAGGCAGGCGGGTTTCTAATGTATCCACGGTTGGGTTAAACATGCGAAAGGATATTATTGATATTAACTGATGCATATGTGGCATTAGGGTACGCTTTCAAAAATTGCTTCGGAGCCGAGACAACGTCATTCCACTTGCACTCAAAGGCGAAAATATTTGGTCCGCTCTTTTCTATCACATCAATCTCTTTGCCTGTACGAGTTCGCCAAAACATAATCTCCGGAGGAAAAATAACCAAAGAACCTTTTTTCATCCGTTCGCTGACAAAAAAATTTTCAAAAATTGCTCCCTTGTCATCGCGTCCTGGCATAGGCGAAGCAATATCCACTAAAGCATTACGGACGCCTATATCTAAAAAAAATATCTTAAAACCTTTCCTGATCTCATTGCGCGGATTATTGGAAAAAGAATAAATTCTTTTGATGATGAATGACTGCTCCAAAAGCCGCAGGTAGCGATTTACTGTTGCCCGCGTGACACCAAGGCTTTGAGATAGTTCATTAATTGATACCGTGGAACCAATTTGTAGTGCCAACATTTTGAGCAAGTCTTCAAAAATCTTTGGGTTACGAATAGCTTCAAAAACAAAGATATCTTTATATAGATAATTGGTGGCGATATTTCGTATTGAAAACAATTTTTCTTCAATCGTTTCAGCCGCGACAGTGGCGGGGTATGACCCAAACTGCATAACATTGAAAAGATCCGCCTCGCGAAAATTTGGATATGTGGAAGTTATTTCATTCAAAGAAAGCGGCAAGAGAGTAAATTCGTAGGCTCGACCAGTCATCGGCTCTTTAATTTTATTTGCAAGATCAAATGACGAAGAGCCGGTAGCAATTATTTGTATTTCAGGATATGTATCATGGTATGCCTTAAGAATACTTCCAATATTTTGGATTGTCTGGGCCTCATCAAATACTACGATTTTCTTCCTTTCAGTTAATGGTAAAAGTTTATCCGGCTCGCCCAACACAAAATGTGCTCGCACATCTGCTAGCTGACAATCATAATACTCTCCCTCCTCGCCATATTCGTTAATAATTTTCTTAGCAAGAGTAGTCTTGCCCGACTGCCTCGGACCTAAAATGATCACCAACTTGCCCTTAAATAATACGGGAGTGATTTTTTCTTCAAGATTGCGTTTAAATATCTTCATGCAAATATTATAGCAAATTGCTACTAAACAAGCAAATTGTAATAATGACCGAAAAAAGCCTAATTTTAAGGATATTTTCCGGTAATTTTTTAAACAATGTTATTTTCCCCCAAAAAAGTGCGATTTGAGCGAAACGGCAATAGTGCGCTCGAACCAGCTAAACAATTCATTTTAGCGGCTCAACAAGCCAAAAATTATCGCTTTGCAAGAAAATCCCGTCGCGGGACGGGATTTTCTCAAAAGGATTGGCTCGAACCGCGTTTTGCTTTCGCAAAAGGTGGCGATTGAACCCAAAAAATCTTGGCAAATACTATACAATCTGCCTGCCGAGGCGCGAAGCGCCGAGGCAATAAACTCGCAACATACAATTTGGCTCCGGTCTTCGACTCTGAGGGATGAGCCCTCAGGCTCAGACTCGATGAGGGGATGTCCAGAACTAGACGCTACGCGTCAGTACTGGGCAGGGATTCTCCGATACGACAGACACGACCAAGTGCTTAACCCACGCACTAGAGCAAAAAACTCCATGCGGGGCAAGCAGG
This sequence comes from Patescibacteria group bacterium, assembly GCA_041648575.1. GTDB lineage: Bacteria > Patescibacteriota > Patescibacteriia > Veblenbacterales > UBA10138 > JBAZOT01. Next base: position 11,610 of record JBAZOT010000004.1, on the reverse strand, counting down.
CACCTGCGGCATTTACCCTGTAGATATACGCTAACTAAAATTCCGAGCTCCGGGGGAGGGATTCGAACCCACGACCAAGTGCTTAACAGGCACCTGCTCTACCACTGAGCTACCCCGGAGCTCGGAATTCTATATTCTATTTTTAAAATTCTGCAGGGCCACTGCCACCCTGCGAACGGTCAACCGTAGGGTAAAACTACCCGCCTCGACTCGCAAAGCTTGCCGATGCGAAGCATGCCCCGAAATATAATTAAAATAATAAAGTACAATTTTTATTAATTTACCCTACACTAATATTAATAATCCCTCAACTTCTTCATGCCGCCATGGTCTTCTATTTTTTCCAAGGCCTTGGCTTCAATTTGCCTAATACGCTCACGAGTTACACCAAATTCCTGGCCTACCTCCTCCAAAGTATGCGATACGCCATCAGTTAATCCAAAACGCATTTCCAAGATTTTCTGTTCTCTGGGTGTCAATTCTGTAATAATCTGCCGCACATGATCACGCAATAGTTGCATAGCAGCAGCACGATCGGGTGAAATAGTTTTTATATCTTCTATAAAATCGCCCAAAGTAGAATCTTCATCATCCTCACCTACTGAAGTTTCCAACGAAACTGTTTCTTGGGAAATTTTAATAATGTGATGAATTTTTTCTACTGGCTCACCCATTTCTGCAGCAATTTCTTCAGGCAATGGTTCGCGACCTAAATCTTGAATTAATTGTCGTTCCACTTGCTGAAAACGATTGATAGTCTCAACCATGTGCACGGGAATACGAATAGTGCGCGACTGGTCAGCTAAAGAACGAGTGATAGCTTGCCGTATCCACCAGGTAGCATAAGTGGAAAATTTATAACCCTTGCGTGGATCAAATTTTTCAACCGCTCTAAATAAACCAATATTTCCTTCTTGAATTAAATCAAGCAGTGATAATGATTTTCCAGTAAATTTTTTGGCAATAGAAACAACTAGACGTAAATTAGCTTCAATTAATTTTTGCTTGGCTTCTTGATCACCTTTTTCTTTGCGCTTGGATAATATTACCTCCTCTTCGGTTTTTAACAATGGCACTTTACCAATTTCCCGCAAATACATTTGAATTGAATCACCCGAAATTTCGGATAAATCATACATTTTTTTCTCTGATGCCACTCCAGCGCGTGATAATAATTTCTCCCGCTTATCTTCTAAATCCAAAATTCCACCATCGGTTTCTATTACCTGCACGCCCTGCTGCTCTAGACTATCTAAAAAAGCATCATACTCTATTTGAAATTCCTCTACCTCGGGAAACATGGACAACAACTCATCTTCGGTTACAAAACCACGTATTCTGGCTTTGCTCAATAATTTTACTTTATCTTCTTCTTTAGGTGCCCGTAAAAGTACTCGTGATCTAGAACGTGCTACCTTAACTTTTAATTTAACTCTAGACTTAGCCTTAACTTTAGTCTTAACTTTAATTTTTACTTTTTTCTTGGTTGCTTTAACTTTACGCATAATTAATAAATGTTAACCAATTGCCGACTTAAATCATTAAAACGCTCCAGCAGCTGCACCAATTCTGTTTGATTACCAGAACTTTCTACTATACGAATTGTTTCGCTAAGTAATTTTAACTCCCGGCTTAAAGAATACTTTTTTAGGGCAACAAACAGTGTGTCTAATTCTTGGCGCATGTCTTCTGTTCCTAAATCAATAAAATCACGCTCTGCTTGTAGCCATAATCTATCGAGCGTCCTAATAAGTGCCTCCTCGGTTGCTAATTCCAACTTGAATGCTTCTAAATCCAACTGCTTTCTCTCAGTATAATAGACTAACATCCGTCTGTAAAGTTCTGCTGCTTCGCTCGGATGCAACATATTGGTATCTAATTTGGAAACAAAATAATCAAAATGCTCACTAAAACGAATAGCAATGGATAACAAACGTTCAGATAATAACCTGTGTAGATCCAATGGTTCGGCAATAGCTGCTTTATTTTCATCGACTGTTAATCTAAATTTTGGCTTAATAACGCCCTGTGTAGCCAAACGCTCACGCAAACTAAGCTCATCTATACCAAATTCCTTACTGGCTTTTTTAAGGTAAAAATCTTTTTCAATTGGATCTGGCAACTTACTAATAGCAGTGATAATTTTTTGTCCAGCCTGTTTTTTACCCTCGCGGCTATTTATATCCACTGATTGTAAAATTATGTCCATGGTATAATCACCAATTGGTTTAGCATCCTGAATCATCTGTTTAAAATTTTCCGGTTGCTTACGCGCCCAAGTATCGGGATCTTCACCTTTAGGCAACGCTATAACTTTTACTTCTAACTCGGCTTGCAAGGCTAAATCTATGCCGCGCTCCGAAGCAGATTGACCTGCCAAATCTGCGTCAAATGCCAATCGCAGTTCTTTGGTATAACGTTTTAACAATTTTAATTGCTCCTGGGTTAAAGCAGTGCCAGAAGTCGCTACTACATTGTTTATTCCTGCTTGCCAACAACCAATTACATCCATATAGCCTTCTACCAACAAAGCATAACCTTGCTCTTTAATAGCAGTTTTGGCGCGATATAAATTATATAAAACAAAACTTTTATTATAAACGACACTTTGAGGAGAATTCATGTACTTGGGTTCATCCGCATTATTTTTTAAAATACGACCGCCAAAACCAATAGTGCGTCCATGAATATCAGTTATGGGAAACATTATCCGGTCACGAAATTTATCATAAATACTTCCCTTAACATTTTTAACTATTAAACCAACGGCTAAAATTTCCTCTGCTGTAAAACCCTTGTTTTGCAAATGTTTAAAAGTCACATCCCAACCATCAGGCGAATAACCCAAATGAAATATTTTAGCTGTTTCACTGTCTATACCACGATTTTTTAAATATTCACGCGCCCCAGCCGCAATAGGTGATTTTAGCAGCTGATCATGCCAAAAATTATCTGTTGCTTCTACTAATTCCAACAACCGTGCACGTTTACCAGATTCTTGGCGATCTTGCGGTTTTAATTCTATGTTGGCTTTGCGCGCCAACAATTGCAACGCTTCAGTAAAATCAACATTTTCAACTTTTTCTATAAACTCAAAAATATCCCCGCCCATACTGCAGCCAAAGCAATGCCAAATCTGCTTTTCCCGATTCACCATAAACGATGGTGTTTTTTCATGATGAAACGGGCACAAACCTTTCCAGTTTTGACCAGATTGTTTTAGCTTAACGTATTCACCAATCACATCCACTACATCAAGCTGAGTTTTAATTTGTTCTACTTCATTAGGCATAAAATTTTATTATCTGCCTCTTAGTTTATTCATAATTACATCATACACCTGGTTGTATGCCACATGAAGCTTTAGCGAAGTGTGGCGGTGTACTTGGGTTAGGTGCCCAAAGAATACAGTGTGTTGAGGACTTTTTCAAGCGTCGTTTTAGGTATCAAATTTGACCACGTGGGTTAGTGTCAGTATTTTTATTAGAAAAGCTGTAAGGAATATTATTAATAATTCTCTTTGCCGTTTCGGGGCTGAAGGCATATCCAACTCTCTCTTCTAGCTTATCTACAAAACGAAGCTCTTCTTCATTAAGTTCAGATTCATCTTTGTTTGTATCAATTCCATTTCTTCTATAATAGGCTTCAATAACCTTAAATTCCAAAGCCCGGTCTTGCTCGGATTGATTTTTTGCATCTCCTTTTAGCTCTTCTATAAAATATTTTATGTCATTGAAATGTAATCCACTCCCAACACCTCGTATCACATCAAGCTTTCTCTCAATACTATCAACTTTGATATCCTCTAACTCCGAATTTAATCGGATGAGTGTTTGATAGAATCTGTTTATTTGTTCTGAAACGGCCTGTTCATTTCTTTGGTTATAAAACTGGTTTCCTAAATAATAAACATCTTCTGTAGTTAAGTTTGCCAAATTCCAATTTTGTCCAAATTCGTGGTCTACTTTTAAAGTATCGAAACCATGCTTGCCGATCATTTCTTTAATTTCAGAAGGAAAAACCTCCTTAATTTCAATTTCAGGTTTTATTTCTGGAGTAATATTAAATTCGCCTTCTAGCATATATAAAATTGTAGTTTAATTCTTATCATTTAAGTACCAAGGTCACTCTGATAATTACTTTTCTTGGCGTAGAGAAGGATTATCTACCTTTGGCGGGACGCACTAAATCAACTTCTACCACTGGCGGAGAGAGAGGGATTCGAACCCTCGGTACCTTGCGGCACATCCCGATTTAAATCGGGACGCATATTATAATTATATACTGTTAATAGCGGAGGGAGCGAGATTCTCTCCCTGCGGTAGATCCTCCGTAGGGGGAGAACTTATGTATCAGAGCGGAGAGGACAGGATTCGAACCTGCGTAGACTTTCGCCTAACACGCTTTCCAAGCGTGCGCCTTAAACCGCTCGGCCACCTCTCCGCTCTAACACATATCACATACCAACCACCACTCTCCTTAATACTAATAAATTATAAATAACTTAATAACTTATCTTTAATCGCTTCGGTTTCGGTTATATCAATAATATCTGTAGTATTAAATTTCATTTCCCTAACAGCTTTTTCCACTTCCATTTTACTTATGCCACCAGTCCTATATTTAGTAAACAACCCTTTAACATACTCCCGCTCCGCTTGCTGTAAAATAGGAATTTGATGTAAGAATTTTTCCAACTCTAACGCTGAAAGAGTTTTGTCATTAGAAAACCAACCCATATGTTTTTTAAATTAAGGTTAAAAGCGTATCTACAATAACATTTTTTAAGCAAAAAGAAAAGCCCAGTAATAAAGTTATCCTGGGCTATAATGCAAATTAAAAAATAAACTATACTGCTATTAGAATTTTCTCTTCCTTGGCAGCAAGAACCATTTTACATAATCTCTCCGGATTATGAGTTTTGAAATGGTAAATATTTCCCGTGTCCCATACTCCAATGCCGTGCGAACCCCGTTCCTGGTTGTATATAGTAAAGCCAAAAAAATCATGCAGTTTCTGTTCTGATAATTTAGTTTTACAGATTACCATCTTGAGTGCTGTTCCATCAAGAAACAAGCCAAAATTATTTGCACCCAAAATTTTAGCAACCGTGGTTTTAGTCGATTTGAGCATGATATCGGTTACTGGAGTCGGTTCCGAGGAATGATCAATCATTGTAAGCTCCTTTACGCGTTAGTTTATGATTTTGTTATTTAAAAAGAACAAATAATGCAAATTACTAATAAACCCTAGAATATTTGTTAATAATTGTCAAGCCCAAAATCCGACTATTTTTTTCTTAAGGATTTTTCAAACTTGGCAATCCTAATTTTTGTCGCCACCACAGTATCAGGATTTAAAGAAATGGAATCTATACCCTGCTCTACTAAAAATTCAGCAAAATCCGGAAAATCCGATGGCCCTTGACCACAAATGCCAATTTTTCGCTTGGCCTTTTTGGCTTTACTGATAACTTCGGTAATGAGCGACTTAACAGCCTCGTTTTTCTCATTAGCTACTCCAGCTATTTTCAAAATACCAGAATCGCGATCAATGCCTAGCGCTAGTTGTGTTAAATCATTAGAGCCAATGGAAAAACCATCAAAAATATTAGCAAATTTTTCAGCCAAAATTACATTAGCGGGAATTTCGCACATCACATAAACCTCTAATCCATTTTTACCCCGTTTTAATCCTTCTTGAGCCATAATCGCTAATACTTTTTCTCCTTCTTCCACCGTGCGACAAAATGGCACCATAATTTTAATATTGGTTAAACCAAAAACCTCACGTGTTTTTTTTAAGGCTTGGCACTCCAACCTAAAAGCCGGCTCAAATTTGGGATCATAATAACGCGACGCTCCACGCCAACCAATCATAGGATTATCTTCCACTGGCTCAAACTGTCTACCACCGATTAAATTCGCGTACTCATTGGTTTTAAAATCTGAAAGTCTAACAATAACATCTTCTGGATAAAAAGCCGCTCCCAGCATCGCCACGCCGCTAGCTAATTTTTCAACAAAATAATCAGCTTTATTTTTATAACCAGCTGTCATTTTCTCAATCACTCGCTTGGCTTTTTTATCTTTTAACTTAGGATACGCCAGCAGTGCCAGTGGATGAATTTTTAAGGAATTGATAATAAACTCTTCGCGCGCTAAACCAACGCCACTGTGTGGTAGGAACGAATATTTAAAAGCTTGGTCTGGCTCACCAATGTTAACCATAATCTTGGTTTTAGTATTAGGCACCTTGGTTAAATTAGTCTTTTTAATTTTAAACGGTAATTTACCTTCATAAACCTTTCCTACCGCACCATCGGCACAAGACACTGTCACCATTTGGTTATTTTTTAATTTTTTAGTTGCCACTTGTGTACCCACAATAGCTGGTATACCAAGCTCGCGTGAAACAATGGCAGCATGACAAGTTCTACCACCCTCTTCCGTAACAATAGCTGATGCTTGCTTCATAATTGGCACCCAATCAGGATCTGTCATAACCGTAACCAGTACTGATCCGAGTTTGAATTTATTTATTTCTTTAACAGATTTAATAATACTAACTGCCCCGCTACCAATCTTTGCTCCAACCGCCGCGCCAGTAACCAATACTTTTCCTTTTTTCTTTAATTGATATTGTTCCAGCACAGTTATTGATTTCACCGACTCCACGGTCTCGGGACGAGCCTGAACAATGAATAATTTTTTGGAGATTCCGTCTTTAGCCCACTCAATATCCATAGGTTTTTTATAATACTCCTCAATTTTCATTCCCCATTCCGCTAATTGCAAAATTTCTTTCTCTGTTATACAAAATTTATTTCTATCCTCTGGTAGAACTGATACTTTTTTAGTCGGATTGTTTTTGTTGTTATTATAAATTAATTTGATTTCCTTAGAACCAATCTGTTTACTAATAATAGCCTTAAAACCCTGCTTTAAAGTCGGCTTATAAACATAAAATTCATCAGGATTAACCGCTCCCTTAACCACAAATTCACCAAGACCATATGCAGCATTAATAAGTACGACATTTCTAAAACCAGATTCAGTATCAATAGTAAACATAACCCCCGAGGACCCTTTGTCTGACCTAACCATTTTTTGTACACCTACTGACAAAGCTATTTCAAAATGATCAAATCCTTTGGTCTGCCGATAAAAAATTGCGCGATTCGTAAATAAAGAAGAAATACATTTTTTTGCTGCTATCATTACTTCTTGTTCTCCTTTTATATGTAAATATGTTTCCTGTTGGCCAGCAAAAGAGGCGTCGGGCAAATCCTCGGCTGTAGCTGAAGAGCGTACTGCAACATCAGTCGCCTTAACGCCAAAAGTTTTACTTAAATTTCGATATTCTTTCCTAATAGCTTGCTCTAAATCTTTAGGCCAATGGACAGTCATTATTAATTGTCTAACAGCCTGCCCTCTGGTTTGTAAATCAGCTACATTTTTTACATTCAAACCTTTAAGAATTTTTTGAATAGATTTTTTTATTCCCGCTTTGGTTAATAAATAGCGATAAGCAAAAGCCGTAATAGCAAAACCATTGGGTACTGGTATACCTTGTGGAGTTAGTTTTCTATACATTTCACCCAAAGAAGCGTTCTTGCCGCCCACTAAAGGAATATCTTTAATAGAAATTTCAGAAAAAGGTAAAATAAAAGCTTTATTTCTCTTAAGCATAATTTTAAAAATGATTATTAATAAAACAAATTAAAAATTCCATTTAGCTACATATTCACCAATAATCGGCATACGCCACATTTTTCCAGATAAAGCGCTAACCAAACCCATTACTGACAAAACAACAAACACCATCCAGGCAATAAAACCAATTAACCAACCTAACAGCGGCACTACCGCAATAATGCTGATAATTAATTCTACCACAAACAAACCAAAGCCTTGTTTAGCATGATAGCGAATATAATTACTTTCTCTTTTTAGCAATAACGGTACCAAACACAAAATCCATAAATATGAAATAGCTGCCCAGGTTTTTTCCTCTGAAGTTGGGGTGATACTAGAATTAACATCTTGCATAAGATTAGTATTAATTGTTAATTTACCCGTTGTATTTTTTTAACCACGGAAGTTTAAATAATAATATTGTCAACAAAGCCACTACCAATCCCAAAACAGCCAAGGTAATACTTTCAGTAATAACATTAAAAAATAGCCAAATATACCAAAACCTAACTAGTGCCAATAAGGCTGAAATCAACCCCAATAACAAACCTAAAATTATACCCAAGGTTAGGTTGGCGCTTAATGGCAGGGACGTTTTAACTCCATAAAAATATGTAGCTGCGGCTACTGTAATAATCGATCCAATAAACGACACTGGCACCAAAACAGCTAAATAAGATAAATTAAACCAAAAAGTCGTAACATACAAAACAAACATACATAATGCATAAATCGCCCAAGGTAATTCTGCTTTATTAATATAGAAACTAACTGGGTAGCCGAATAATGATGCACTAACCTGATTCTTGTTGACCATAATTACATTATAAAAGAGTATGCGGAAAATCAAAAGCCCCCACTGGTTTGACAAAATAATTAAAAAATGAACTTCGGCGGGCTTTAGACCGCCATATCCCCACAGAGGGATTTAGTTAATTGTTAATGCTCGCTTCGCGAGAGTGACGTCGCATTTATCTCCAGCTCTTTAAGGCTGGAGTATTCTGCGATGAGAAAAATAAAAACCGGAGCAAATACTCCAATTTTTAAGTTGATTATCTTGTGGTGAACTATTTCTAACAAAATTTCTAAGCCGTTTGTTTCTCTTGTTTCTTTTGTTTCAGTTCATCAATTTCTCTATTCACCTTTTCTCCCCAATGTCCTTTTTCGTCATGAGTATAAAAATAGTCACCTAAAAAATTATGCGCCTGATTCAATATATCGTTAGTCTCTTTATCTTTATAAAGTCTGTAATCGCTGCTTCTGTCTCCTACCATAACGGATAATTCAAGGTATAAATCATGTATCTTGTGGCTTGCCCATTGGCTATCGCCCTTGTAATGTAAACATGACTTAGTATCGTTAATCTTACCTGTACTATTAGAATAAAACCAATCTAATCTCTCTTTTATTTCTTTCGCTAATCGTACTATCTCTTTAAATTTTTCTCTTTCCTCTGGCCCATAAGGCGTATCATTGTATGAATCAGGTTGTGTTTCTTGAGATGATGATTCTGCTTGATTGAGCATAAAATTATTTGTCCATAATGAATCGGCAATTAAACGCCAATTATTATGGAAATTAATTATTAAGTATTACTTGATTACATAATTACAGAATATACTAATCTAAACTCATCTGTCAATATCATGTATAAGGAACTAAGAACTAAGCTTAATATCCCATATCCATGCCGCCACCGGGCATACCCGCCATTTTATCATCTTTCTTTTCTGGCAAATCTGCCACTGCTGCCTCGGTAGTTAAAAACATTACAGCTATGGAAGCGGCATTCTGTAAAGCTGATCTAGCCACTTTAGCCGGATCAACAATTCCCGCTTTAATTAAATCTTCAAATATATTAGTAGCCGCATTATAACCATATGAGCCAGTATGTTTTTTTACCTCCTCCACCACCACCGCGCCGTCTTTACCGGCGTTTTCAGCAATTTGCTTTAATGGCTCTTCTAACGCTTTAAGTAAAATATTCACGCCCACTCGTTCATCTGCTGAAACTTCAATTTTTTCTAGTGTCTCGGCTGCCCGTACCAAAGCCACACCGCCGCCAACCACAATTCCCTCTTCTACCGCAGCGCGAGTAGCGTGTAAGGCATCTTCCACTTTGAATTTACGTTCCTTCATTTCTGTCTCGGTAGCAGCACCTACTTTTAACACGGCTACGCCGCCAGACAGCTTAGCCAAGCGCTCTTGTAATTTTTCTTTATCAAAATCAGAATCAGTGCGCTCAATTTCTTTCTTAATTTGAGCAATGCGATCTTTAATTATTTTTTCATCACCCTTACCACTGACAATTGTACTTTCCTCTTTGGTAGCAATCACCTTGCGCGCACCGCCCAACATCTTAAGATCAACACCATCCAATTTTAACCCAACATCTTCAGAAATAACTGTGGCGCCAGTGAGCACAGCAATATCCTGCAGCATTTCTTTGCGACGATCACCAAAACCCGGAGCCTTAATAGCTAAGGTATTAAAAGTCTTGCGTAAATTATTTACTACAAAAGTTGCCAAAGCTTCACCTTCTACATCTTCGGCAATAATCACTAACTCTTTTTTACCGCTTTGGGCAATTTTTTCCAGCAATGGAAGAATTTCCTGAACTGACGCAATTTTTTTGTCAGTAACTAAAATCATTGGATCTTCATAAACTGATTCCATACGATCGGCATTGGTCACCATGTAAGGCGAAACGTATCCGCGATCAAACTGCATACCTTCTACTAATTCTTTTTCAATCGCCATACCTTGCGATTCCTCCACGGTAATCACCCCATCTTTACCGACTTTTTCCATAGCTTCAGCTATCACTTTCCCAACCTCCTCATCATTAGCTGAAATGGAAGCCACTTGAGCAATTTCTTCTCGACTAACCACATGTTTAGCTTGCTTTTTTAAAGCCTCCACTACCGCCTGCACTCCTTTTTCAATACCATGTCTTAAAGCTTGTGGATTAGCACCGGCTGCTAAATTTTTAAACCCTTCATAAATTAGGGCTTGCGCTAAAACAACGGCAGTAGTCGTACCATCACCAGCCACATCATTAGTTTTAGAAGCAACTTCTTGCAGCAACTGGGCGCCAATATTTTCAAACTTATCTTCTAATTCAATTTCTTTGGCAATAGTAACACCGTCGTTGGTAACTGTAGGTGAACCATAACCTTTATCTAAAATTACATTGCGTCCCCGCGGTCCGAGCGAAACTTTTACTGCATTAGCTAATTTATCCACGCCGCGCTTTAAGCTAGCGCGCACATCCTCGTTGAATTTAATTTGTTTAGCCATAATATTAAAATTAAGAATTATAAATTTATTAAGTGTTTGTCATTGCTATCCGCCCAGAGCGGAGAAGCAATCTCTAGAGATCGCCACGTCCCGACGATAATTGGGACTCGCGATGACACTAAATTGTTATTCAATAATTGCGATGACATCGGACATCTGCACAGTATAAAATTCTTCCTGATCTACTTTGAATTCATCCAAGGCGTACTTTTTAAATAAAATTTTGTCACCAGGCTTTACTTCCATAGGTGAGCGCTGACCGTTATCTAGAACTTTTCCCGGACCCACAGACACTACTTCTCCAGTTTCTTTTTTTTCATCACTAACAGTATCTGGTAAAACAATTCCAGTTTTGGTTGTTTTATCCTCCTTAGTAACTTTGACCACAATATGGTCGGCAATTGGTTTTAGTTTCATATTCTTAATGTTTAATAATTAGAGAGTTTAATTAGCACTCTCACCATAAGAGTGCTAAAATTAGCAACTAAGATCATTTTACTAGCCAAAATCGGGCTTGTCAAGTAGTTGTACTAGTCCAGCACATTTGAGACTCTTCTGCTGTTAATTGATTACAAATATACTTCAAGGGAGAAATTAATCCAAGCGACCAATG
>JBAZOT010000003.1:0-100777 GCA_041648575.1 Patescibacteria group bacterium | reverse complement strand
AATCTTAAAAGCTTCTTGGGTTGCCAGATCCCCATACTTCTCCCAGAAAGCGAGAATCCGGCACCTTTCTTTTGCTTGTTCGGTAATCATATACCGAAAGCGTAACACACGTTCCCAGATGGTGATGAATCCTTTAGTTCCCTTAAATTTGTTAAATTGCCCCATATTAAGACTTAATTAAAAGTCTCATATGTTTCTGAACTTATGCAGTAGTAAAGGTAATTTTCTTTTCAAAATAACAACTTTTCGCTACAATTAGAAGCATGCCGATTACTCATACCGACATTGAACATTTAGCGAAATTATCCAGATTACAATTAACCGTACAGGAAATTAGCCAATTAACAAATGAATTGGCTAATATTTTAGATTATGTTAAAAAGGTTAATGAGCTGGCTAGTAAAGTGACTAGTCAATCAGAGTTAACAGCGCCAGCTTTAAGGGCAGATCAAGTTAGTGGATTTATGCAAAATGATCAATTGATAGTCGCTGATAAAGCCGATAATAATAAATTAATTAAGGTGCCACCGGTATTTGGTCAGGACAAATAATATGAGTCAATTTATAGATTTATCTATCAGCCAATTACAAGCTGGTTTAAAAAAAAGTGAATGGTCAGCGGTTGATATTACGCAGGCTTATCTAGATCGTATTGCCAAATTAGATTCTAAACTGAAAGCTTATTTACAAGTTACAACTACATTAGCATTAGACCAAGCCAAGGTAGTTGATAGAAAAATTGCCCAAGGTAAAAAATTAGGAAGTTTGTATGGCATACCAGTGGCAATCAAGGACGTACTGATGACTAAAGATATTTTTACTACTGCTGCTTCTAAAATATTGAAAAATTATCTGCCACCGTATAATGCTACGGCAGTGGAGCGTTTGTTAGCAGCTGATGCAATAATCTTAGGAAAAACTAATTGTGATGAGTTTGCCATGGGTGCTTCGGGTGAAAATTCTAGTTATCAAATAACTCATAATCCTTGGGATGCCAAGCGTGTACCTGGTGGTTCATCTTCAGGTTCAGCTGCAGCAGTGGCAGCTGCGGAATGCCGCGTGTCTTTGGGTAGCGATACTGCTGGCTCAATTAGACAGCCGGCGAGTTTTTGTGGATTAGTAGGAGTAAAACCTACTTATGGTCGTGTTTCTCGCTATGGTTTAATTGCTATGGCTTCATCTTTTGATACAGTTGGGCCATTGGCTCCTACAGTAAAAGAGGCGGCTCAAGTTTTACAAGTTATTGCCGGGTACGATAGTTGTGATGCTACTAGTCAAGATCAAAAAGTACCTGATTATGTAAAATTATTAGAACAGTCGCCCAAAAAATTGCGTCTTGGTGTAGCTCGTGAATTTTTTTCTCCCGGGTTAGATAACAAAGTGGCAACCATAGTCAAGCAAGCGCTGGCGGTAATACAAAAACTTGGCCATCAAGTAATAGAAGTTAGTTTGCCTAATATATCACTGGGGGTGGCTACTTATTATATTATTACCCCCGCAGAAGTAAGCGCTAATTTAGCCCGTTATGATGGAATAAGATATGGTCAAGCGGTTCCTTCACAAAACTTATATGAGTTTTACACCAAAACACGCGGCCAATTTTTAGGTTCAGAAGTCAAACGACGTATTATCTTGGGTACTTATGTGTTATCAGCTGGTTATTATGACGCTTATTACCGTAAGGCGGTCTTGGCTCGGGAAGCTATAAAGCATGATTTTAAAAAAGTGTTTGAGCAAGTGGATGTAGTATTGGGTCCGACTACACCTACTGTAGCTTTTGCTTTGGGTGAAAAAACTACTGATCCTTTGGCTATGTATTTAGCGGATATTAATACGGTTCCAGCAAACATTGCCGGAATTCCGGCGATATCAATACCGTGTGGCTTGAGTAACGGCTTGCCAGTGGGTTTGCAGTTGATTGGGCCAGCTTGGTCAGAAGGTTTGCTACTGCAATTATCAGCCGCTTATGAAACAGCACGCGGTCCTTTACCTTTAGCTACCGTTAATTAGGCAATATGAATGGCATTGCTGAATTAATTACAGCTTACGGATATATTGTTTTATTTTTGGGTGTGGTGGTGGAGGGTGAAATTTTTCCCTTGGCTGCCGGCTGGTTGTCATCGCTGGGCGAATTGGATGTTTTTATTTCCATGGCTGTTACTTTTGTCGGCGTAATAATTGGTGATATAATTTGGTTTAAAATTGGCTATCGCTGGGGTCGGCCGTTGCTTGACCGCTGTGGTAGATTTATTTGGTTAAAGCGTTCCCACATTCAAGCCCTGCAACAGCATTTTGAAGAGAATGGTAAAAAAACTTTGTTTATCACTAAATTTATTTATTCCTTTGGTCATTCATCAATTGTTATTGCTGGTATGGCTAGAATGAATTTTAAAGAATTTTTAAAAATTGATATTCCGGCCGGACTATTATGGTCTATTTTATTTGTGGTCGTAGGTAGGTTTCTGGGTCACAGTTTTATTTTGTTAAGTGAAACCATGAAAAACATGACCTTAGCAATAATTATTGTTATCTCGGCATTGATTATTGTTCAGCTGTTTGTGCGTCGTAAATTAACTAAAAAAGTATGAGTTTATGTTTAATACCATAGGAATTATTGGGATTGGAACAGTAGGCGGAGCATTGCTTGAATATTATAAAAAACAAAAGTATGGTGTTAATTTATTTGATAAATACAAAAAAATTGGTTCGATTCAAGAGATAAATGAAGCTGAGGTCATATTTATTTGCGTGCCCACCCCTTTTCAACCAACAATTGGTTTTGACAGTACGGCTGTGGAAGAGGCAGTACAGATTTTAACCGGCAATAAAGTGGTGGTCATAAAAAGTACAGTGTTGCCCGGAACTACTGAAAAATTACAGGTTAAATATCCTCAACACCAATTTTTAATGAGCCCAGAATTTTTGCGCGAAATATCAGCAATAGAAGATACTGTTAAACCCGAACGGCAAATTGTTGGCTGGACCAAACAAAGTAAAGCAGTGGCCGAGCAAGTATTGGCTTTATTACCAGCCGCTCCTTTTACAAAAATTGTCACCGCTACCGCAGCAGAGATTATTAAATATTTTGGTAATTCTTTTTTAGCTATCAAAGTTATATTAGCCAACCAAATGTTTGATTTATGTGAAGCTTTAGGAGTTGATTATAAACAAGTTCGGGAGGCAGTGGCCGCAGATATGCGTATTGGTTCTAGCCATTTATCAATAGCGCCCGATGGCCATCGCGGGTATAGTGGCAAATGCTTACCCAAAGATGTTAAAGCTTTGGTTTCATTAGCCAAATCGCTTAAAATATCTTTTGAGTTATTAGCTACAGTTGATAAAATTAATGACCAATTGGTTAATAAAAAATAAACCATGTTTACTGATGGCAACAATATCAATTTTTTAATTGCAGTGGTTGCGGGAACGGTTGCTTTTTTATCGCCTTGTGTTTGGCCAGTGCTGCCGATGTACTTAGCATTGATTACTGGTTTAAGCGTTAAGGAGTTAACCAGCGACCATCATCAAAACCATCTTCGCCGTCAAATTATTATTAATAGTTTATGGTTTGTTTTAGGTTTTGCTGTAGTGTTTTTTATTCTTGGCTTAACTGCCACAGCCGTGGGGCATTTTTTTAGGCAGGCACGCTTATTATTAGAAAAAATTGGTGGTATTTTTTTAATTTTATTAGGTCTTTATATAGTGGAAATTTTTAAACTGCCAGCGTTGTATCGTACTTTTAAAATAGATTTTCATAATAAATTAACTCGTTATCAACCGATAAATGTGATTTTGGCAGGTGCGACTTTTGGCTTGGGGTGGTCGCCTTGCATTGGGCCAGTACTGGCAACAATTTTAATCTGGACTGGCGTTTTTTCAACTAACTTATGGCAGGGTGCTTGGTGGCTGGCTGGTTTTACCTTGGGATTAACTATACCTTTTTTAATAGCTAGTGTTTTAATCAGCAGCTCTTTGCCATGGCTTAAACGGCATGCTAAGGCAATAAATCTATTAACCAAAATCGCGGGTTGGTTAATTACTTTAATGGGAGTATTATTAATATTAGGTTGGTGGAAAAAAGTTTTAGGCTGGCTAATGACTTTAATAAATTATCAAATACCATTTTAAGCAAATATGTTAGACGAAATAACTCAATTAATACCCCAAGAGCCACAATCCCCTAAAGCGTGGTATAAGTACTCTTGGTTGTGGATTATTATTGCTTTGGTAGTAGTTTGGTTCGGATCTGCATTTGTTATTAACATGATTGCTGATAAAAATACATTATTAAATAGCGCCAAGCCATTAGAGATAAATTCAAAAGCCATTAGTGATAATACTTTAGCTACTAGTGATGATCCGAGTTTAGGATTATTATCCGCGCCAGTGGTGATTGTGGAGTTTGGTGATTTTGAGTGTCCCTATTGTCGTGAAGCATCGGCAATACTTAAACAGGTAATAAAACAATATCCCGATGCTGTGAGGCTTATTTTTCGTGATTTTCCAGTAACCTCCATTCATTCACAAGCAGTTTCGGCTGCTGTGGCAGCTAATTGCGCTTTAGAGCAGCAAAAATTTTGGGAGTATCATGATTTAATTTTTGCCCAGCAGGAAAATTTAGGTGATAATTTATATTTAACTTTAGCTCGCAGTTTGAATTTAAATGAGGAAAGATTTAATAATTGTTTAGCCTCTAGTCAAATTTTAACTGAAGTGGAAGAAGATTTTTATGCTGGTATAGATGCAGGAGTTAGTGGAACACCCACCTTTTTTGTTAATGGTAAGATAGTCCAAGGTTCTCCACCTTATGAATATTGGTCAAAAATTATAACCGGAGAAGTAAAAGATAAATTTAATAAATAAAGCATCCATGAACTTACGTTCGTGGTATTGTTAAATTTTTCAGAGGAAATCGTCGAAACTCAGATAGGTATTAGTAAGAAAATAGCTAGATTTTAATACAACTCCCGTTTTTTTGGTAAGTTGTAGTTGGTATAAATTAGACACTAGTTGGGCTGCGTGATATAATTCGCTTAGTTATTTAATTATTAATTTTTATTTATGGATAATCTATCACCTACGTCACCAACAAAAATGAGTATTTTTGAGGGAGCTTCACCTAAGCTGGTATTTATTTTGGGCTTAATCTCCGGCATAGCTATAGTTAGTTTAATTAGCTGGGGATTAGTTTTATTATCAGGGCAAAACTCTCTTTTTAGCTTTTTCGGTAATGGTTCAGGTGACAAAATAGCCAAACCAACAGCCTTTACCACTTGTCTGGATAGTGGAGAATTTGCAACTAAAGTGCAGACTGATTTGCAAGAGGGTGGTAGTCTTGGTGTGGGTGGAACACCCAGTTCTTTTGTAAATGGCGTGATAGTTGAAGGGGCGGTGCCATACGATAATTTTAAGCAAGTTATTGAGCAATCATTAAAAGGTGAAATACCTGAAGGAGCAGCTAAAGTTGATATTTCTCTTAAAGATAATGATTATATTTTGGGTGACTCCAATGCGCAGGTTACTGTGGTAGAATATTCTGATTTGGAATGCCCATATTGTAAGCGGTTTCATCCTACTAGGCAACAAATTATGGCTGAATTTCCAGGGCAGGTTCGTTGGGTATTTAGGCATTTTCCATTAAACTTTCATGCTAATGCTCAAAAAGAAGCAGAAGCCGCAGAATGCGCCGGTAAGCTTGGGGGAGCAGAAAAGTACTGGCAGTTTGTGGATAAGATATTTGAACGCACCACCTCCAATGGCACTGGTTTTGCCTTGACTGATCTACCTAAATTAGCTGAAGAACTTGGTATTAAGTAATTATCTATAATTAAATTTATGAATAGTACGGCTAAAATCTGGATTTTTACTTTAGTAATGATAATTACCGCGGTTGTTTTGTTATGGATCTGGCAAAGCACTGATAAGCCAGATTATCCAGAAATAAGTTCACCACGGCCATTTTTAGGAACTCAAGATGCGAGTATTGTGGTTGAAGAATTCTCTGATTTTCAATGTCCTTCTTGCAAGTTGGCTGATAGTTTAATTAAGGAAATTATGAACACTTTTGGTGATCGTGTAGTGTTTTATTATAAACATTTTCCATTGTCATCTATTCATCCTTTTGCAGTCAGGGCTGCTTTAGCAGTTGAATGTTCTAATGATCAGGGAAAATTTTGGGAGTATCATAATAAGTTATTTGAAAATCAGCCAAGGTTTTCTGAAAACGATTTGATTAACTATGCTAGTGAGTTGAATTTGAATAAAGAAAATTTTAGTGCCTGTTTACAATCGCGGGCTAAACAAGAAGTGGTAAAAAATGATTTACGTGAAGGAAATAGTCGTAAATTAAATGCTACCCCAACTTTTTTTGTGAATGGTGAGCAAATAGAGGATTGGACAAAATTAAAAGATATTATTCAGGGGAAACTGCTGGGTGTTTAATTGCAGATTTATCAAAACAGCCCTAATTAAACTAGGACTGTTTTTGTGTTAATATTAAAACATCATTATTTATGAATTTTTGGCAAATTTTTTCACCCTCGGCAATTTTGGTAGATTGGGGCATTATCAAAATCCATTGGTATGGCCTATTAGTGGTTTTAGGTATTATCGCTGGTTACCTGGTAGCTTATGGTTTATGGAAGGCCTCGGGTCGTGAGCCAAAAAAATTTGAGTCGCTTGTTTGGTGGTTGGTTATTTTTGGTTTGATCGGGGCAAGGGTTGTGGATGTATTTATATTTGAATGGGATTTTTTTAAAGATAATTGGTGGTCGATTTTGTGGGTTTGGCAAGGTGGTTTGGCTATTCATGGCGCTTTACTCGCCGGCGTTTTAGTTATTTGGCGCTATGTAAAAAAATATCAGGATAATTTATGGCAGTTATTAGATATATTTGCGCCGGCTGTAGTTTTGGGGCAAGCGATTGGCCGTTGGGGTAATTATTTTAATCAAGAGCTTTTTGGTTTGCCTACGAAGTTACCTTGGGGTATATATATTAAATCTGAATTTCGCCCGACTGAATATATATTAACTGAACAATTCCATCCGGTTTTTTTGTATGAATCATTAGCATTATTTGTCGTTTTTTGGATATTGCTGAAAATTTATAAAAAAACATATCAACCCGGCACTGTGTTTTTAATATATTTATTATTAGCAGGCATTACCAGATTTATTTTGGAGTTTATACGTTTAGATGAGCAAGTTTTAGTATTGGGGGTAAGGAGTGGAATGTTGATTGCAAGTATTATTATGTTAATCAGCATTATTCTACTCTTACAACGGTTTTATCTAAATAAAATTAAAATAATTATAGGTGATAAATAGTAGGGGAAAAAGTCCCGATCGGGACTTTTTCCCCTAGAGTCAGTTTAAGACTTAATTATTACTAAATCAATTTTTAATTACAAATATTGTTTAGATATTTAATAGTTAGTCAATTGGTAGATCTTTGGCTTCTGTTGCTTGGGGAATTTTATTGTCAGTTTCAGGTGCAGAAGAAACAGGTTTTTCAGAAGGTGTGCCCAGTTGTTCGGTTTCTACCTCGGCTTCAGGTATACCAAGTGGTATGTCTTTACCGGGTGATTTTTTATGAACAGGCGATGGAAAGTTCGCAATAGGTAAGGGTTCTAAGCTGGATGATTTAAAGTTTTTATTGGTTGTAGGCAAAGCAGTTACTTCATTGGTTTCGCCTTGATCAGTGGCCGTATCTGCTCGCAACAGTTGTGCGCGTTGCTTTTGGCGTATCGTTTCTACTACTGATTTTAAATCTTTTTTATCTTCTCTAGTGAAAGTTGGATCAGTTTTAACCATTTTTTCTGCTTCGTCCATAATGAGCTTTTTGTCACGGCGAGTAATCAAAGCAGAATAATGTCTAGACTTAGTTTTAAGTCGTTCACTAACAAGTTGATAAAATTGCTGTACATTTTTTTGTGATAGATTAGCAGTAGCATCTTTTCTCCCCAAACGCTTGAGTTGGCTAAGTTGTCCTTTTAACCCTAAAGTATTTTTTCTACTGCTGTATTTACCCTGAGTAAAAAATTTCCCAGCGCCAATTTTTTCTGGGTTAATATTGCCAAATACTTTACTGCCTGCTAGTCGTACCATAGACTAATTATAGCTGTAATTTAAGCGAGTAATCAAGGGGTAGAAAAATTATTATTTATTTAATTACTGAATTTATTCATGAATTAATTCAGTAATTAATGACGGGCTCGAGCTTGCACTGCGCAAAGTCGATGGACTTGTCGAGAGTTAACTAGAAGGATGTATGAAGTTGGAATTTGGTTTAGAAAGTCGGGCGCTTTTTGAAGGGATTTTATAAAAAGTATTATTGAAATATTATTGCATTTTATATAGATCAATAATATTGTATTATAAAAAACCGCCCAGGTTTGAGCGGTTGTTATTACAAAATAGAAATAGAACGATTAAAAATATTTAATTATTCCAAGACTACCACCAAACAAAAAGAACTTTTTTTTAAAAGATATTCCGAACCCTTCCCCATCTTCCCAGTGTCTTAATTTATAATCATTATTAGTCATGAATAATTTAACAAAACCGATTACTTTTTTACTATCTTCATCGTGAGCCTCCAAGCTTAACCCGTAGTAGTATTTACTAGTGACGTCTATTTGCGCTAGAGTCAGTTTCTGCATGGGTTTGAAGGTGCCCCATGTATGCCATCCGTTTTCAGCGCGAATAGTAAAGGTTGTTGATCTGGGTTCATAGCCACCAAAAATTTTAATATTATAATTTACTTGCGGATTAGGGATAGTGAAAGCAACTAAGCTGGGAGTTTTGACCTCAATAAAATATCTAAATATACGTTTTTCTGTTTCTTCGGATATAGTAAAGCCGTAACCAACATAGAATGGAGCTGGTCGTTCAGGATATAAGTAGTAGCTACTCACTTTTTTTGTATCATCATCATATGAATTTCCCCTAAGGCCGATGCCAACAGCTATTGAGGAAAAAAACCATATTTTTAAATTTAAATAGTCACCAAAACCACAATCAGTTTTTAGACCAAAAGGACTTTTGTCTAGCAAGGGGTCAGTTTTTAACTGGGGATTAGACTCTTGCGGTACTCTCCTGAAATATTCAGGAACTTTGGTAATAGTGGCATCTCCTCGGTTATAGGTAGATAATCTAAACATTTCTAGTTCTAAGGCGATAATACTTCTGGAATCATCAGTTTTTTCTGACTGTTTTTGTGCATGAATGATAGTGTTTATGGTTGTTGATAAGAATATCAAGATCAAGATAATATTATGTCTTTTTTTCATGAGTTACCTCAATTGTTAATGTGCATTTGTTTTTTGAAGGTAAGTTATCTTAGTTATTATAATTATTTTTGTCAAATGCTTTATATTATTTTTGTTGACATAAAGACCACCCTCTTCAGGTGGTTGAAAAACTGGCTAGCCACTCCATAATTTTAATGAAGGGTGGCGGGCCCGGCCTCGATTTCTGCCCAAGGCGGATATGCGGAGCAGGACGTTCTAAACAAAGCGGGCCCGGCCGGATTCGAACCGGTGATCTTCTCCGTGACCCCGTACAACTGAAGTATACGGGGCGCAGCAGTGAGACTCAATTACTAAGCGGGCCCGGCCGGATTCGAACCGGTGATCTTCTCCGTGACAGGGAGACGTGTTAACCAGGCTACACCACGGGCCCGCTTAGTAATTGACAAGGAAAAATTTGTTAATGTGGGACGTGCTTGCCCCGTACCATCCGAGCATCCGCGAGGATTGGTGCGGGGTTAACCAGGCTACACCACGGGCCCGCTTTGTTTAGAAATAATTTTTTCTAAAATATATTTTGGATTTTTAAGCGACTTTAAATATTTTTCTCTTTGAACCGTTTCGCTCCTATTCCCATACTTTTCCGAATAAATTAATTTCCACGGACGGTATTTGCTAGTGTAAATTACTTTTCCTTGATTATGTCTTTCTAACCTTTTCTTTAAATTATTTGTTTGTCCAATATATAACCTTTTTGTTATCTGGCTTTGAATTATATAAACAGAGTGAGACATGCTTTTTATTTTATGGCTCGATCCCAATTGTAATCGGGACGATCTTCTCCGTGATCCCGACCGGGTCGGGATTAACCGGGCTACCCGCCCTAAACCCTTCCTGTGGTTTGGGGCACCATGGGCCCACGCTAATATGATGTTATAATATACTTGAAGTTTAAAAAAATGTAAGCGAATGTATAGTAGCATGATTATTTTTTTAATTCAAGATTTTACTTTTTATTACAGTTTGGCTGGTTAAGACAATCAATTTAATAAATCGGGGAAAAATGTCCGATCGGACAAAAATCCCCGATTTGGTATAGTATTTGTTAAATAGGTATTATTATTTTATTTAATCCACTTGGTATTTTAGTTTAGGATTAAGATATATTTTAGGAATTTATATCCCTATACTTGATTTTTTTTCGATTTTGGTGTATAATTAATTAGTAGACTAAACAACCAACATCAAAACAAAATTATGCAGGAATTAAATTTGGATTCCAACAGCCGTCGTTGTCATACTTATGGCAGATCGTGGCGGTGCTTGGAAGCGAGAAAAAAGAGAACACCGGTAACAGCGATACTTAAGGGATTATCATTATTTTTTTCTGGAAAAGACAAAAAAATTTTTAATTTCCGGTTGTGGTAAGCAAAAAAAGATTATTCATTGACAGCCTGTGTTAAATATGCTAAACTAGGCTGTTATTTATTATTTAAAGTTTATGATTAGGGAACATAATGGAAGCTTTAGTATAAGCAGCTCTACTCAACCAGATGTTAGGCGGGAGCTTTATAGTAAAACTAAGGAAGCGCAAATGCGGGCTCGAGAAATTTTTCGATTGCAAAATAATGAAAAGTATAAAGAATTGGAAAGTTTATTTGAAATTCATAATCAAGAAAAGACCGGTGAAACATTTTTAAAACCCGATGATTGCCCGAATGATGTGTGGAAACAATTTTGTGAGGATAAAATAAAAAACGCGAAAGACCAGGGGCTTACAGCTATTCAAGCGGTTATTCATGACCAAGAGCCAGCGCCATCTTCTGATATAGAATTAGTTGATGAATATGATGTTATGCCAGTTAAATTAGATAAATCAGCTACTGTCTTGCCAGTAACTAAATTGCTCGTTACTAAACCAATAAAATTAAATACAATAGATCTGGATGCAGATTTTGTAGAGGTTGAGAAGAGAGTTAAAATGCTAACCGATGAGAAGAGGCAAGCAATTAGGAAGTCGCCTGATTATATTCATTTACAAAACACGAGTACCCAAGTAATACGCGATAGATTAGTTCCAGATCAAACAACTGATGATTTTATAGAAAAAGTTTTTCACGAAAAATCAATTGATCCATTAACCATTGCCTTGTTTTTGAATGATTTTAATATTCAAACAAGGGAACGCAGCAACTATCAGCAAAAAGAACAAGCGGAAAAAGATTTACATGGCTCACTAATTAAAGAAGCCGAGTATTATGAAAATTTAAGGGCTGATAATGTTGATATGGTGCCACCTTTAGTAAAAGAAGATGCGAAAATTATTGATGAAAAAGATTTGACTAAGGTACCCAATTCTACCCCCGAACCAATACCGTCTGCGAATATATTCAAATCATCAAGCGCGAAAATAACAGAAAAAGGGAATGATAATGATACTAAGGTTTATAATTATAGAGGTGGCGTTTCTGTTAGACCTTTATCAAGGCGAGTAAAAGAACAATCAGAGGAGAAAATAGCTAACGAATCTGAATCGGCCGTCGCTGAATTGTTTGATGACAAAAAAGAATCTGTACCGGAAACTTTTTATAACCAAGCGGAACTTAAAGTAGCTGCGGATTGGTTAAATGAAAAAGTAATCTTAAGCCAAGAAAAAAATTATGCTGATTTAAGAGGAAAAGAACGAGAAGCTGCTGATCAACGTTTACTAGATAACACCAAAGATGTATGGCAATATTTTGTTAAATCAGAAAAGTGGGTTATAGGTAAAGAAGAAAATAAAGTTAATATTGAAGATAAAGGCGACATTGATGCCAAGATTACTTTAGGAATGCTTAAGCAGGCTGGTTTAGAAGAAAAAATTTATAGGTTTATTAAACAGCAAGAAGATATAAAAAATCAGGCCGTTAAAGTTGAAAAAACTAATTGGTCAGGTTTAGAGATAGGTGAAGGGGGCTTAGGTGGGTTTGACCAAGCATTATCTTTCCCCAACCAAAAAGCCTGTTCCGCTGAAGTTATATGTAAATTATTAGTCGCCGGTGGAGTATATAAGCATAACGATGAGGCACCTAGAATAGCGGCAGAAATGGCACATCGCGCCATTTATAATGGGTTATTAACTAATAAGAAGGAGTTTGAGAATAGTGACAAAACTATTCGTGGTTTGTTGCGTTTTTTTGATTATGGTAATTTATATTCTTACATGCGCAACAATTGGCCTAATATCGAAGGTAAAAATTGGGCAGAACGTTTTGATAACTTTTTAAACAGGCCGTTAAGTCAAAAAGATTTGGAACATTATTTTGTGAAAAAGGACGATAAAGGGAAAAATATAATTGATTATCAAAAAGATCAATCAAAGATTATTCAACAAACCAAAGATATATTTAAAAAACCAGAAGCTGAATTAATAACAGAGGGTAGAATAGTGGAATCTCCAATCTGGGGTAAGATTTTTATTAATGTTATGAACTCGGCTAAAGACAGTTTCCCTGGCGGTGCTTCTTCAGTTGGAGCGTATGGCGTAGCTGATGCATATTTAAATATTGATTTAGAAAAAAATAGTTTTTTATTCAGGCCGTTTAATGAACTTACTAAGGAGCAAAAGGCAAAATTAAATTTATCCGGTGGGCAATGGTCTTATAATATGTATCTAAAAGCGCGAGGAAATAAGGCAGCTTCTATAAGTAAAGAGGAGATTTTAAAACAATTAGGAGTGGAAGAAATAAAAAGGCCAGTAAAAGAGTTAAGTCTATCAAATGAAACTTTAATTAATGAAACAGAGAATCAGATGAAATCAACAGAATTAGATGTCAAAATATACCATGAAATTGCTAAACAATTGAGAGTTGAATTGGAAGAGTTTTTAAGAAAGGAGTTGATAAACAATAGTCAGTTGGTTAAGCTTGACATAAAGGAGCGGGAGGTGTATATTAATAAGTTGGTTGATGAATATATGGCGAGTGAGCCGATGACAAAATTAATTCAACAGCGTTATACTAAAGCCAAATAAAAACTTTTTAATCGCCGTAAACAACTTGAATAATATGACAGACAATTTACCCAACAATCAGTCGTCAACTAATCGGGCTAATCCTGTAGGTCTTTATTTAGACAGTGCTTTAACTCAAGCCGGTGCCAAAGGATTATCATCGGAACAGCTGGTGCTACTTAGAAACGAATTGCTAGTGGAAATTGAAAAGCGTTTGCGTTTAGTGTCACTTGAGTCGTTGGATGATCGTGGCTTGCAAGATTATACCGAGTTGATTAGGCAGGGTAAGGCCGATCTCGCTAGCCAAGTAGAATTTTTTAAATCGCAGATCCCAGATTACGAACAGCTGCTCCAAAAAACTTTGCAAGATATCACAGCCGAATTTATCGCTAATGCCAAAGCAATTTAATTAATTTACACTTATGAATCCCGAAGAGAAAAGTGAGTATGAGCCAAAGCCTCCGAGTTCACCAGCGGCGGGGAAAACACTAGATAATGCTAGTGAAGAATTTGATCGGAAACAAAAGTTGGTAGAGGGGGAGGCTTCACAAGCCGAACAAAAAATTGATGAGCAAGCACGGCCAGAATCCAAACCTCCAGAGACGATAATGAGGGAAATGACAACTTACGACGGTGTGTTGTCATCACCAGAGCGAGTAATCTCCGCGAGTGATTTTGACGCACGGGAAGCTATATTTCAAAAGTTATACAATAACGACAAAGGAGAACAATACACCCGGATTCAATTAGAAGGTATTACGAGAAATATTGAAAGTAACAAATTACTGCCCATTACCATCTCGGAACACCCGAGCGGCAATCTGCTAATGATGCAAAAAAGCGGAGAAAACAATACAGCAGTAATACTACCTTCGATTTGGCAAAGATATAAAGATATTAATTTGCTTCCATTAAGTTTTTTTTACAATGTCCCTGAAAAAGGGATCGGCTATGTATCTCGCATAATAAAACCAGCCGTAGTAGAGCGTATGGGTAAACAATGGTGGGTAAAGGAAAAGGGGACAATCGAATATGCCGAGACCCTTGAACAGGCGCAGTACCCTAAGCCTGTGCCAGAGACAGGGGCAACAAATCAGGAGGAAGTTGATAGTGAGATTACAAAATATACTATTAAGCTTGATCAGGTAGATGTCAGCGGAGCTAGGACCATTCGAGATGTTTGTCCTATTGTTTTTCAGAATAGAGGTGAGTCACCCACCTTATTTGTTATAGATGAACACGGAAATAAATATAGCGAAAGCAAATTGTCTGACATGATTTCAGATATTTATTATACGAATATTACTAGCATACAAAGACGCCCTACCACAGCTTCTTTACCTGAAACAGGTAAGGTGCGATTAACAGTGGAGAGAATCTTGCGTGAGGAGTCCTCTGAAAAAATTAATCAACTTAATCCAAACGAGGAGTATTTTGCTCAAAAGTTGCGCGCCTATACTGGACTGACACCACGTGAGACAAAACGTCTTACGTTGTCTTTACAAACAGAATTATACCAAAGGGTTACTATTAGTTACCTTGAGCGCCTAAAAGTAGAAAATCATGATCTTTATGAAGAAGTTAATCAACAGCCATTTCCTCAAGTACCAAAAGAAGAAATACATCAGATAATTAATAACTGGATATCTGCTATACCAGTAGAACAATGGCGGGAAAAATTACAGCAACTTATTCCGTTGGCCGAATACAGTCATGAAACGGTTATTGCGCGTTCTCCAGTTGACGGTGGATTATTGCGGAGTACTTTATTGAGAATAGAACAAGATGCAAATGGGTATCTTACGGCAATTGTTAGAATGGACGATTTACCTAAAGAATTTCGGACTGGCAAGCTTGGTGATGAAGTGGCAGTAGATGCCATTGAATTAGCGCGTTTGAATGGTATGCGCTTGGAGGGCGTTGGTGGCGAAAAAGAAACCAAACAGTCTAGTCAGGAGGTAAAAGATAATACCAAGGTACTAATAGAATTTGGTGGACCAGGAAGCCACCGAGACTATTTCTATATGCAAAAAGAAGGTAAAGAGTGGAGGCAATATGTGCGTGACAATATGCTTAATAGAACTCTGAACCCTGAATTTGAGATGTTCCTGGAAAAGTTCTTTGAAATAAAGAATAGAGACCCAAATCCAGACCGTTATATTGTTGAAAAGCCAGCCTTAATTGAGTGGGATCCGCGTATAGAGGAAGGGTTTTTGAAAGAAAAGGGGGTAATATACAGATGTGACTCGGCGGTTAAAATTGAGAAAGAATTCATTGAGTCGATAGTCAGAGCGGGGATTACGAAGGAGGAAGTAGAAAAAATAAGGCCAGTAATGAGCGAATACAATAAAATCAGAAGACAAGAGCTCTTTACACCAACGGATAGAGAGAGAGCGGCAAAAGCAGAGTTTTTAAAAAAATATAAAGTGCAAAGGGCTTTCCCGAGTGGAGAACGAGCCGAAAAAGGTTATATTGCCCCTAAAGGCGCTAGGTATTTTTTAACGCCCGATAGCCAGGGAAATTTTATTGTATTCGAGATAGATAATGAATACTACTTCGTCCCTGACCCAAATGTAGAATATACAACGAGCCCTTATGTCATTAGTGCTTTTAGTATTGACTTGCTAGAGTCAGAGCGCCTCGGAGGGAAATACAAAGAACTTGACATTAATTTTCCAGCAAAAGCAAGACGACTTTCAGAAAAAGGGCCTGGGGGAGAAGAGTTTGAAATGACAACAATGGGGTATATTGGTTGTAAAAGAAAGGAGCAGCTTATTCAGCCAGCACCGTCAAAGATTTCACCCGCCGTGGCAGGGGAAAAGCCAATTGTCCAACCAAAAGAAGAAATTAAGCCGTCAGTGTCGGAAGAGCAAAGGGAAGTAAAGTTCGAGAAGAAAGATTATAAACAAGTTGATTATCTAACAGTCGCCGCTCAAGAGGGTTATTTTTGGGCTGATAAGATGCACCATAGCTTTGATAGTCTCGGGTCTGTCTTTAAACTGCTAAGAGATAGTGAAGAATCAACAACAGCGACGTATGTGCCAGTTGAGGATCCTTACCGACAGAGGATAATGATAGGATCATACACGACATATCTTTCGTCAGCAGCGGCAGATATTGAGGGGACAAATACACACGGGACGTACATTGAGGTACTCTCTCCTGGAGAACTTAAATTAGATGGAGATAAGTGGATTATTACCAAGAGAGTAAAGATACGCATTACCAGTGAGCCTTTGAAAGCTAGTGAAAAGGTGAGCCGGGTAAAAGCTGAACAGCCTACAATTCCTGAATCATTAGTATTAAAAATTGACTCTGAAAGTGATAACGAAAGCGAACAATATACCATTAAATTAAGCGAGGTTGATGTTAGTGGGGCGAAAACTATTCAAGAGATTAGCAGAATCATTTTTCAAGATCGCAACAATATGCCCATTTATTTTGTAATTGATGAACATGGTCACAAATATGATTTTGGTCAATTATCGGGTTTAGCTGGTAAAGTATATACTGCCAATCCTACGGCAGGTGAAGTTCTATCTACAGATCTTTTACCTCAAGCCGGTGGTGTGCGTTTAACCGTAGAGCGACTTATGCAAGAAAGCATCAAAGATAGGACTTTTAGTCCGGAAGAAAAATATTTTGCCAAAAAACTACAAGAGCAGAGTAACTTAACTCCGCGCGATGTTGAACGTCTTGTTTTGTACTATCAGTCGCAAAAAAGGTATCCCCAAATAGTTAAATTGGAATATATAGAACGTTTAGAGCAATCTAATCAACCAGATTTATTAAAATTAGCGGAGGAGCTTAAACATTCGGCTTATCCTATAATATCAGAACAAGAGGCAAAGAAATCGCTTGATGATTGGTTATCTAATAGATTACCGCAACAATGGGAGGAGGAATTGCGGCAGTTAAAGCCACTGGCTGAGTATTGTGGTAGAGATGTGATAATGCGTTCACCAATTGATGGTGGTTTACAAAGAGGTATATTGGTCGAGATCAAGCATGAGGCAGGCGGGCAACTTAAAGCGATTGTGCGTGTTGGTATGCTGCCCGAGAAATTACGAACAACCACTTGGAACGATCGGGCGGTAGTAGATGCTATTGAATTAGCCAAATTAAATGGAATGATTTTGGATGAAGCTGGCGGAGGGGTGCGTCAGGTGGAAGCGAAATCGCCAGTTGATATAGAGAAACCAGATGAGTTAAAGAAAAGAAATGATCTTATTTTACCAAAACAATTAGTTCCATCGGTTGCCGAAGCTAGGGAGAAAAAAGAACCACTTGATCCAGTGGCGGAATTATACAATCGACAACTGTCTATGCGCTCTCGGAGAGAAGAGGCGTTTGAATCTTATGGAAGACCCGGCGGTGTAAGAGATAAATTAGTTGAAGAACTTGGTGGTAAATTAGTAACTCTTCCTGATCCAGATGTGAATTTAGAATCTCATCAAGATTTACCAATTGAATTGACTGAAAATAAAGGCGGAGAGTATTGTATTGTTCCAATTAATGAAAGCAAGGCATATATCTTTCCCAATCAATGGTCTCTTATAGAGAATGAAATTTTTAGGGGAGCATTGGGCCTGTTTTATCTCAGAGAAGGTAAGGGCGACCATATTATCTCGGTAAAGAAACCAGCCATAATAACAAAAGAGGGAAGTAAGTGGCGGTTGAAAGACGGGGACAGGGGGGTCATACGTTTGGGTTTGTCTTATGATGAACTCCCGAGCACTGAAGTACCAGTTAAAAAAAAGGAAGCGGAAGGAATATTAATAGTGGGAGGGGCTAGACCGATAGGCACTGTTAAAGAAACAAAGCCAGCATCAGAAGAGAAAAAGGAAGTAAGGGGGGCGGTTATTTTCACCCGTGAACTTTCTGCTCAAGAAAAATCGCTAAAGAACAAGATTGATAATGAACTTCGGTTGGCGCTGGCTAATTCTTGGCGCAAACACCGTGCTAAAATTACTCCCAGCGAGCTTACTAAGCTAGTTGACGAAACAATGGGGGATGATAAGGTAACCCAAGCGCTTAAGGAACGTTACCAGAAGGTAGGATTGCCAGTGGCGGCAAAATCACGATAATAATTAAATTTAGAATTTACACACTTAGCGTCATTGCGAGGACTCCGATGTCTATCGGAGGACGAAGCAATCTTAAATAAAAAACCAATATTTCATAGGGATTGCTTCGTCCGCCTCTGGCGGACTCGCAATGACGAAAGAGTGATCAATAACGAAAGTCCTAAAATTCAATCATTAATTAATTAGATCTATGGGAAAAAACGAGCAAGAACAATTCATACCAGAGTCAGCGAAGAAAGAACATGACCAAGTAATAGAAGAAGCTTTGCTTGCATCACAGGTTGAAGATAAGGCGAGTAGAGAACCCTTAGGCGAGGCTGAAAAAACAACACTACTTAGTGAGTTTTTAGCTAAGCAAGAGGGAGAAGAAGTGGTTTCTCGCCCATCAGCAGAGATTACCAAAAAGACAACCGTACCTTTGTCTGAAACTCCGACCAAAGTGGCGCCGGTAACAGAACAAAAACCACCACTAGTTGAAGCAGAAAAAACAGAACAAGCGGTAATAATTACGCAATTAGAAAGTAGTTTAAAACAAGTAGAAAGTGCTATTAAGGATAATGGTCTGACTGCTATTGATTTGGTCAATCGTTTAGAAGAGGAAGCATCAAGGGCTCGGCAAGAGGGTGTTGATTTATCTAAGATAATTGATTTTGAAAAATGTTTGGCTGAAGCAAAGAAAGATGCGCCAGTGGCTGTAATTTTGGGTCATCTTAACGAGGCTGATAAGTATCGTGGCGAAGCTGGCCATCCTCAACTTTTAGAAAATTGGTATAAAGCCAGTCGCGAGGTTTTAGATAAATATAGAGCTAAGATTGATCCAGAAGTAGCAGCAGAATGTGAAAGAGAACTTGAAGTTATTAAGAAAGAATTAGAACAAAAACCAATAATAGAAGCCTCAGAACCAACAGAGTCCAAACTAACAGAAGTTACCAAAGAAGAGGAAGAAAAAGTAAAGTTAGGCGAAGCTGTCTGGTATAATAAAGACGGTAATTGGCCAGTAACTATAACTGAGGTAGGAGGCCGCGACGAAAAAGGTGTTTTGTTTGTGCGTTGTAAAGGCATTGTTAATGGGCAGGAGTTTGATGATTATGCGCCTTTTAATGAAATAACCTATAAGACAGAGGAAATTAAGCCGGAAATAATTATTTCGCCCGAAGCATTGCGTTTATTAAAAGAATTAAAAGCAGAAAATTTACCAGAGCTTAAGCTGGAATGGAAAAAAGTCAAGGTAAAAGTTCAGGCTGAAGGTGGCAAACAGGATGAAGTAGAAGAGTACCGCGCTGTATTAAGCGACGAAGCAAAAAATAAAGTTAAAGAACTGGTTGCTTCTTATCAACTACCAGAAACTATCAAAACTCAACTAGAGCAGTCATTAGTAGGAGAATTAGAGAGCCGTTTCTCGCAAAGTATTCAAACCCGGACTGAACTGGAAGCCTCACATATCTTAAGGCACGACAAGAAAAAAGCGTTACTGATTGGTGGCGCTGGCGCAACTGCCGTGGGTGTATTAGCGGGAATAAGAATATTAACCGGCGCTGGTAATTTTATTAGTAAAACCTTAGGTACTGGTCTGCGTATTGCCGGCTTTACTAGTTTAGGCACCGTGTCTGGTTATTTGCGCGGCAAAGCTATGACAGCTATCACCCCAACTTTGGCCAAGCTGTCTCGTGGCGAAACTGGTCTTGATACTTTAGCCAAAGTAGCCCAAGATACTGCTCAAGAGGTGCTGAAAAAAGAAACAGTTCAATTAGTAAGCTCGCAAATTATTCGCGAAACGCTTACCAAAGAATTATCTCTGCCAGAATCGCGGGTCAAGTCACAAGAAGCTTTAGAAAATTTGCTTGCCAAACAGGAGTTATTTGTCGATGCCTCGCCGCTAGAGCGAGGGGATTTTGCGCGTCAACTGGAAACGATTTATCGCACCAGTCAAACTACTGAAAAAAGACTGGCTAAGTTTATGGAATATGTGGGGAGCAAAAAAGGCAGGGGTTGGACGCAGGAGAAAAAAGGAATATTAATCGGCGGAGCTTATGGCTTAGGCACTAGCGGTAGCGTGGAACTGGCTCGAGCTTTGGATTGGGGTCAAACAGGATTGGAAAACGCTCCACTGTTAGCTAGCGCGGTTATTGGCGGCAAGTTTTATGGCGAATGGTATCAGCAACTATTAAAACGCCGCGGTATTGAAGAACGGTATAAGATTATGGAAAAGCGTATTGCTGGCGCAGAAGTAGCTACCGCCGATCTTGAGTCGTTTTCAGCCACACAAGAAAATGTTAATGAAATTTATAATTATCTTAATTCGGGTTTATTAAGCTTTGATCCAGTACTGGAATCGCGAGCGAAAGAGTTTATTCAAAAAGCAGTTGCCCAAGATATTCTTCCCGAGATTGATTTGACTAAATCGCGTTTTGGTAAATTAGAGAAACGGTTGGCTCGTGAACGAAAATTGGAATACGGTGTTAGCCGCGCTGGCGGAGTGCTAACCGGTTGGCTGGTAGGCAAAATCGGTACTGAAGTTGGCAAGTGGACACTTGGTGCCCTAGGTATTGGTCCCAAAGGTCCGACAGTAGAAGTAAAGCCGGAAGAAATAGCTGTTGTGCCACCCAAGGGGCAGCCAATTGAAGTAGAAATTCGCGGCAAAATTAACACCTTTACTGAAGCTTTAGATAAAGCGGTTCATCAAGCGCCGGCCGCAACTCAAGATAACTTTATTCATAAAATTCTTGGTGCACCGGTGGAAGTTACTGATACTAATCGTGATGAATTTTTAATTAAGGCTGTTAATAAGTTAAGTGTAGATAATTTACACGGAGTAGGAAAAATGAATGTCGAGAATTTGGTTTATGAAGGTAATAAATTAAATCTTAATCCCGATGGTAGTTGGGATGTAATAAAAGGCGAGAGCTCTTATGGGCCCAAAATAGTTACAGAACAGTTTTTGCGCGATGGGGCAGCTAAAATTAAAGGCGCTAGTATTGAATCACCAGTGCACGAAGCTGTTGGTGCAGAATGGCAAAAGGCAGAATTTCCACAGTGGCCAGATCAAGAGATTGCTTGGCGCGAGGCCTTGCCCAGCGAGCTGCCGCCAGATGCTAATTTGTCAGATATTAGTATGCGAGTAGTTGATATAAATGGCGACGGCCAAGCTGACACTTATTTCTTGTATGATATTGATGATTCTCAAGTAATAGATCAGGTGGTATTAGAACCAGGCGAAACTAATGCTCAATTAATAGAACAGGCGCAGACTATGTATCAACAAGCTGGGCAAGAAGCTAAAGCTTTGGATCAGATAATAGGCGAGACAGGAAAAAATTGGGATACTGGCGATAGAATAATTTTTAGCCGTGGTTTAGGTGCTGAATTTAAAAATGGCGCGTTTGACCAATCATCAGTTTCAGTTTTAGAGCAAGCAGTTGATAAGTTGGGCCAGCAAGCGCCCGAATTTATGCGCGACCATAATTTAGCAGAGTATATTAAGGGTCATCTAGAACAAATTACTTGTGAACAAGTAGAGAAAATGCACGAGCAGGGTACTACTTTATACCAAGCTGGTTGGAAAGAAGTTGATTATAATTATGTAGACGAGATGGTAAAGCATAATCGCGTCACTGACGGTGTAAAATTACAGACCAAGTTATTGTCGCCTGCTACTAATAAAAATTTAGCAGTGGAATTTATTGATAAAAATAAATTTGATGCTGAAACTGTGACACATACTTATGAGCTGGCTAAAAACGCGCAAACCGAGCTGGCTGATTATGTGAGAATATTAAAAAGCAGATTTGAAATAATTCCTGCTGCTCAAGATCATAATTTAGTAAATAAAGTATTGTCGCTTGATACCAAAACAGCATTAGCGAGTTTTAAGGGCAGTTACGGCGGGGAACAGCAAGCGATGATTGATAAATTGTACCAAGAATTAGATACTACTTTGGGGCATAAATTATCTCAAGGCAAGCTTTCTGGTACTATTGGCGAGAATTTGGAAAAGTTGGTGGTAAGCAAAACCAATGCTCAAGCATTGATTGGAAAAGCGGAGTTGATAGAAAAGCAATTTCAAGCTCAGAACTTAATCGGTAAAGCCGAGCAGATATTAAATAAATAGGACCTACGCGTTTGGTCGTTTTTTGGTCATTGTGAGGAACAACCATTTTTTTGTCATTGCGAGGAACAACGTGACGAAGTCGTCCCTTCGGGAGATCACCCGTAGGGTGACAATCGCAATGACGGCAAACACTAAGGCTTAAAAATAAAAAAGGAGTTATGCGTTGATAACTCCTTCGTAACCTCAATGTTTATTGATGGTTACTTATGTATTTTCTGTAATCTTTCCAGAGCTTCAAGACGAAGCTGGAGATTTATCATCTGGTTATCAATTTTTGATTGCTCACCAGATTGAAGAGCTTTTTTGAGCTCTTCTTTGGCAGTAGTAAGTGCACCACGAGCCATAGTTATTTGAGTATCCAGATCGTCTAGTTGGTTCTGGATTTCATTGCGCTGGGCAACCGCTTGATTATGAGAGGCACGAGCACCTTTCCGATGTTCCTTTATGTCCTTTTTTATCTCAACAACATCTGCTGAGATAGTGTTGAGGATCTCGGGAATAGTGGAAACACTGGGTAGTGTTGATGACATTTGGGTAATTTGACCCCATACTCCAACTCTAGATTGGCCGTCGAGTGCCAGCGCTTTCTGGTGAAGATTACCAGTCACTGTTTGTACTGCCTTAACCTGGCTTTTCCAGATTTTTCCTTGAACGTCGAGTTGAGAAATAACGTCCAATAGATTCATTGGCTGCATCTTATTTAGTGAATCAATAAGATTTTGATAGCCGAGTTCTTTAGCCTTCACGAGCGAGTCGGCTTTAGCCCTCGCAGTTGAATCAGCTACGGCTGTTGAGTCAACGATCTTTGTCGTTTTTTTTGTGCCCTTATCGTCTCCGCCACATGACTTAAACGCAAATAGTATGAGTGCCACCAACACGACCCCGACAATCAGGCCGATTAAAAGAATATTTTTTTGGAACCACGATTGATCGTCTCCTGTTGGAGCAAGATCTGGCTCTGGTCGATCATCTATTGCTAGTGTCGGATCCGGAGTAGGCGACGTTGATTCCGGTTCCACAGTTGTTATCGGCGCTGTATCATTCAACGCCTCATCAACTACTGCGTTATTTATGTTATTTTTTTCCATAGGAATATTTCCTTCCTATATGTTTTTGTTTGTTTCAATCTTGTAACCCACAAGACTGACAACACAAAAACGGGTTTTTGGTTTTAGTAATTATTAGCACCTAATTGGGCCCGATAATAAAGGGGTTACCTTGTCCGTGCACAGGCAAGACTTTACTACCGAGCTTTTCAATTGTCAAAATTCAATCAAAACCTTCAAAACATTATATGATAGCATATCCACAGAATTTGTCAAGGCCAGCTTGTGGATAATTACCATTGACAAAATTAGGGATTTGATATAGTATAAATAGCTGTACTTTTAAATAAAAAATAAAAAAATAAATGTTCAACTTAATTAAAGGGACATATAATGTCGCATAAAATTGTACGTTTTATCCTCGTGCTAGTTGCTGTCATTTCTTCAATTTTATTATTAGTGGCAGCTACTCGTTTCATTAATTTACCAACACCATTTGATGTTGTTTGCATTATTATTCCTTTCACCTGGTTGATACCTAGGATGCGAAGAATTTATCTTCGTGGCCTTCTGGTTGTTACTAAGATAATAACCGCCACTGCCATTGATGTTAGACACGTGGGCATTGGTGTCATATTATTTAGTAATGATGCATATAGCGGTTCGGAACGAATCCGAAGATTCATTGAACGGTGCGAACGCGAAGAAAAAGAATAAACAAGTTAGAAGGCCATCTCCTAGTAATTTTTACGGGATGGCCATTTTTTTATTAAAAAGTTATTATTAATCTATGCCTCATTTAGCTGACAATAAAAAAGCTCTATTTAACTTCAATATTCAGGAGAAATTTGAAGCTGGTTTGGTATTGCAGGGCGCAGAAGTGAAATCTGCTAAACGCGGTAGCATTAATTTGCAAGGCAGTTATGTTATTCCCAAACAGGGTGAATTATGGTTGGTGGGCGCTCATATTGCGCCTTATGCACCAGCCCGAGGTGTGCAAAAAAATTACGAGCCAAAGCGTGATCGCAAATTACTTTTGCATCAAAAAGAACTTTCTTATTTATTAGGTAAAGGCAGGGTTAAAGGCTTGACAATTGTTCCAATTTCAGTGTATACTACTCACGGTATGGTAAAGGTAGAGATTGCTGTGGCTGTGGGCAAGAATAAATATGATAAAAGAGTAGCTATTAAAAAAAGAGAAGTTAATAGAGAAATTAGACGCTCGTTAAAATATTAAACTTTCGCCAACGATGAGTAAAGAGTAAGAGATAGAGAAAAGAGGTTAGTTTTTTTACACTTATCCAAGACTCTTGCTTGACTTTGGGGGATGTTTAACAATCGATAAGGCAGTGATCTTTGTCTGGCAGACCGCAGTTGATGTGTCTGCGTAATAAAAGCATCACACTTCACAAATGCCAAATCATTTGTAGCTCGCGCCAAAGCTGCTTTTAGCACTTTGACACTAGCACCAGCTTTTGCTTAATTTAAGCAGAGGCCGTTCTATTAGACGATCTCGATAGTCTTATAGAGCGTCATTTATCGAGCAGGGTTTAAGTATTGTTCTAGTGCTTAGGCCGACATTACTTAGGACAGATTGACAGGGGCTTTGGTCTGATTTGACTTCTGTCAAAATTAATCAGACTAAGTTTGTAGAAGGGTAAAGTTAATTGTCTTAGACGCGGGTGTAATTCCCGCCATCTCCACCATGAAGTATATGCTCATTTTATTCGCATAACTTCATGGCGAGCCAAGAAGTATTTACTTCTTTATACAACTTCATGGCGTATTAATTTGCTAGCATATACTTCATGCCCTAAAGTCAAGCGAAGCGCGTACTTTAAGGGCAGTAGACAAATGTATTACGTTTACCTATTATATAGTTTGAAAGATAAAAAGTTTTATATTGGTTTTACTTCGAATTTAAAGGACAGAGTTAAAACACATAACGCAGGAGGGGCACCCGCTACCAAGAATAGACGCCCGTGTAAATTAATTTTTTATGAAGGTTTTTTAGCTAAGGGTGACGCCCTAAGGCGCGAGAAATATTTTAAAACTAATCCTGGGAAAAAATCTTTACATCTAATATTAAGAGAAACATTAAGTCTAATTTAACTATTTAATCAAAAAGACTTGAGTAATAAATTTCGTTATCGAGTTAATCAATATATACGTCTACCCGAGGTTCAGTTAATAGATGAAACTGGCAAGCCCAGGGGCGTGGTAGCAACTTATACTGCCTTACAGCTGGCGCAAGAGGCTGGTTTGGATTTGGTAGAAGTAAACCCTACGGTTCGGCCATCAATTTGTAAAATAATGGATTTTGGTCAGTTTCAGTATAAGCAGCAAAAATTGGAAAAGCAGCAAAAAGCGAAACTTAAGAAAATTGAGGTTAAAGGTTTAAGATTAACTTTAAACATTGGTAAGCATGATTTGGAAATAAGAAAAAAGCAGGCAGAAAAATTTTTAATAGAAGGAAATCAGATAAAATTGGAAATGATTTTAAGGGGTAGGGAAAAAGCACGAGGCGATTTAGCCCAGCAGGTGTTTAATAATTTTATATCTTCATTAGGCGACAATATAGTAGTACAGGCGGCGTTTTCTAGGCAGGGAGGGCGGTTGTCCATGCAAATTACGCGTAAAACTTGAATATTTTTTGAAAATACTGTATAAATATATCAGCCATATAGCAAGCCTGTTTTAAGGCTTTTGTTTTATCCCTTTATTTATAATTATGCCAAAAAAGAAGACACATAAAGCATCTAGCAAGCGATTTAAAATTTCCGCTCGTGGTAAATTTTTAAAACGAACTGCTGGTCAGGATCATTTTAATGCTAGAGAGTCAGGAAAAACCAGCATGGCGAAACGACGCGATTCAACTATTGCTGATGTTAATGTTAGGGCGTTGAGAAAATTAATTCCTGGAAGTTAATTAATTTAGCCGCCTACCGGCGGATTAGAATTTAGGATTTATAAATTTATGTCTAGAGTAAAACGCGGCGTAATGCACGCTAAAAGAGTAAGAAATATTTTAAAACGGACCAAAGGTTACCGTTGGGGTCGCAAGAGTAAGATTAAACTAGCTAAAGTGGCGTCTCGTAAAGCTGGTGTTTATGCTTATCGTGATCGCCGCAACCGTAAGCGGGAGTTCCGCAAACTTTGGACTATTAGATTAAATGCCGCGGTTAGGGAGCATGGGTTAACCTATAGTCAATTTATTAATTTATTAAAAAAAGCCAAAGTTACTTTGAACCGAAAAGTATTATCTGAATTAGCTGCTGAACATCCTATTATTTTTTCCAAAGTGGTAGAAATGGTTAAACCCAAAACTTAATAGTCTGTAAATTTTTTATCAAGCCCCGATTAAGTTCGGGGTTTTTTGATTTTTTATTAAAAAATTGTCTTTCACCACTTTTTTAAAAAAAGTGGTGGGAAAAAGCGCCACCTAGAGCTTCGGGCAAGACGGCGTTACCGTAGCTCACGGTAGCCGCTATGCCGCAAGGACACAACACGCGGCTACCATTTCGCTCGCTCCGGTTCCACGCCGTTACCTTACCCTCGCTATGGTGGCAATATTTAAATCAAACGCCCTAGCGAGGCAATAAGAATTTGACTTAAAATACTCAAAGTATTAAGGTAATATACTCGGGTTAAGCCTGAGAAAAATAACTAACCAAGCCGGCCTAAAATAGGCGGGCGAAATACAAAAATAATATAGGAGTTTTAACAATGATACAACGAGATTTTACACCAACCACTTCATTCAAAGAAATTGAAGAGAAGTTGTATAACCCCAACTTGACAAATACAGATGAGGCGATCGGGTTGCTCCATGCGGTGGGTCAGTACTTTGGCGTAAAAAAGTCATATATTGAGGTGGAACAGGCTTTTAACTTGCTTATAGAGTTCGCTGATATGTCACCCGGCAGGAGTTATAAAGGTAGTCAATTGAATTGTTATAACGATAGTGTAGCGGAAAAGGCACGTTCGGTTCTTTGCGCTTGTCTTGACTTTAGCCTTTTGGCACAGGACAAAAATCCAAATATTGGTAAATTTGTACTTAATATTTTAAATTTTTTTTCAAGCAATGAGAATATTTCTCATCGGGAGCAGGACAAAAAGCATTTAAAAGATTTTTTGTACATCGTGTATTATGCTGTCAGTCGTAATCGTAGTATCAACGAGAGTAGATTAACTACATATGAAGCAGCAATTTTAGCCAACTTACCAGAGGTTTCTCAAATTCATCAGCGTATTATTTTACCAATGATTTTGGCGGAGCAAGACGAGCACTTTATTTTTACTGAGGAATTTTTAGCTATTCCCGTGTTAGAAAAGTATATTCATGACCAGTATAAAAAAGATTATGGATGTGGTTGTGATTCTATAACTGATGCAGTGCTTGGTAAAGATGGATCTCCCAATAATAGAATGAGGGGGCTTGTTAATGTATATTTAACACTTTCTGTGATGGAAAAACGCAAAAGGATTTAAAAGGATCAATTAGGTGTTAAATCAATAGAAATGTATAAATTACCCTAGTTTTGAAATAGACTAGGGTTTTTATTTTGAAAATTTATCATTATGAAGTGATAAACTAAAATTTCTGCTATAATAAAGTTGCTTATGTTAATAAAAAAGTTACAACAAGAAATTGGCAAAGTAGTTAAGGCGCACTGGCAATTGGCAGCTGAAGATGTAGAAATAACCGCACCTAAGGAATTGTGGCAAGGGGACTTCACTACTAATGTGGCGCTTAAAGTAGCCGCGCGTTGGGGTGTTCCCACCAGTCAAATTACCGATACTCTGGTGGGTGAGTTAGTGCAAAGTAAATTTATTCGTCAGCATTTTGCCAAAGTTGAACCGGCTGGCCCAGGTTTTGTTAATTTTTTCTTGTCATCAGAAGCGTTATATCACGAATTAATAAATCAAAGCAAAACAGCAGTTTTTCCATTATATCGTGGTAAAAAAATTGTGATTGAATATTCATCACCCAATATTGCCAAGCCAATGCATATTGGTCATTTGCGTTCGACTATTATTGGTCAGGCTCTGGTTAATATTTATAAAGCGTTGGGAGCCAAAGTGGTTAGCTTGAATTATTTGGGTGATTGGGGTACACAATTTGGTAAATTATTGGTGGCTTATCAAAAATGGGGTAGTAAGGTTAATTTGAAAAAAAATCCTATTAATGAAATGTTACGGGTTTATGTTTATTTTCATGAGCAAGTTACCAAACATCCGGAATTAGAAAAAGAAGCCCAAATTGCTTTTAGAAAATTAGAAGATGGCAATCCTAAACTGCAGTCCATTTGGCGTCTGTTTAAAACTTTTTCACTCAAGGAGTTTAATAAGTTATATCAACGGTTGGGAATAAAATTCGATCACTTTGAAAGTGAAAGTTTATACCAAAAAGCCTTAATTGGTGTACTTAAAGATTTAATTAAGCAAAAAATTGTTACTAAGAATCCAGATGGTTCCATTGTGGTAATTTTTGACAATGAAAAGTTGCCTGCCATGCTAGTACAAAAATCCGACGGCGCTTCTCTTTATTCAACTCGCGATTTGTCCGCTTTACGATCACGGGTTAGTAAATATAAACCTTGGTTAATGCTTTATGTGGTGGGAAGCGAACAATCTTTATATTTTGATCAATTATTTGCTACGGCAGAATTAGCAAGATATGCTGGCAAAACGAAGCCACAGCATATTAAGTTTGGTTTTATTTTTGGCGAAGATGGTAAAAAAATGGCTACACGCGAAGGAAAAATTGTTAAATTGGAAGAATTATTTAACAAGTCAGTGGATTTGGCTTGGCGAGTAGTACAAAAGAAAAATCCCAAATTATCACCAGTGGAAAAAACCACGGCGGCTGAAGCAATTGGCGTTGGCGCTATTAAATATAATGATCTATCACAAAATCGTTTAACCGATATTGTCTTTAATTGGAATAAAATGTTATCGTTTTCCGGTAACAGCGGGCCGTATTTACAATATACTTATGTTCGTTTAAAAAGTATTTTAGCTAAAGCTGGAAAAATAACTACGATTAAATTTGATTCTCATTATTTGGAAGATAACGATTTGCAGTTATTAAGAAAGTTAGTGCAATATCAGGACGCCTTAACCCGTTCGGCACAAGAAAATTTTCCGCACCTGCTGGCCAATTATCTTTATGAGTTAGCTAATACGGTGAATTTTTATTATCATGAGTCGCCAGTATTAAAAGCCAGCGGACCGTTGCGTTTTTTGCGCTTAGACCTGGTGCAAAAATCAGCGCTGATTTTAAAGCAAGGTTTGGCAATTTTAGGTATAGAAACAGTGGAAAGGATGTAAATTGGCTAATAGCTTGTAGCCAATAGCTAATATTTTTTAAACCTCGAGCCTTGTTTTTTGGTAATATTTTTACTATAATAAAAACATTATGATTAAATTTCCCGAGCTGGAACAAAAGATTCTTGATTTTTGGAAAAAGAATAATATTTTTCAAAAATCACTGGAGAAAGAAGCACCTCAAGGACGCTTTGTTTTTTTTGAAGGCCCGCCCACGGCTAACGGCAAGCCCGGTTTGCATCATGTGTTAGCGCGGGCTTTTAAGGATTTAATCCCACGTTATAAAACTATGCGCGGGTTCCAAGTGGAGCGTAAAGCCGGGTGGGATACTCAAGGTTTGCCAGTGGAATTACAAGTGGAAAAAGAATTAAAATTCCAAGGCAAGCCAGATATTGAAAAATACGGCGTGGCTAAATTTAATGCTCATTGTCGCGAGGATGTGTGGAAATACAAAGCTGATTGGGAAAAATTAACCGAGCGCATGGGTTATTGGTTGGATTTGGAACACCCCTATGTAACTTATGAAAATTATTATATTGAAAGTTTGTGGTGGATTTTGAAAAAAGTTTACGAGTCCGGTTTATTGTATAAAGATTATAAAGTTTTGCCCCACTGTCCGCGCTGTGAAACCGCGCTTTCTAGTCACGAAGTAGCATTGGGTTATAAAAGTATTACCGAACCGTCGGTGTACATTAAGTTTAAAGTGAAGCCGGGGCAGGCAAAAATCAAAATTGATAATGATACTTATATTTTGTCTTGGACGACTACTCCTTGGACCTTGCCTGGAAATGTAGCGTTGGCAGTTGGGAAAAACATTGAATACGTGAAGGCACGAATTCTTCCCGAAGCGGAGTTCGTTGATTCTATTCCGAACGAGCATGGGAGTGGCTACCTTATTTTAGCAAAAGATATTTTTGAAAAGAGTTCGGAGTCGGCTCTTGGAGGCAGGATTTTTATGGGTTGCGCTTTGGAAGTGGAAGAAGTTTTCAAAGGAAAAGACCTAGTTGGCCTTGAATATGAACCATTATTTGACATCAAACCCCTTCAGAACGACAAATCCTACCGCGTGTACGCAGCTGATTTTGTTACCACGACCGAAGGTAGTGGTGTAGTGCATGCGGCAGTGATGTATGGCGAAGATGATTTTGATTTGGGGACACAAGTTGGTTTACCTAAATATCATACGGTTAGTGAAGACGGTCATTTTACTAAAGACGTAGTCCAATGGGCTGGCAAATTTGTTAAGGATAAAGAAGTGGAAGCAGGAATAGTTGAGGATTTAAAAAAACGTGAGCTTTTGTTTAAGCAAGAAATGTATACTCATGATTATCCGTTTTGTTGGCGTTGTTCCACGCCACTGCTTTATTATGCTAAGCCGTCGTGGTTTATAAAAATGTCAGAGCTTCGCGAGGAAATGAAAGCTGCTAATGAGAAAATAAATTGGTATCCGGAGCATATCAAACATGGGCGATTTGGCGAGTGGTTAGATGGTGCTAAAGATTGGGCTATTTCTCGGGAGCGCTATTGGGGAACGCCATTACCAATCTGGGTGTGTGATAAGTGTAAGGAAATAATGTGCGTTGGCAGTTTGGAAGAGCTTGCAAAATTAGCATCGAATCATGAATCAAGAATAATGAATCATGAATTTGATATTCATCGCCCATTTATTGATGAAATAACCTGGTCTTGTAAGTGTGGCGGAACAATGAAGCGTGTGCCAGAAGTGGCTGATTGCTGGTTTGATTCAGGGAGTATGCCTTTTGCTCAATGGGGATACCCATACTTAACTGGAAGCTCGGAGCAAATAGCAAATAGTTATCCGGCTGATTTTATATCAGAGGCCATTGATCAAACCCGCGGTTGGTTTTATACGCTTTTAGCTGTGGCTACTTTACTTAAAAAATCAGGAGCGATTAAAGAAATTCCACCTTATAAAAATGTGATTTGCTTGGGGCATATAAATGATAAACACGGGCAAAAAATGTCTAAATCTAAAGGCAATATTGTTGATCCTTGGGAAATTTTTGCTAAATATGGAGCTGATGCCCTGCGTTTCCATTTTTATACTGCTAATCAGCCTGGCGAGCCAAAGAATTTTGACCCCCAAGCAGTTGAAGAAGTGGTTAAGCGGACTTTATTAATTTTAATGAATGTTTTAACATTTTATGAATTGTATAAACAAGATGATCCGGTGCCAACGGCGGTATCTAAATCACCAAATATATTAGACCAGTGGATTTTAGCTTTGTTACAAAAATTAATTAATGAAATAACTGAACATTTAGAAAAATATGAGATTACTGAAGCGGGTAGAAAAATTACTGAATTTATTACTGAATTATCAACTTGGTATGTCAGGCGCAGTCGAGAGCGGTTTAAAGAAGACGGTGAAGATAAAAATTT
The DNA here is from genome assembly GCA_041648575.1 of Patescibacteria group bacterium. Lineage (GTDB taxonomy): Bacteria > Patescibacteriota > Patescibacteriia > Veblenbacterales > UBA10138 > JBAZOT01. Next base: position 68,565 of record JBAZOT010000003.1, on the reverse strand, counting down.
AGCCCGCTCCACTTTGGGATTTGTGCTTTATAAGCTGGCAATTTTACTTGCTCCATTTACACCTTTTATAGCAGAAGAATTGTATCGGCGCCTTCAGGGTGGACAAGAATCTGTTCATTTAGATAATTGGCCTACGAGCAATGATTTATCTAAGGATCAGAATATCTTATTGTCTAATATGTCTAACTTAAGGCAAGCAGTAGAACTGGCTTTGGCAAAGCGAGCAGAAAGTAAAATTAAAGTGCGACAGCCACTACGGTTATTAAAAGTTACTGGTTTAGATTTGACTGATGATTTAAAAAAGATTTTAGCAGAAGAGGTTAATGTTTTAGAAGTGACCACTATCAAAGACGATAGTTTGTCTTGCGAATTGGACATAAAATTAGACGAAGAACTAAAGGATATGGGCTTGGTGCGTGAATTTATTAGGCAAGTAAACGCTTTAAGAAAAGAGAAAAAATTAACTGTGAAAGATAAAGTTAATCTAAAAGTATCAGCACCAGATAATATTGTTAAAGCTCTGCAATCCAACGAAAAACAAGTTATTAAAAGTACTATTGCATCTAAAATTGATTATACTAAAGAGACTTTGCCAGAAAAAATAGAAATCGATGGTGTAATTATAACAATAAATTTAATAATTAATTGAATGTTTATGAATTCAAGAGAAATGTCGCCGGCGCCAGAATTGGTCCAAAACACTTCAAAAGATAAGAAAAGGAGTTGGAAAGAATTAAGAGATGAGGTCGTTAAAGAAAAAGGAATAGGTAAGGGATTCACCGACGAAGAACAAATAGTGATCGAACAAGAAATAGAAACCAAAGAATTATTAGCTGATGGCGCCAAATTAGTATTTTCCGAAGATGGATCTACAAGGTTAGAGCCGACTACTAAACAAATTGATAATATCAGATTAGAATGGGATAACTTTATTAAAAATATTAAAGGTAGATATATTAACGCTTCTAATGAATTTATAAAAAAAGAAATAAAAGATCTAGAACATGGTCGGAGGAGAAATATAGCTGATAAAGCTAATTATGAGTTTTCTCTATTAGAGCAGGTTAATCGGGAACAATTACTTTTAGCCACTCTTAAAGAAATATTAAAGGAAAGAGAAGAAAAAAAATAGCTTTTTAAACATGTCTACTTATACCACTACCGGTATTGTTTTACGCGCTAGAAGTCATAGGCAAAATGATCGGCTTTATACTATTTTTACAGAGCGACGGGGTAAGGTTGAGGCGGTAGCTACTAGTTCGCGAAAAATTTTATCTAAATTAGCTCCACATTTGGTGATTTTTGGTGAAGTTCAGGTACAGGTGGCACCGGGGAAAAAATATGATAAATTAGCAGGCGCGGAACTTAAAAGAATTTTTTTAAAAACACCTTATCATTTAAATACCGCCATTTTAGGCACTTCGTTTTTGGAAATAACTGATGTGCTAACTTCTTTAGGCGCGCCTGAACCGGAATTATTAAAATCGCTAAGGTATTATTTAAGCCAATTAAAAGATATTCCCAAAGATGAGCCGGCTTGGCGTGAGCGAGCCAGAACATATCTGGGCAGATTTATTTATAAAATATTAAAAATTACTGGTCTAGCAATTCAAGTTACTAGGTGTCCAAAATGCCAAGGTGAATTAGCAGCGCCCGTGGTGTTTAGTTTTAGAGAACATGGTTTTTATCATAAAAATTGTATCATCGATAGCAGTGGTTTGTTTTTATTAACTGATGACGCTTTAAGTTATTTACACACCCTAGCGACACGAGCGGAACCACCGTATAATCGTCAATTACCAGCTGAACTTTTAGGATTTTTGGTTGATTATGTCCAAGGACAGGCAGGACGACAACTCTATACATTAAAACTTTTACGTAGTATTCTATAAATATGCCTAGTAACAAAACTTGACTTAAGCTCTGGTAAAAATCATCTATATTATCAATTTATGTCAGCTTTTATAAACCAACCAACTTTTATTATTAATTATCTCGACTCGCTTAATTTTTAGCAGGTCAAGTTTTTGTTACTGGGTATGTCTAATATTTCTAGGCCACCTCTTGATACTTTATCAAAATCAAAAAAAACACCTTTAACTGCAGAAGTTGCCGAGCGTGAATTGGCGCGCATGTATCGCCAAGATCCACCTGAAGATTTTCGCGTGCTAAGAAAAAAAGCTTCACGTCAGCGTGGTTGGTTATGGTTAACGACCACTTTATTAGTGGTAATTATTGTCGGTGGCATTTGGTTTGTTTTTTTTAGTGGTCAGAATACAAAATTTGGCGAAGAAGCGGTTAAGGTGAAATTATCTGGTCCAGTCAGTGCGCCATCGGGGCAAATGATTAATTATACTTTGTCTTGGAATAATGATCAGGGAGTTGGTTTAAATTTTTTGGAAGTTAATTTTCGCTATCCGACTGGTTTTGTCGTAACTGAAACCAGTAAACCAGCTGATGATGAAGCCAAGACTAGATTTCTCTTAGGTCAAGTTGACGCCAAAGGTAGTGGAGAGTTGGTAATAACCGGGCAAATGGTTGGTGAGGTTGGCGAGATTAAGGAAATGGCCGCGGTTTTTACATATGAGCCGGAAAATTTTAAAGCACAGTTTGCCAAGACGACAGTTTTTTCCACAGAATTAATTGCTTCGGTAGTAACCATAGATTTAGAAGCTCCTGCACAATTACCTTTTGATCAAGATTTGGCATTAAAAATTAAGTATAATAATACTTCTACTGCGGCGTTGCCGAATTTAGCATTAAAATTCATTAGCCCCAGCGGCTTCGAATTGGATCTTCCAAAATTAGAATCAGTAATTGGCGAAATAAATTTATGGAAATTGGATGACCTATCTGCCAAAAGTGTTGGCGAGCTGGAATTTACCGGCAGGTTTACCACTTCAGCTAGTGCTGGTATTCAGGATTTTTCTGTAGCCATTGGTGTGATTAATGACGATAATACTTTTACTATTCAAGAAGAAAAGAAAATATCTGTAACGTTAATTGAGTCTCATTTAACATTGTCATTAACTGCGAATCAGGTAGTTTTAAAAAGCTATGCTGATTGGGGGGAACAAATTGATTTTGAATTGCGTTATGCTAATGAAGGGGAAATTGCTTTAACTAATTTAGTGTTAGAGACCAAATTAAATTCCGAGTTATTAGATTGGACCTCTTGGCAAACAGATACGCCAACTAATGTTAAAGAGACAGAAAACGCAGTGGTTTGGACAAAAAATGAGTTGCCCAGTTTAGCTAGAGTTGCTCCTGGTACCAAAGGCAGTATTAATTTTCGCTTGAAAGTTGTAAGTGTTGCTCCTAACAATATGTCGCCTTATAGTTTTAATACCAGCGTTAAGGCGAGTGCCGAGCAATTGATTGGTGGTAAATTACAGCCGGTTACTACTGAATCAAATATTATAATTACCAAGATTAATACACAATTATTAGTTCAAACAGAAGGTAGGTATTACACAGATCAGTTGATAAAAATTGGCTCGGGACAGTTGCCGCCGCGAGTAGGCAACACTACCACTTATAATATTTTTTGGAGATTAGCCAATACTATTAATGAGGCTAGCAACGTTGAAGTTACTACTACTTTACCCCAAGATGTAACCTGGACCGGACAAACGACAGTATCGCATGGCCAGCCATTAACATATAATCCCAATACTCGCGAAGTGCGTTGGGAATTAAATCGTCTGCCTGCGGGCGTAGGGTTTAAATTTGATAAACCAGAAGCGTCTTTTGAAGTAGCTATTACACCGGCAGAGCAAGATGCGGATAAAATTTTAGTGTTGGTAAAAACCACCACTGCCACAGCTCGGGATGCTTATAGCGGTGCAGATTTAATTGCTACAGATAAATTAGTTACCACAGAACTGGATAATGATTTAGGCGCGCAAGGCAAAGGAGTGGTTGTTAGATAAAAAAAGACCAGAAGTTGCTTATCCGGTCTCATTATTTTTTATTTTAGGAGAAAGGTGCCGTATCAGGCTACCAAGTGCAAACAAATTGGCGCCAAGTAAAAAGTAGTGGCCCTCTGTTGTCCAGTAATTCATCCAACAGAAACATGCTCCAGCTTGAAGGTTGAATTTAATTTTACCTAACCAATTAGCTCTAACTTCGGCCTTACCTTGATAATGTCCTTTTTTTCTGGCTAAATACAACATAATACCTAAAGTTAGCAGGAATCCATCTAATATTATAAACGCCACGGCGTTGAACGGCGAGTAAAAAAGTTGATCTAAATAAGATATTGCAACAAAAAAGGCAAATATTTTGTCGCAAGCCGCATCTAATCCAGCGCCTAAATCAGTCACCTGAGACATTTTTCTAGCTAAAACTCCATCTATATAGTCAGAAACGAAAGCCCATATCAAGGGTCCCATTTGGTAGGTAATACCCAAGTCAAAATGGGTAAATATTAAGAATAGCGGGCCAGCCATTAGTGCCCTGCTTAGGGAGATAATATTAGCGGTTGAGATTATATCTTGCTCAATCCACAAGTCAACTTTTTCCGATAGCGGACGTGATAGATATTTTGCAAAAGAAACTAAGGCGTTTCTGATTTTACGGCGATTTGTTTGAATCGGAACAAATGGATCAATAATATAATCTATTGTTATATCTTTTACCCTTATTATCACAGAGGCTATAATCTCTGCCTTTATTAACATTTTATTAAGGAACAAGACATTACCCTCCTTTTATTTTTAATTTGATTTGATTTGTGATATTTTTTAATTGTGTTTACTTTAGAACAAAAGTCACCTAAAAGTCAAGCCCGGGTTGGGGTTTTTAAAACTCGGCACGGTAAAATCGAAACGCCGTTTTTTTTACCAATTGCTACCCGTGGGGCAGTAAAGAGTTTGTCTGTGGCAGATATTAAGGCGCTGGGTGCCCAAATTATTTTGTCTAACACCTATCATTTATGGCTAAAGCCTGGACGTGAGGTTATTCGCCAGGCCGGTGGTTTGCATAAATTTATGGGTTGGTCAGGTCCAGTTTTAACTGATTCAGGCGGGTTTCAAGTTTTTAGTTTAAGTAAGGTACGTAAAGTAAAACCAGATGGAGTGGAATTTAGAGTACCGGAAAATGGTAATAAATATTTTTTAACTCCTAAATTAGCTTTAGCCATACAAGTTGAATTAGGATCAGATATAGTAATGGTGTTAGATGAATGTGTTGGTTATCCTTGTACTAAGCAAGAAGCAGGTGCGGCAGTAGAGCGAACTTCATCATGGGCTAAGCAAGCAATAAAGTATTGGCCAAAAATTAAAAAACCGGGTCAGGCATTGTTTGGAATTGCTCAAGGTTCAGTTTTTAAAGATTTGCGTCAGCAAAGTTGCGGAGAATTAAAACAATTACCCTTTGATGGTTATGCTATTGGTGGATTAGCTGTTGGCGAAGAACCAAAACAAATGTACCAAGTTTTAGATTATACTGTTCCGTTATTGCCGCAGGATAAATTACATTATTTAATGGGCGTGGGGTATCCAGAAAATATTGTGGAGGCGGTAAAGCGAGGAGTGGATTGTTTTGATTGTGTAATTCCGACTCGAGAGGCGCGGCATGGACGAATTTATCTGTGGTTAAAATCAGGCCAGCAGGATAAAGTAAAATTACTAGCCAGCGGTAAAAAGTTTTATGAAGCAATAAATATTAAAAGCGCGGTTTATAAAAAAGATTTTTCTATTTTGGAGCAAGGTTGTTTGTGTTTTACCTGCGCCCAATTAAAAACCACCCGCGCTTATTTAAGACATTTGTTTGATATCCAAGAAACCCTGGCCTTGCGCCTGGCCACTATTCACAATCTGCATTTTTATTTGGAATTGATGAAGATTATTCGTTTAGCTATTAAAAAAGGTAAGTTATAGAAGCAAAGATATTTTCTTTTCTCCCTGCATAAAATAAAGTATAATATAAGCGTATGACATATGCGCGGGAAGAAGTTAGTAAATTAGCTTTAAATGTTATTGGCGACCTGTGGCGGTTCCCTTGGTGGTGGTATACTGGTGGGTTAAAAATGGTTGGCCAGTATTGCTTAGAAAGTCTTCATAATACCTGGGAACGGTTGGCTCTGGGGTTATTTTTAAAATACTTTTTTAAGCCAATGTATGGCGATTACACCATTTCGGGGCGCGCCATTAGTTTATTGATGCGCACGGTTTTGGTGATCTATAAATTTATTCGTTTGGTTTTTTGGGTGTTGTGGTACACGGCGATTTTTTTAATTTGGCTGGCATTGTTACCAGTGTCATTAATTTTAATTTTTGTTTAAAATGTCGGTCATTGCCTGGACAATAAAACCAACTTTACCGTCGTTATTGGCGCGCAAATTTCGCCAGTTAATGTATCGCTTAGTGGGTGGTTGTTCATTGTTGTTAGCGATAATTTTTTTGGTATTTTATTTCTGGCGATTATTTTTATTTATTGAACAAGGAGGATTTTGGTGGGAGTCAATTATGCCGCCAGCCGAGCTACATCGATTATTTTGGTTGGCAGTTTTCTTTTTTGGTTATACTTTTTATCGCTTAGAACAGGAACGGACTGCTCATAAAATTTTAATTGACGCTAAAGATCAAGCTATTAAAGTTGAGAATTATTTGTCACCCGAAGTTTGGCAGTTACTGGAAGAGGCGTTTCGATATGCCCATAAATTTTCGCATAATGAAATTAAGGAAATTCATTTATTGGCTGCCTCTTTAAAAACCAGAAGTGGACAAGCGGTTTTTTCCAGATTAGGTGTTGATCCAGATAAGTTATTTAATACTTTATCAAACGCGTTGACTAAAGTAACCACTGGTACTAATCCACAATTAAGCAATTCAGTGCAAGGAATTTTTGTTAAGGCGACTGAATTGGCTTTAGTCCAGCGAAGTCAGCAAGTTGAAGTTGGAGAAATGCTTTTAGCCATAGCTAAAAATGAATCTTTAGCGCGGGAAGTTTTAGATGAGTTGGCTATTGAACCAGTGATGATAGAAAATATTACTATTTGGTTTGCTGTTAGGCGCCGTTTACGGCAAGAAGTATCGCGTCGTGCGCGAAAAGCAGCCTGGCGCCCGCGCCATGCTTTAGATCGAGCCTATTTAGCCGTAGCTACGCCTTTATTAGATCAAATTAGTCATGAATTAACCTATTTGGCAGCTCATGGATATCTGAAGCCTTGTATTGGACGCGATAAGGAAATTCAGGAAATTTTCCGCATTATTGAAGGTGGTCATTCCAGCGTGGTTTTAGTTGGTGAATCGGGCGTCGGTAAAACAGCAATTGTCGAGGGTATTGCCCAAGCTATGGTGGCCGAAGAAGTACCAGAGACAATGAAAGACAAAAAATTGATTCAGTTATCAGTACCCGCATTAGTTGGCGGCGCTAACAATGCTAATGAAGTTGAACATAAGTTACTGCAAATCATGAATGAGATATCGCGAGCTAGCAATATTATTTTATATATTGATGACATTCATAATTTAGTGGGTCAAAGTACTGGTGGCAAGGAAAATTTAGATGTGTCAGAAATGATCGCCAATTTTATTGGTAAGTCAGGGATTATTACTTTAGCGTCTACTACCCCCAGCGACCAGCGCAGTTATTTGGATCGTACTTCTTTGGGTAATGCTTTGGAAAAAGTAAAAATAGAAGAGCCAACAAACGATGTGGCCATACAAATTTTAGAGGCAACAGTGGGGCAGCTTGAATATCAGCATAAAGTTTATTTTTCTTATGGGGCCTTAGCACAAGCGGTGGATTTATCACGGCGTTTTATTCCTGATCGTTTTTTACCAGAGAAAGCCATTAAGATTTGTGAAGAAGCTGCAGTATTTGTCAGGCAAAAAAATAAAGAGAATACAACTATTACCGCTGAAGATATTGCTCAACTGGTGTCGGGAAAAGTAAATGTGCCAGTTACCAAAATCAGCAAGGCCGAGGGCGAAAGGTTGCTTAATTTGGAGGATATTTTACATCAGCGCATTATTGGCCAAGACGAAGCTGTGCGGTTGGTGGCAGCAGCTTTAAGGCGGGCACGCGTTGAGTTACGGACAGCATCACGGCCAATTGCCACTTTTTTATTTTTAGGCCCGACAGGTGTTGGTAAAACAGAATTAGCAAAAACCGTGGCAGCTGAATATTTTGGCGGCGAAAACAAGATGATTCGTTTGGATATGTCAGAATATCAAACTGCCGAGAGCATTTATCGACTAATAGGCGCGCCGCCAGGGATGGGTCGGGAAGCTGGTTACTTAACCGAAGCAGTAAGGCAAGCTCCCTACGCTTTAATTTTACTTGATGAATTTGAAAAGTCTCATCCTGATATTTTAAATGTCTTTTTACAGTTATTCGATGACGGTCGGTTAACTGATTCAACTGGACGAACTGTTGATTTCACTAACACGATTATCATTGCCACTTCTAATGCTGGCACGCAATTTATTCAGGACAGCATGCGTCAAGGCAAGACCATTATACAAATTCATCAATACTTATTACAAAATGAATTAAAACAGTATTTTAGACCGGAATTGATTAATAGATTTGATGGCGTGGTAGTTTTTAAACCGTTAGATTTTCAAAACGTAATTGCTATAACTAAATTATTGCTAGATAAATTGGCGCGAAATTTATTAACCAAAGGAATAACTTTGCAAGCTTCAGCAACGGCAATTGAAGAATTAGCACGCGAAGGATTTGATCCATTATACGGAGCACGACCTTTGCAACGGGTAATTCAAGATAAAGTTGATAATGCTTTGGCAAATTATTTATTAACTGGTAAATTGACCCGTAGAGATGTGGTAGTGCTAGAGCCGGGGAGCGTGGTGAGGGTAGAAAAAGCCAGTAAATTATAATTTATGTTTCGCGAGACATTAACCACCAGTGAAAAAAATCCAGAATTAGTTACAGAACAATTATCTAATTTTGATGAAAAAATCATTGATCGTTTGGGTGATTTTGAAAATAATATTACTGAAAAATTTGAAAAATCGCAGTATCATGCAGTTATGGAGGGTTTATGCACTAGTATGTTACATCAATTAGAATGGGAATTTAGCATTTTACTAGATGATCAAGACCAACAGCGTTCGCATGATTTAAAAGAAAGTCATAATGTAGCCTCTTATTTAGTTCAACTGGGAGAGTTGTTATATAAGCAAGGCATTAGCGTATCATGGTATGATCAAAAACATTACCAATTAGCCACTAGTCGGGAGAAAACCTTAACTAGAATTATTGCTGAACACGAAGCATTAGAGGAAATCTGGCCTTATATTAACAAGCAAAGTAAAATTAATGAGCAGAGTTATAATCACGAACAGTTAGTTACCATCAAAAATATAGTAGAGAAATTTGATAAATTACCACCTGCTCTTAAACAAGAGAAAATAAAACTGGTAACTGATGATAATTTATTAAAGCAACAAATAGAAATCATTAATCGGCGATTTAATAACCAGAATGTAAAGTAGTAAATATTAAAATAGTTTCATCTTATGTATCTAGATTTATCTAATAGAAGTGAGCGTACTTATACCAGTCAGACAATTGGCATAATTATTGGCACTTTAGTTGGTTTAGCAGTTTTGATTGGAATTTATTTTATTTTTTTTAAGAATAATGATATGGAAATTATTAATAATAACAATGAGCAGGCCATTGAATTTAGGGATAGTTTAAAAACAACCGAAGAATCATCTGGAAATACAGGAACAAATTTACCAACTAATACTGCTACTAGTCAGTCAGATAATTTGTTAATTGAAATAATTAAACCAGGCCAGGGGCGCGAAGCAGTAACAGGCGACGAGCTAGCAGTCCACTATACCGGTTGGCTTACCAATGGTACAAAATTTGATTCCAGTCGGGATCGTGGTGAACCATTTGTGTTTTCCCTTGGCGAGGGGCAAGTTATTAAGGGTTGGGATCAGGGATTAGTGGGAATGAAGCCAGGCGAACAGCGCAAATTGATTATTCCCTCTAACCTTGCTTATGGTGATCAAGGCGTGGGCAATGGAGCGATACCCGCCAAAGCCACACTTATTTTTGAAATTGAATTATTAGAAATCAATTAATATTTTATGACCCGCCGTTATGTATTGTTGATTATTGTACTGTTTTTAATCATAGCATTAATATTTTTTATATTAACTATTCAAGAAGCCAAAGCGCCACTAGAGCAAATGAATACAGTGGAATTATTTTTTGGCAATAGCAAGCTTGATCCACAAGCACTAGACTGTACTAAGGTTTTTCCAGTTTTAAGGCAGGTATCCATTATTAATAAAGAGCAAGTAGTCCTGGAAAGTCTACTAATTGGTCCAACCGATGACGAGAAAGAACAAGGTTATTTTACTAGTATTAATCAAGGAGTAGTTATTCAAAATTTTATCATTGAACAGTGTGTAGTACGCGTTGATTTTAATCAACAGTTAGAGTATCAAGTCGGCGGTTCTTGCCGAGTGACCAATATTCGTCAGCAAATTATTAGCACTCTGCAACAATTTCCAGAACTTAAACAAGTTATAATTTCTATTGACGGACGTACTGAAGATATTTTACAACCATAACAAAATCTATGACTAAAATTATAAGAATAATAATCAGTCTGGTAATCATTTTAGCTTTGGGTTGGATGGGATTTATAATTTGGCAGCAGTTTGAGACCAGTGATAACTTAAATAATAATTCGCCTATAGTTAACAATAGTCCAGTTGATGTTGATCAAGAAGTTGAGAATTTAATTAAAGTTGTTAAACCGCAGAAGCAGCAGTTAGTAGCCAGTCCGTTACAAGTTACTGGAGAGGCGCGCGGAACCTGGTTTTTTGAAGCATCGTTTCCGATTAGACTTTTAGATGACCAAGGAAATATATTAGCCCAAGGTATTGCCCAAGCGCAAAGTGATTGGATGACAGAAAATTTTGTGCCATTTGTTGCCAGTTTAACTTTTACCAAACCATCTAGCGATGCTGGGGTTTTGGTTTTACAAAAAGACAATCCTTCTGGTTTACCAGAGTACGACGCACAAATTAATATCCCGGTATTATTTGGTGAAGATAATCAACTACTCACCAAACCGTGTATTATAACTGGTTGTAGTAAACAGATTTGCGCTGATGAAGAAGTTATTACGACTTGCGACTTTAAACCCGAATACGTGTGTTATACTCGGGCGGTTTGCGAGCGCCAGGAAGATAACCAATGTGGTTGGACCAAAACCCCAGATTTGGAAACTTGCTTGGATGAATTTAAAGAACAATAGATACAAGGTAACGGCGGGTTTAATTTATCAGTAAAACTTGGTAAACTTTAACTATGGTAGCAAATTTAGGTTATACTAAACCCTTGTTTATCTTGGCTTTTGACCATCGGTCTTCGTTTATTCGTGATTTACTGCATATTAGTGGTGAGTTAGGTAATGAAGATTCACATAAGATTTGTGATTTAAAACATCTAATTTATCAGGGTTTTGTTAAAGCGATAGAAAGTAATTTAGTGCCGAAAGAACGAGCTGCGATTTTGGTAGATGAACAGTTTTGCGATAAAATATTACACGAAGCTAAGCACGCTGGTTATTTAGTTTGTTTGTCAGTAGAAAAAAGTGGACAAACAGAATTTACTCTAGAATACGGTAAGGAATTTGATCAACATATAGAAAAATATCAGCCAACTTTTATTAAAGCTTTAATTCGCTACAATCCGCGGGGTGATCAAGAATCAAATTTGCGGCAGCAAAAAAAATTAAAAGAGTTTAGTGATTGGTGCCATAAGAGCGGTTATAAATTTTTAATTGAAACTTTAGTGCCGGCAACAGCGGAACAATTAGCACAAGCTGGTGATATTAATAAATATGATCAAGAAATTCGCCCTTCTTTGGTAGTAAAAATGATAGCTGAATTACAAACTGCTGGAGTAGAGCCAGATGTTTGGAAAATTGAGGGCATGACTAAATCAGATCATTATCAAACAACGATTAAACAAATTAAAGCTGGTGGACGGGATAATGTTAATTTAATTATTTTAGGTAGGGGAGAAAATCCGCAAAATATGGAAAGGTGGCTAATGGCTGGTAAGGGGATCACTGGCGTTATTGGTTTTGCCATTGGTCGTACTATTTTTTTAGAATCATTAAAGCAATATTTGAATAATAAACTTACTGACCAGCAAGCAATAGATAGCATCGCAGACCAATATCATTATTTTTATAATATTTTTAATTCATAAATTTATGATGCGCGAAGCTATTTTAAATTTTCCCAAACAGTTTTTGTTTAATCCGCGAATAGATCCTGTTTGTAATACCAAAAATTTTAACAATTTTGTGGCCTGTGGTATTGGGGGGTCACTGTTGGCTGCTAATTTAGTAAAGTCCTTAAATCCCGAATTACCACTCGTCACCCATCCTGATTACGGGTTGCCTTTTATTCCTAAAAATAAACAGTCAAAAACCCTAACTATATTTGTATCTTACTCTGGAAATACGGAAGAGCCGTTGGACGGTTTTAATTGCGCTGGACAATTAAAATACCAGCGTTTGGCAATATCTATTAATGGCAAGTTGCATGAATTAGCTGAGGAATACAAAGTTCCTAGAATTATCATTCCCAACACCGGCATTCAACCGCGCATGGCATTAGGTTTTAATTACCGAGCGATATTGAAAGCAATGGGTGAAGATCAGTTAATTAAACAATCCAATTCATTGTTGCGTTTGCTTAATCCCGAAGCGTTGGAACCAGTAGGAAAAGAATTGGCACAAACACTCCATGAATATGTGCCAGTTATTTACAGTTCATTTCGTAATCAAATAATTGCTTATAGCTGGAAAATAAAATTAAATGAGACAGGAAAAATTCCTGCTTTTTATAATATTTTGCCGGAAATGAATCATAATGAGATGACGGGTTTTGATGCGGTTGGCTCTACACGTGCTTTATCCAAAAAGTATTTTTTTATTTTTTTACTAGATGATGATGATAATGAACGTATTCAAACCAGAATGGAAGTATTAGAAAAGTTATATAAAGATAGAAAGTTTCCTGTTAAAATAATTAAATTACAAGGTGATTCACACTTACAAAAGGTATTTTCCTCGTTATTGTTAGCAGACTGGACAGCATATTATTTAGCACAATCTTATGGAGTAGAAGCAGAACAAGTGCCAATGGTGGAAAAGTTTAAGAAGTTAATTGAGTAATAATAGATAATGGGCAATTGTCATATATTGTTAAAGAGTTTTTTATTTGCCAAAAACCATAAAATTTATTAAAGTAAAGACACTATGGTTAAAGTCAATAAAACATCTTCAGTTCAAGATAAAATGGAGAAAATTGTCAGCCTCGCAAAAAGGCGGGGATTTATTTTTCCTTCATCAGAAATTTATGGCGGGCTTAATTCTTGTTATGATTACGGGCCGCTGGGGGTGGAGCTGAAAAACAATATTAAAAAAGCTTGGTGGAAAACGATGGTGCAACAACATCAGGATATTGTGGGGTTAGATTCAGCAATTTTAATGCACCCCAAGGTTTGGGAGGCATCGGGTCATATTCAAAGTTTTACCGACCCACTGGTGGATTGTAAATCATGTAAAAAAAGGTTTCGCGCTGATCATTTATTAGAAGATTTCCGTAGCCTTTATCCTAAATGGGATAAAGAAATACCACGCGACGTTAGTGAATTAAAATGTCCTGAATGCAATGGAGAATTAACTGGTAAACGCGATTTTAATTTAATGTTCAAGACTTTTATGGGTCCAGTGGAGGGAGATGCAGCGCAGCTTTATTTGCGGCCAGAAACAGCTCAGGGTATTTATGTTGATTATGATAGCGTGGTTAATACCACGCGACAGAAAATTCCTTTTGGTATTGCTCAAATTGGCAAGGCTTTTCGCAATGAAATCACGCCAGGAAATTTTATCTTTCGTACGCGGGAGTTTGAACAAATGGAAATGCAGTGGTTTATAAATTCTAAAGACGCTGATAAGTGGTTTGAGTATTGGTTAAAACAAAGACAAGAGTGGTATAAGGCTTATGGCATTAAATCAGAGCACCTTAATATTCGAGAACACAAAAAGGATGAGTTAGCTCATTATGCCAAACGCGCTGTAGATATTGATTATAGATTTCCTTTTGCTGGCGATGCGGAATTTAAGGAATTAGAAGGAGTTCATAATCGGGGCGATTGGGACCTTTCACGACATGAGAAATTTTCCGGCAAGGAATTAAAATATCATAATACAGAAACAGGTGAGAAATATACTCCTTGGGTAATTGAAACTTCGGGTGGGGCTGATCGGGCAACTTTAGCGTTTTTAGTTGACGCTTATACTGAAATTGAGGGCGGGCGTACTACTACTACTGAATCTACCAAAGAGACCGAAGTAGTACTTAAACTTCATAAAGACTTAGCGCCTTATAAGGCTGCAGTTTTACCACTTTCCAAAAAACCAGAACTTAGTAAAGTTGCTCAATCAATCTGGCAGGTTTTATCCTCTAGTTTTATGGTTGATTACGATGAAATATCCTCTATCGGGCGTCGTTATCGCCGGCAAGATGAAATTGGTACGCCTTATTGTGTCACGGTTGACTTTGAAAGTTTAACCGACAATAAAGTAACGGTACGCGATCGCGACACCATGAAGCAGGAGCGGGTGGTAATTAGCGACCTGTTAGGCTACTTTAATGAAAAATATTCTTTTATTTAAATGAAAATAAAAAAACGTTATAGTTTGGCAAATAAGCTGCCAGTAGTCATCGCTGATCTTGGTTCAACCGAAGCGGTGACGGTTTTGGTTTTGGTACATACCGGATCGCGTCTAGAAAAAAATAATCAAGCAGGTGTCTCACATTTTTTAGAGCACATGGTTTTTAAAGGTACTAAAACCTGGCCAACCTCAAAAGAGCTTACTCATTTAATTGATGGTTTAGGGGCAGATTTTAATGCTTATACCGGTAAAGAGGTTACAGGTTTATATATTAAAGCAGCGGCTGAACATTTTGAAACTATACTTAAAGTGTTATCGGAATTGGTTTGGCAGCCATTGATAGATAAACAAGAAATGGCGCGAGAAAAAGAAGTTATTGTTCAGGAAATAAATATGTATGAAGACAATCCAATATTGTATGTAGAAGATTTACTTGAGGGCGAAATGTTTAAAGGCCAAACCTTGGGACGATTAATAAGCGGTTCGCGAGAATCAGTACGGTCTTTAACCAAGCCAGCGGTTCATGATTATTTGAAAAAATATTATCACCCCTCAAATATGCTACTAGTTGTATCGGGAAAAAGTAATTCACAGGCACTTCAGTTGATAAATAAATATTTTGGAAAAAATACTGGTGTTGGTATAAAACCAAAATTTGGCAAACAAATTATTAAGATTAGGCAGCCAAAGGTAGTTGTAAAATACAAAGATACCAAACAAATACAGCTATCATTAGGATTACCGGCTTTATCATTACGTCACCCCGACATTTTAATTGCTGAATTATTAGCAGTGATTCTAGGCGGCAACATGAGTTCGCGTTTATTTTCTCGATTAAGAGAGCAAGAAGGTTTGTGTTATTTTATAAGAGCATCATTATCTGCCTATGAAGGTATTGGTGTTTTGGCTATTCAAGCTGGGTTGGATAAAGACAGGTTATCCAGGGCTGTAACTTTAATCCGTCAAGAATTAGAGCGACTGCGAATAGAAAAAATTCCATTAACAGAAATAACCAAGGCCAAGGATTTTGTTAAAGGAAAATTATTACTCTCATTGGAAGATTCGGCTAGTGTGGCTGAATTGATAGGTAGACAAATACTACTGGAGCATAAATTAGAGCTGCCAGCTGAATTAATCAATAGGATTCAAAAAATCACTGCATTAGATTTACAGCGGGTGGCGCGTGCAATTATTGATCCCAAATGTTATACTTTAGCTATGATTGGGCCTTTTAAAGAGGCTAAAAAATTTGTTTCTTGGTTAAAATAATTTAATTAAACACTTATGCAAAGACCATTATCTAACACTTCATCATTAACCATTTCTATTGGCTCCATAGTAAAAGTGGCCTTAGTTATTCTGTTAATCTATTTGTTATATATGATCCTGGATATTTTAGGGCTGTTATTTGTATCAGTTGTGGTAGCGGCTGCCTTGGGGCCTTGGGTAGATTCATTACAACGACATCGAATACCTCGTGCCGTATCATTGATTGCTATTTATTTGGCAATTTTTTTAATAATTTCATTGGTAGTTTTTTTATTAATACCGCCACTGGTTCAGCAAATACAGCAGTTGGCTTCTGCTTTGCCCAATTATTATATTAAAGCAGTTAGTGGACTATCAGCCATACAACATTCTAGTGATATAGAGTCGGCCGCAACCATCAGATCATTTTTAGAAAATATCGGCGCAACACTGGCCAGTACTGCTAACTCAATTTTTTCTACTGTCACTTCTATTTTTGGCGGATTGATTCAGTTGGTGGTAATTTTAGTAATTAGTTTTTATTTGATTGTGCAAGAAAACGGTCTTAAACGATTTTTACGGTCCATTACACCAGCTAAGTATCAGCCATACATTATGCAGTTGATGAGCAGGATAAATATCAAGCTGGGTTTGTGGTTTCGGGCGCAATTGTTATTAATGTTAATTATTGGAGCGTTGACTTATATTGGTCTAAAATTATTTGGTATGGAATATGCCTTAGTGTTGGCGTTGTGGGCTGGTTTAACAGAAATTATTCCCTTTGTCGGTCCAATAATTGGAGCCATACCAGCTGTTTTTCTTGCTTTTACTATTTCACCAATTCAAGGTTTATTAATTGTTGTTCTTTATGTAGTAGTGCAGCAATTAGAGAACAATATTATTGTGCCGACTATTATGAGGAAAGCGGTTGGTTTAAACCCAATAATATCAATAGTAGTGATATTGGTTGGCGTAAAATTAGGTGGAATTATGGGCGCGATTTTGTCTATTCCTTTAGCCACTGCTATTGCGGTATTTGTTTCTGATTTTTTTGAAGGTTGGCAAACTAGTGATCAAAAATTGGAAACCGAGGAGACAACTTCTGATAAAATACCTTAAGTTAATATCATGGCTGGAGTTTTGTATGTCGTAGCAACACCTATTGGTAATTTAGCTGACCTGACTTTTAGGGCTAGGGATGTTTTAAAACAGGTTGATGCAATAATTTGTGAAGATAAAAGAGTAACCAGTAAATTACTCGAGCGTTTTGATATTCATAAACAGTTATTTAGTTTACATCAACACTCAAAACAAGCGGAGTTAGATGTATTTGTTAATAAATTAATAAAGGGCAGCGTATTCGCTTATGTTACAGATGCTGGTACGCCAGGGTTGGCTGATCCGGGTGGTAAATTGGTTGAACAAGCGGTTAAACAGGGAATTACTATTGTGCCTATACCTGGGGTATCGGCTTTAACTTGTGCCATTTCCATTGCTGGTATAAATTTACAGGAATTTTATTTTTTTGGTTGGCCGCCTCACAAAAAAGGCCGGCAAACTTTTTTTAAACGAGTAGCTGCTAGTTCTTCGCCAGTTATTTTTTATGAATCAACTTATCGGATAGTTAAAACGCTTGAAGTATTATCCGAAATTATACCCGCCCGAAGCTTAATTGTGGCGCGGGAATTAACAAAAAAATTTGAGACTATTTATCGTGGAACTGCGACGGAAATTTTAAAACAACTGCAGGCCAGCTCGACCAAGGGCGAATTCGTTGTTATTGTTAATACAGAAGGTAAATAAAAATATGAGTAAATATTATATCACCACTCCTATTTATTATGTGAATGATAAACCACACCTGGGGCATGCTTATACCACTTTATGTGCTGACGTTTTAGCGCGTTGGCATCGAGATAGGGGGGATGAAGTATTTTTTTTAACTGGAACTGATGAGCATGGCGCCAAGGTTCAACAGGCGGCCGAGGCTGCTGGTTTAACACCTGAAGAATTTACAGATAAAATTTCCCAAACTTTTAAACAGGCTTGGAAAATCCTCGGGTTGTCTCATGATGATTTTATTCGTACCTCTCAACCGGAACACCAACAAATAGTGCAGGAATTATTGCAGAAAATTTATGATCGCGGATTTATTTATGATGGGGAATATGAAGGGCTTTATTGTATCGGTTGTGAGAAATTTTTACAGATTGATGATTTGATTAACAATGTATGTCCATTACATCCCAAAGATAAACCAGTTAAGCAAAAGGAAAAAAATTATTTTTTCAAACTATCGGCTTTTAGAGAAGAGTTACTTAATGCCATAAACCAAGGTAAATACCAGATTGTTCCTGAAGAACGAAAAAATGAAATAGTAGGAAAATTAAAAAAAGGATTAGATGATGTTTCAATTTCACGATCCGAAGTAAGTTGGGGTGTACCAATACCCTGGGACAAAACACAAACGGTTTATGTATGGATAGATGCTCTAGTTAATTATTATTCGGCAACTCAATTTATCCAGAAAGCAAAAGGTTTTTGGCCTGCTCAGGTTCATTTATTAGGAAAAGATATTTTATGGTTTCATGCAGTTATTTGGGAAGCTTTTTTATTGGCAGCTGGATTAGATTTACCCAAAGTAGTGGCCGCACATGGTTTTTTTACTGTTGATGGCCAGAAGATGTCCAAATCTTTAGGCAATGTTATTGATCCTGCTGATTTGATTAAGCAATTTGGCCTTGATGCCACTAGGTATCTTATTTTATCGCAATTATCTTTTGCAAATGATAGCGATATTTCTTTAGCTCGTTTTCGAGAGCGTTACGATAGCAATTTGGCTAATGGTCTGGGCAATACTTTTTCTCGAGTTACTAATATGGTGGAACAGTATGGTATAAAAAAATCTTCACCGGTTAGGGGTAGTATAGATGATTATATTAATTCACTAAATTTTAATGGGGCGCTTAATTATATTTTTGGTTTAAGTAGGGAAATTGATCAATCAATTGACAACCACAAGCCATGGCTACTTTTTAAAGCGGGTAAAATTGATGAAGTTAAAATATTTTTAGGAGAAAGTGTTGCAAAATTACAATTGGTAGCCGAATTGTTATTACCCTTTATGCCCGAAACTGCCAAGACTATTCAACGGGCGCTATTTGCTGATAAAATTACTAAAGCGGAGCCATTATTTCCGCGATTAACTAACTAATAATAACATTTATGGGAATTTTTGATGCATTTTTACTTCTTATTTTGTTTGGTTTTGTTTGGTTTGGATTTTGGTTTGGTTTTATTCATACACTCGGAGCTTTAGTGGGGACAATTGCTGGTGCGTTTATTGCTGGACGACTTTATCTGCCAATTTTTGATTTAGTTGTCAATTGGATTGGTTATGATTCAGGATGGATTAAAATTATAATTTTTCTTATATTATTTATAGTGATTAATCGCTTGGTTGGTTTTGGTTTTTATATTTTGGATCGTACTTTTCGTTTTGTCAGCTTTATTCCATTTTTAAAAACTATTAATCATTTAGGTGGTGCGGTGCTGGGGTTGGTAGAGGGTGGTTTAACCTTGGGCTTAGTTTTATATTTTTCCGGATCAGTTGACTTGCCATTATCAATTACTCAAGCTATAGCTAATTCTGATATTGCCCAAGATTTAATTATGTTTGCCGGAGTTTTAATCCCATTATTACCGGAAGTTCTCGAAAAAATACAACCATACATTCCTAATGTTAATTTGTCTATTTAATAAATGTTGATTGATACTCACTGCCATTTGAATTTTAATGCGTTTAAGAATGATACTGATGAGGTAATTAAACGAGCTCATCGTGCTGGTGTGACTTGTATTATTAATCTTGGCAGTCAATGGGACACATCGGAGCGGGCAGTAAAATTAGCACAGGAACATGATAATTTATATGCCGCGATTGGGCTTCATCCCATTCATTTATTTGAGCAAGAAGTGGATGAGGAAGAAATTTATTTTAAAACTCGGGCCGAGGTTTTTAATCCATCAAGATATTCTGCTTTAGCACGTGGTTCTGGTAGTAAAGTGGTAGCCATAGGGGAGTGTGGATTGGATTATTATCGTTTTCCAGATGGCGTTGATAAGACAGAAGTTAAAACAAAGCAACAAGAATTGTTTAGGCAGCATATTACTTTAGCCGACGAACTTAATTTACCTGTTATTATTCATTGCCGTGAAGCTTATGATGATTTGTTGATGATTTTAAAACAAGAATTAGACAAAGGTAGATTATCAAAAAAGGGCGTGGCTCATTGTTTTTTAGGTACCCAAGAGCAAGCTAAACAATTTTTAGATTTAGGATTTTTATTATCGTTTACCGGAATTATTACTTTTAAAAATGCCAGTCCGGGATTGTTAAAAGTAGTAAAAGAAACTCCAATTGATAGGATAATGGTAGAAACAGACGCGCCGTATCTGGCCCCCCAAGCTTATCGGGGCACCCGCAACGAGCCGGCGTATATAGTGGAGGTGGCAAAGAAAATAGCTGAATTGAAAAATATAAGTTTAGACGAGCTGGCTAGGGTTACAACTCAAAATGCGAGAAATTTATTTAGTTTGTAAATGTGTTGGTTTATATGATTATTTACCCTTTCGCGCGAATCAGTAAATATGATATACTACCAACATGCGTCTACGAGAGTTAGAAAAGGTTTACCGGGCGCTGGGTGCGAGAAAGCGGCTGGAGATACTAAGGTTGTTGTCCGATGGTAAAGAGCGGACAGTAGGTGACGTTGCGACGGCGATTCATCTATCATTTAAGTCCACCTCTAAACACTTAGTGCTATTGCGGCAAGTGGGGTTTTTAGAACGCAGGCAATTTGGATACGTAGGTCTATATAGTTTAGATGAGGGGTTAAGTAGTTTGTTGCAGCAGCTTCTTAAGCAAGTCCGTCAGACTAGCTAATTAACTGTTTATGCATAAATTATTTCTTTAGTCATTTACCCTTTCGCGCGAAAGGGTAAATGACTAGTTGGTGATTTAATCTAGTTTAGTATGGATATTGACAAATAAAGTAGTTTGCCGTATTATGTATTGTTATTGTAAAAACAGTAAAGATCTTTAAAAAAGTCCCAAATAATGGGGAATTTATTAAACAAAAATAAACAGGTGTTATATGAAAAAGTACTTTACAATCATTATCTTTTTGGCTGTGGCTGGTTTAGTCATAAATAACACTTTACCTGCCAAGGAAAAGCAAGAGTCCCCTGAACAGTCTTATCGCACTTTGGTCAAGAATCTGGTCGAGTATAAGATTGTGGAGGGTATGAGATATAACCCAGATAATTATTCATGGACTGATGTAGGGGGTTATTCAGGGACCGATGACCCATTTTATTGTGGTTGGGAGTTTGTAAACACAGTGAGAAGGATTTATCAGATATGTGATAGTTCCTGTGATGATCCATACTGGTTCAAGAGACGTCAGGGGTGGGGCTTACTCCTAGCAGACTTAACATACTATGGGATACCACATTGTGATGATGGTTATGGGAGAAAGAGTTTTCCAGAGTATGCTTATCACTTATACATCAAGTGCGGTGATACGGTATCAGCTTCGCGCTCGGCGGTGATGGTTGGTAATTTGTATCTCAGTTTCTATAGCGACGGTATGCGTAGTGTTGTTACTGGAGAACGATACATGGAACCAGGTAATATTTCTTATCTGGATACCGCGTTGGCTTGGTATGATGTTTCTGGTCTCACCAATGTTGAGATGAGGAATATACTGATTGAGGAGGCGAAGGTAATGGAGGGTCAAGCACCGCAGATAGCTAACGAGTTAATGCGTAGGGCTAGCTGGGTGGATAAGATTGTCCGATCATTTCAATCGTTTTAGCACTAAGGCCATTAGATAGTAGTTTCATGGGGTCTGGGATTGTATTTCCAGACCCTTTCTTTTTTGCTAGAATGGTGTTATGAATACGGAATTTATATTTTTAATCATAATAGTTTTAGTTGGTTTTGTGGCCCTTTTTTGGTATTTAAAATCGCGTGGCGGTTCGAATGTATTTTATTCCAAAAATTTTCTCCATTTCCCCTTTAAATTGGGATAGTCATTTTTATGTCTGGCCAGACATAAAAATGACTAGTTGTCGACTCGGATTATTACATTTATTTGGTAAATTAAAATCCCGTGATGGAATACACGGGATTGTTTTGTTTATTGAGTTGATGTTGTCAAAGCAGTTTTTTTATTTATTTAATTTAAAACGAAAAGGAACAGCGGCCCATACTTGAACTGGACCATTATTCATCATAGCGGGCGTAAACACCCATTGCAGTGCAGCCTGAATTGCCGCTTCATTAAATATCTCTGCATCGCTTTTAATAATTACCGCTTTCTTAGCTTTACCTTCTTTATCTATAAGAATTTTTACCCAAACAGTTCCTTCCACACCAGCTCGTCTGGCAATTTCAGGATATGCTGGTTGTTGAGTCTTAACAGGCACAGGTTGTTTCTCTACTGGCACAAAATCAGGAGGTTCCTCGTCTTCAATATTAATTTTTTGGTCAAGAATAAATTCTACATTTGATTGAGTATTTAAAATATTACTGGTGGCGTTAGCTTGCTGTGATAGTTCTGTTTGTGAAGCAATGGTTTGATCGGGATTGACTTCTGCGTCAAGCACAGGGACGGGTATCCCTTTTCCAATTGTTGCTTGTATATTAAAGTTAACTATTGGTGGATTATTAGCCTGATCTATTGATGGTGGAGGTGGTAGGTCGATATATTTTGTTAGTCTGACCATTACTATTGACTCTTCAACGGTAAATGACGAGACAATATAATAAACAGCAATTACCGCAAGATGTACAAAGATTGCTATAGTTAAAGCAATACTTAAATAGCGACGGTAAAGAAGGGGAAAAGTAGTACGATTAAAAGTCAGAGCTTTAGTCATGGCGTTACTCCTTTCAGGGGTATTGATTTGTAAAATGGCACTTTTTGTTAGATTTACTTTAAGTATAACACAATTTTTATAGTAAATAAGATCCTGGCAAAAGAACGAAGTTCTGTTATAATAATTCTATGAGTATAGAATTTATTATACTTTTAATTGTCGTGCTAGTAGGGTTTGTCGTCTTGTTTTTATTATTGAAATCGCGCATTTCTACTGGTTCAGCACCCGATGCAAATAGTTTATTAATGCTCCAAAACCAGCTAAATGAGATTACCAGAACTTTGGATAATAAATTGGGCGAATCAACCAAGGCTATGCAACAGCAGTTTGGGGAGTCAGCTAAAATAATACGGGATGTAACCGAGCGTCTGACTAAGCTGGATGAAACCAACAAGCAGGTGGTTAATTTTGCTGATCAGCTGCAAAGTTTACAAGATATTTTGAAAAATCCAAAGCAGCGGGGAATATTGGGTGAATATTATTTAGAGACTTTATTAAAAAATGTTTTACCAACTGGCAGTTACCAGATGCAATATGAATTTAAAGACGGTACGATTGTAGACGCAGTAGTTTTTGTAAAAGACAAAATTATTCCCATTGATTCTAAGTTTTCTCTGGAAAATTATAATCGTTTAGCTGAAGAAAGAGATCCAGTAGAACGCGAGCGGTTAGAAAAAACCTTTAAAGCTGATTTAAAGGCGCGAATTGATGAAACTTCAAAATACGTAAAACCAGCTGAAAAAACCATGGAGTTTGCTTTTATGTTTATTCCGCATGAGGCAATTTATTATGATTTGTTAGTGACACAGGTTGGCGCGGTAAAAGTTAATACCCGTGATTTAATTGAGTATGCGTTTAAAGAAAAACATGTGATTATAGTTTCGCCAACTTCTTTTTTGGCATATTTACAAACTGTGCTGCAGGGTTTGAAAGCTTTACAAATAGAAGAATCGGCTAAAGAGATTAGAAAAAACGTAGAAGCGTTAGGGAGACATATTGCCAGTTACGAAGAGTATATGAAAAAGTTGGGTGGGCATTTAGGAACAACTGTTAGTACTTACAATATTGCTTATAAAGAATTGGGGAAGATAGATAAGGATGTGCTAAGAATTTCTGGAACGGCGGCCGAGATTGAACCATTAGTTTTAGATAAGCCGAAGAACGAGGATGAATAAATTATAATAGATAAAAAACTCTTAAAAATTAGAGTTATATTTGTTTTTTATCTAATTTTAGCCAAAAAATTTATTAACCATTGACGTAATCATAAAAAATGGTTATAATACTCGCTTGAGGTTTTACCACTGCCCTTTTTATTTATCATCATAAGTTTATTTAGTCCGAGCGAGTTAATAATCAATGCTTTAGATTGCGCTGTCCAAAAGGAGCGTCTAGGGGTAAAATAAAGCTATGATTGAGCAAAAAAATAACCAGTGGTGGCACCAAGCCCTGGCGCTTTTTTCGGAAGTAACTGGGTTAATTGTGGTGCCTATAATCGCGGCGCTTTATGGCGGCAGGATTTTGGATAAAATATATAATAGCGAACCTCTGTATACTTTAATTTTATTAAGTTTAGGAATTGTTGTTGCTACCTTGTCTATAACTCGCATCGCTTCCAGATATATTGCGGAAGCAGACAAAGAAGCGCGTCAAAGAAAGACCACTAATGATGTTAGCAGAAGAAACCAATAATCTTCAATTACCAGTTAATAATGAAACTACCTTGATTAATGAAGAAAATATAGAACAGCAGGTAACTCACGAAGTTACTTTGTATTCAGAACCGATTTTTCACATTGGCAATTTTACAGTTACTAATTCATTAATTAATTCTTGGTTGGTAGTGGTGATTTTGGTTTTATTTGCTATGGTAATTAGCAAAAGAATAACCAGAATTCCCTCGCGGTTGCAAACTGCGTTGGAAACTATTATTGAAGGGTCATTAGGGTTGGCTGACCAAGTTACCGGTGATCGAAAAAAATCTCTTAAAATTTTTCCCTTTGTTTTTGTGATTTTTATTTTTATTCTATTGAATAATTGGTTAGGATTGTTACCAGGAGTTGGGTCGGTTGGTTTTATAGAGGTTGAGAGCGGACACCAAGTTTTTGTTCCATTGTTACGTGGCGCTACCGCAGATTTCAACACTACTTTTGTTTTGGCAGTGATGGCGGTGATTGGTTCAAATCTTTTTGGCGTTATTTCAGTAGGCATTTGGAAATATTTTAATAAGTTTATTAACATTAAGGAATTAATAAATATACCAAAGAAAATAATTAAAGAGCCGGCAGTAATTTTTATCAGTCCAGTAAAATTTTTTGTTGGTTTGATTGAAATTATTGGAGAAGCGGCCAAAGTCGCTTCACTATCTTTTCGATTATTTGGTAATATTTTTGCAGGTGAAGTATTATTAGCATCAATTGCCGTAATTTTTGCTTTTGTCTTGCCTATACCCTTCATGTTTTTAGAAGTAATAGTGGGTGTTGTTCAGGCGTTGATTTTTGCCATGCTAACTTTAGTTTATTTTTCTGTTGCTTCGACAGCAGAGGAACATTAATTTGCATTTATTAATTAACTGAGTATTTGCTGGTGACGTTAAATAATAATATCCGTCGCAAACTAGCAACTATTCTAAAGAAAGGTCAAAAAATATGGAATTAGCAGTTATTGCCAAAGCTTTAGCTATCGCTATTGGTGGTTTTGCACCAGCTCTGGCTATTGGTAAAATTGGCGCCAAAGCAGTGGAAGCTATTGGACGAAATCCAGAAGCCGCGGGAAAAGTTTTGATCCCCATGCTGTTAGCAGCAGCTTTTGCGGAAGCTATTGCTATTTACTCTTTGATTATTGCCTTTGGCATCAAATAGTTGTTTTTCATTCAGAAGGTTTGAAAAACGCAAGCCTTCTGCCGAAAAATGATTATTTTTAATTAATATTTATGGAAGATTTTATAAATACATTTCACGTTGATTGGAAATTAATGATTGCCCAATTAATCAATTTCGGTATTGTAATAGGAGTATTGTGGAAATTTGCACTTAAACCATTAATGAAAACTATGGACAGTCGGACCAAGGAAATAGAAAAAAGTCTAGCCGACGCCAAACGGATTGAACAAGAAATGAAGCAATTAACCATAACTCGAGAAGAGGTTTTAACTGAGGCTAGAAAACAGTCGGAAGAAATTCAGCGCCAGGGTGAAGCCAGAAGCGAAGTCCAGCGTCAGGAAACGTTGCAAAAAGTACGTACCGAAGCAGAACGAGTGGTTCAGGAGACACGTCAAAAATTTATAGTGGAGAAAGAAGAGATGTTAAATGAAGTTAAAAAGCAGGCCTCTAGTTTAGTGGTCCAAGCAGTGGCTAAAGTTTTAGGTAAAGTAACAACTCCTACTTTAGACAAAAAAGTGATTGATGAAGCAATGCAAGAAATAACTAATCGTAATCACAAAAAATAATTATGAAAATAAGTCCTCGCTATTACGCTAAACAATTAATCTCCGATGTCTTGCGGCAGCCAGCAAATAAAGATAAAATTATTGACTGTTTATGGCAACAAGTTCTAAAAAACAAGCATTTTGTTTGGCGCAAGAGAATTGTTCAGGAGGTTAACGATGTTTGGCATTCTTTAACTCAGGAACATCAAATATTAATTACCACCGGCAGGGAGCTTAATACTCAAGAGCAAAAAGGCTTAGTAAGTAGCTTGAAAAAATCTGTTCCGGGAGAATTTACTGTTGAATGGCAGGTTAAGCCACATTTGCTGGGTGGAGTAGTGGTAGTTATAGATGGCGAACGGTTCGATTTTAGCGTTAAAGGAAAGCTGGACAAATTATATTATCAATTAACAAATTAGAAATTAATTTTTTAAATAGCTTATATGACTGAAATTACCAAAGAAAGTTTATTAAAATCATTAACCAGCAAATTAGCTGATTTTGAAGGAAAGGTAACAGGCGAAAAAATCGGTACAGTAGTGGAGGTAGGCGATGGTATTGCTAAAATTTCTGGTTTAGCGACGGTACAATCAGGCGAAATGGTTGAATTTCCCAAAGGAATTTTTGGTGTGGCTTTAAATTTAGAAGAAGCAATGGTCGGAGTCATGATTTTAGGGGACTATGTGGAGATTAAACAAGGAGACACAGTAAAAACCACTGGCCGTATATTATCTGTTCCTACTGGCAAGGGAATTGTCGGTCGCGTAGTTGATCCCTTGGGCGAACCACTAGATGGTAAAGGCCCAGTTAAAGCTGAAACTTTTTATCCAGTAGAAAAAATTGCTCCACGTGTTATTACTAGGCAATCAGTCGACACCCCGTTGCAAACCGGTATTAAAGCAATTGATTCAATGATTCCCATTGGTCGCGGGCAGCGCGAGCTTATTATTGGTGACCGGCAAACCGGTAAAACTGCTTTGGCGGTTGATACGATTATTAATCAAAAAGGTCAGGAGGTATTTTGTGTTTATGTTGCCATTGGACAAAAAGAATCAAAAGTGGCAAAAATTGTTGCCAAGTTACAGGAATTCGGCGCCATGGATTATACCACTGTGGTGGTAGCTGGTGCTTCGGATCCGGCGGCGTTAACGTTTTTAGCGCCATACTCCGGATGTGCAATGGGAGAATATTTTATGGATAAAGGTAAAGATGTGTTGTTGATTTATGATGATTTATCCAAACATGCAGTGGCCTACAGGCAGATTTCTTTATTACTAAGGAGGCCACCAGGACGTGAGGCATATCCGGGAGATATTTTTTATTTACATTCCCGGTTACTGGAACGTTCCGCTAAGCTCAACAAAGATTATGGCGGTGGAAGTTTAACAGCTTTGCCGATTATTGAAACGCAAGCTGGCGACGTATCAGCTTATATTCCCACTAATGTTATTTCCATTACCGATGGTCAGATCTATTTAGAAAGCGATTTATTTTATCAGGGTATTAGGCCAGCAGTTAATGTGGGGTTATCAGTATCGCGCGTTGGCTCAAAAGCACAGGTTAAGGCGATGAAAAAAGTTGCTGGAAAATTGCGTTTGGATGTGGCCCAATACAGAGAGCTCGCCGCTTTTGCCCAGTTTGGTTCTGATTTAGACGAAACAACTAAGAAACAATTAGAGCGAGGTAAGCGTATTACTGAAATTTTAAAACAAGGCCAGTATGAACCTTTGTCCGTTACAAATCAAATCGCCATATTGTACTCGGTAGTTAATGGTTTACTGGATGATGTAGCAGTCGAGAAAATTTCTGATTTTGAAAAGAAATTCCATCATTATCTAAAAGGACAGCCGGTATTAAAACAGATTGCTGATAAAAAAGAATTAACTCCAGAAATTGAACAAGCAATTAAGACAGCAGTTGAAGAGGTTAAAAAAATGATAGTTTAGTTTTCATTTTGATTTTTAAATTTTAAATTTTTAATATGCCCCAGGCTACTCGCGAAATAAAAAGGCGAATACGCTCCATAAAAAACACCAATCAAATAACTCGAGCAATGGAAATGGTGTCGGCTGCTAAAATGAGAAAAGCAGTAGCCAATGTTTTAGCTACGCGTACTTATGCTAATTTGGGCTGGGAAATGCTGCAGGAGCTAGTTAGGCGCACCGATCCTGCCCACCACCCGTTATTGCATCGTCGAGAAACCACCAAACATATTGGGTTGGTGATAGTTACATCTAATCGTGGATTATGCGGTGGATTTAATCATCAGTTGGCTAATAGAGCAAATTTATATATTGAACGCCATCGCAGTCAGCAGGTTGAGCTAGAGGCTGATTTAGTGGCTGTAGGAAAGCGTGGTCGCGACATTATGTTTAGACATGGTCATACTATCATGGCAGAGTTTACCAAAGCTGACATTACCACCAGAATTGACGAGGTAACTCCGATTGCCAAATTATTAATTGATGATTATTTGCGTGGTTATTATGATCGCGTGGTAATGGCATATACGGATTTTATTTCTCCCATGGCACAAAAACCACGTATTAAACAATTACTGCCAATAGAAATTGAAGCAGATGCTGATTTAGGTCAAGCGCGCATACCGGATCAAGATAAACCAAATCAGTCAGAAAAGTACCAGCCGTCGTATTTATATAATTACGAATATTTATTTGAACCAACACCAGATCAGGTACTGGAAGATTTGCTCCCCAGGTTGCTTGAGGTGCAAATTTACCAAGCTCTTTTAGAATCTGATGCTTCGGAGCATTCAGCCAGAATGTTGGCTATGCGCAATGCCTCTGACGCAGCGGACGATATGGTTTCCTCATTAACCCTAACTTATAACCAGGCGCGCCAAGCTTCAATTACCACGGAATTAGCAGATATCACTGGCGGCCGTGTAGCGGTGGAAGGATGAATTAAGTAAGAGTAAGAGTATAGAGTAAGATTTAAAAACGTCATTCCCGTCCCCGCCTACGCGGGGATAAACTCCAGCGGCTTGCCCCGCGTAGTGGGGGAATCCAGAAAAAATAAAAACTGTAATTTTAAGAAAATAAAAAACTCCGTTGATGTATTCATCGCTGGAGTTGAAGAAACGAATAAATTGATATTTGACAGGAGTATTTTATTTTTGGATGGTAGCCACTTCTTGTGTTGTTTGTAAAATAATATTACCGCAATTTTGTACAATTCCCCCCCGAATTTTTTCTATGTGTAGCACTTTGACTTTAATTCCTTTTTGGCCATAATGATTCATTAATTCTCTAAGTTCAGTGATGGTTAGGTCATCAGGGGTTAATATGTCGTAGATATAGATAATCATTTTTTACTCCTTAGAAATTTACAATTTTAATTAATTATTTATCTTGAATTTTATCTAACCTTAATATAAACTTATTAATCTGTCAATAGCTTAAATTTATTACTAATAACTATCAACTATTAACTAATAACTAAACTTATGAATACAGGTAAAATAACACAAGTCATTGGTCCCGTTGTCGACGTGGCTTTTGAAAAAAAACTTCCTACGATTTATCATGCTTTAGAGGTGGAATTAGTCAATGCCGGAGAACACAAAACAGGACCGCAACGGTTAGTATTAGAAGTGCAACAGCATTTGGGTTCTAATACCGTACGCTGTGTAGCTATGGGTTCAACCGATGGTTTGCAGCGCGGCATGAAAGTCTTGGATACTGATCAACCAATTTCTATCCCAGTGGGCAAGGAAACCTTGGGGCGAATGCTGGATGTTTTAGGTGAACCAATAGATGGCTTGCCTCCAGTTAAGACCAAAACCAAATACCCCTTGCATCGCAAAGCGCCAAAATTTACTGATCAATCCACCAAAATTGAAGTATTTGAAACTGGCATAAAAGTGATTGATTTAATTTGTCCGATTGTTAAGGGTGGAAAAGTAGGATTATTTGGCGGTGCTGGTGTAGGCAAAACCGTTGTGATTATGGAGTTGATTCGCAATATTGCTTCGGAACACGGCGGCTTTTCTGTATTTGCTGGCGTAGGCGAGCGTTCTCGCGAGGGCAATGATTTGTATCATGAAATGAAAGAATCCGGCGTATTAGCTAAAACCGCTTTGGTTTTCGGACAAATGAATGAACCGCCTGGAGTGCGCGCCAGAGTTGGTTTGTCTGGCTTGGCTTTGGCTGAATATTTCCGTGACGAGGCCAAACAAGATGTGCTGTTATTTATAGATAATATTTTCCGATTTACCCAAGCTGGCAGCGAAGTGTCGGCACTACTCGGGCGTATTCCTTCGGCAGTAGGTTATCAACCAACCTTGGCGACAGATATGGGTGAATTACAAGAGCGAATTACCTCTACTCGCGAGGGTTCAATTACTTCAGTACAGGCAGTTTATGTGCCAGCTGATGATTTAACTGATCCAGCGCCAGCTACTACTTTTGCTCATTTGGATTCCACGGTGGTATTGTCACGCGCTCTAACCGAGCTTGGTATTTACCCAGCAGTTGATCCTTTGGATTCCACTTCCACAATTTTGGATCCACAAGTGGTTGGGCAGGAGCATTATCAGGTAGCGCGTGAAGTGCAACGGGTGTTACAGCGTTACAAGGATTTGCAAGATATTATTGCCATCTTAGGTATGGAGGAATTATCTGAACAAGACAAGTTAATTGTCGCGCGCGCCAGAAAAATCCAGCGTTTCTTATCCCAGCCATTTTTCGTAGCTGAAACTTTTACTGGTACACCTGGAAAATATGTTTCACTTAAAGAAACTATTCGTGGATTCAAAGAAATTTTAGAAGGTAAACACGATGACAAATCCGAACAAGCGTTTTACATGAAAGGTGGAATAGACGAGGTAGTAAAGTAAATTCTAAGTGTTTAAAATTTATGTCTGAAAAAAATCTTCATTTTCAAATAGCCACCCCCGAACGCGTGGTGTTTGACGCGCCAAATGTGGAATCAATTACTCTGCCGACTAAAATGGGCGAGATTACTGTTTTGCCAAATCATCTTCCTTTGGTATCTTCATTAGTTCCTGGAGAAGTCAGAGTAAAGATTGGCAATGAAGAAATTTCTATGGCAGTTTCTGGTGGATTTATTGAGGTTAGACCTGGTAAAGTCGTGGTGCTGGCAGATACAGCAGAACGAGCAGAAGAAATTGATGAAATTAGAGCAGAAGAAGCGCGACAAAGAGCCAAGGATTTAATGGAGAAAAAACAGGTTGAGGCAGTTGATTACACAGCTTTGGCAGCTAAGTTGGAAAAAGAATTAGCTCGGCTTAAGGTAGTTCGCAAAAGACGCGACCGTAAGCCACTGGGGCCAAGAATTGAAGAATAATAAATAGAATTTATAATCAGTTAAATATTTTTACTCTTGACATTTTTTGATTACTAATATATTATAAAGTATTAAAAAATGTTGTTCTTTATAAATAAATTAATCAAAGGAAAAAAATATGGTAGATATTAATAAAGAAGATATTCAACGTATTGCATCTTGGCGAAAAGCCGGTCTGCTACTTGATGTTGATTCCTCAAGTTTAACTCGTGCAGACGGAATTGAACTTATTATCTGTTCTGACGGTGATCATTCACATGATTGGATAACACACCATCATCAATTTAACAAACGAATTCATATTTTTTCTCATCATGGTGGTGCTGCGGTTCTAGGTATTGATGAACTTGATAATCCGTTGCGCGTTGCTTTATTAAAGCAATTAGTAGATGGCGCAATAATGAAGGATATTCATACAATTGTTCTTGGAGTTCATTACCCTTGCGCTTGGGCTAGAGTTAAAGATATTAGTGTTGATAAGTTATTATTAATGCTACGCGAAGCATATTTTGTGACCAAAGCCTTGTTTTCATCTTATAGTGAAAAAAAATTTCCACCACAGCAAGGAGAATTATTGGAAGTTATTCCAATATTACATGTTTTCAGTGGTAGCAAACGGCGTCAGTATATTGTAAAGATGTAAAACAGAGATTTATCTAACATGAAGTGGCTCATAAATATTATGGGTCACTTTTTAAATTTTATAAAAAACGCCGGCAATTTTTTTTGTCAGCGTCAAATCGTTTGTGTTTAATTTAGTTATTTTAATTTTTTCAATATTTCCCCCTGATTATGGTCAAGTCTATTTAACCAAAAATACGCGGAAATACTAAGTGTCAAAATTCCCATTGCCATTATTACAATCGCGAGTATTATAATCATGGAGTTATATTGTGGGATCGCACCCATAAGTGCAATAAAATCAGCCATAAGTATTAGACATATACCAACAATAACGGCCATTGAGCAACCAGATGTATTTATCATTGCAGTTTTCCTTTCTATATTTAGATATTGTAAATAATACTTTGTTTTTTGTAAAAACATTTTACACCATCTAGTCTAATTTGTCAATGATTGATAAACTAAAGTTATGGTGAAAAAGTTAGGAACCAATGATTTGCTCAAAGATTTAAATCCCGAACAAAAAGTGGCGGTGACGCATGGCGATGGGCCGCTTCTTATAGTGGCTGGCGCTGGCACGGGCAAAACTACTGTAATTACCAGGCG
Source organism: Patescibacteria group bacterium (assembly GCA_041648575.1). Lineage (GTDB taxonomy): Bacteria > Patescibacteriota > Patescibacteriia > Veblenbacterales > UBA10138 > JBAZOT01. The sequence goes on along the minus strand of JBAZOT010000003.1, from coordinate 35,686 downwards.
GATTGCTTGGCTAATTGAGCAAAAAAAAGCTAAACCGAACGAGATTTTAGCTTTAACTTTTACTGATAAAGCAGCTGGTGAAATGGAAGAGCGGGTGGATAAGCTACTTCCTTTAGGTTATGTAAATTTATGGGTTTCTACTTTCCACTCCTTTGCCGAGCGCGTGTTAAAAGATTATGGCCTGGACATTGGCTTACCCGGAGATTTTAAATTGTTAAATACTACTGAACAGTGGCTATTGGTTAAACAGAATTTAGATAAATTTGATTTGGATTATTATCGGCCTTTGGGTAATTCCACTAAATTTGTGCATGCTTTAATTAAGCATTTTTCCCGAGCAAAAGATGAAGAAGTGTATCCGGGGGATTATTTGAAACTAGCTGAATCACAAAGACTTAACACTGGTCAAAGTGAGTTCTTGAAAATTAGTAAGAGTAAGAGTACGAGAAAAAGTAAGGATGTGGAAAAAACCGAAAGCGAGATTATTAATGAAGACGAAAATGAAAGCGTACGCTTGCAAGAAGTTGCGCGGGCTTATCATGTTTATCAAAAATTGCTGTTAGATAACAATGCTTTGGATTTTGGTGATTTAATTAATTATTGCTTGAAACTTTTTCGTACTAGGCTTGGGGTTTTAAAACATTTTCAGAAACAATTCAAATACATTTTAATTGATGAGTTTCAAGATACTAATTATGCGCAATACGAATTAATAAAAATTTTAGCAGCTCCAGCTAATAATGTTACGGTAGTAGGGGATGACGATCAGTCAATTTTTAAATTCCGCGGTGCTTCCATTTCTAATATTTTGGAATTTAAAAAAGATTATCCGCAGGCCAAAGAAATTTTGTTAATTACCAATTATCGCAGCACGCAAGACATTCTGGATTTGTCTTATAAATTTATCCAACAAAACAATCCTTACCGATTAGAAATAAAGTTGAGCCAAGGCGCAAAAAAATTATCTAAGAAATTAAAAGCAGTCAGTTGTGAGTCAGGTAATATTGAACTGCTGACTTATAGTAATCTTCATCAGGAATCGTTTGGAGTAATAAATAAAATTGTTGAATTAAAAAAGATAGATTCAGAAGCTACTTGGGATGATTTTGCTATCTTAGTTAGGGCTAATGCTTCGGCTGAACCGTTTTTGCAGGGTTTGCGCAAGGCCAGCATACCTTTTGAGTATGTAGCTAGCCGTGGGCTTTACCAGGAGGCCATTATTCTTGATTTAATGGCTTATTTTAAGCTGTTAGACAATTATCACGAGTCTCAAGCCCTATACCGCATTTTAACCACACCCTGGTTCAAATTGCCTAATAGTGACCTGTCTAGCTTGCTTTATTTTGCCAATCGCAAAGCATTGTCTTTGTACGAAGCTATAAATCAGTCCAAAACTATTCCTTTATCAACCGAGGGCCAAAAAATAGTTGAAAATTTATTAAATTTTATTACTAAACATTCTAGTTTTGCCCGCGAAAAAACAGCCAGTGAAACATATTTGCGCGTGATACGCGATATTGGCGTGAGCGATTGGCTAGTGCAAAATCAAGATAATTACGAAGTTATTAAACAAGCTAATTATTTAACGGCTTTTTTCAAAAAAACCCAGGAGTTTGAATTGGATAATACTGACAAAAGTTTAAATAATTTTTTAAATTTGTTTGCCTTAGAGCTGGAAGCTGGAGAAGAGGGCGAGTTGCCGCCAGCTTGGGAAGAAGGTCCGGAAATGGTAAAAGTAATTACTGTGCACTCGGCCAAGGGTTTGGAATTTAAATATGTATTTATTGTGCAGTTAGTGGATCGCCGATTTCCATCCACAGAGCGGCGTGAAGCCATTGTTTTGCCTACGGAATTAATTAAGGAAATTTTACCCGAAGGTGATGTTCATTTACAAGAAGAGCGTCGGCTGTTTTATGTAGCTATGACGCGAGCCAAACGCAGCTTATATTTTACTTATGCTTTAGATTATTTTGGCAAGCAAAAAAGGAAGCCGTCGCAATTTCTTTATGAGCTTGGGTTAGCTGATAAAAATGTTTATGACAAATCAACAGTGAAAGATGAATCAATGTTGGATAAAAAAGAAACCAGCGTAAAAACTAGAAAAGTTAGTTATTCAATACCAGAACATTTTTCTTTTTCTTCGATTTCCAGTTATTTAAAATGTCCGTTGGAATTTAAATACCGTTATTTACTAAAAATTCCTACCCCGGGTAATGCTTATTTAAGCTTTGGTTCTAGCATGCACAAAGCCTTGGAGCATTTTATGAAACTTTGGCAAAGCCGCCTGTCTTCAGAACAGTTGGGATTGTTTACTGCCGGCAGCAAAACTAAAGGCAAGATTCAATTACCAACTATTAAAGAGCTGGAAAATATTTATCAAGAGGTGTGGTTGGATGATTGGTACGAAAGCAAACAAGAGCGCGAGAATTTTAAAAAGCGGGGATTGGAGCAAATTAAGACTTTTTACGATGCCATTAAAAATAACCCACCCCAACCGAAATATATTGAGCAGTTTTTTAAAATACGTTTTGGTGATTATAAATTTGTCGGCAAAATAGATCGGATGGATGTTACTGTCGGTGGTGTAAATATTATTGATTATAAAACTGGTGAAAATCCGCCAAAAAATTTAGCTAAAGTGGACAAGGACCAGTTATTAATTTATCAATTAGCAGCGCAGGAGTTTCTTCAGGAGAAAGTGGTTAATTGCCAATATTGGTATTTAAATAAAAATGTTTGGTCTGATCCGTTTTTGGGCGCGGCTGAAGAATTAGAAGATTTACAAGCGCGCTATTTAGAAGTTATTGAGCAAATAATAGAATCTATAAAGCAGGATAATTTTAGTGAGATTCACAAAGACGGCGGTCACGATTGTCAGTATAAATTTTTGATATAATAAATATATGTTCACAAAGTCTAGTAGAGAGAATTTAGAATCACTATTTTTACGGCATGGCGACGTGTTAGATATTAGTACTTATATTGAGAAAGGTGAAAAACCTCCTTATGAGTTACTGGTGAAATTTATGAGGGGAGAAACGGATCCGCCCATAGACAAAGAAAGTAGTACTAAATTGATTCAAGAAAAGATAAGCAGTGGAGAAATTAAGAAAGGTGATTTTGATATCATTATTTGTTCATCAGCTTTGCGAGGTAGACAGACAGCTGAATTAGTCAGAGGGTTGGTAGATGCTGATATAGAGGTACACCCCTCCGATTATTTGAAAGAAGTAAAATTTCCTATGGACGACATAACTCCAGAATATTATGAACAAGCTAAGGATATGAGTGAGGTGAGGAATAAATTCATCGATTCATTCTTAAACGGCAACATCATTGATGAGGGGCCTGTTGATGTTTATAAAAGAGCTAATAATTTTTTGACATATTTAAGGAGAATAAATAAGTATACCAATCGTCAGCCGCTATTCATTTCACATGGCTTTTTTGCCCGTACTTTGGATTTGGCTATTAGCTACCAGGATGAGAAATTTACAGACGAACAAATAGCAGAGTTAATGAGGAAAGAATTTACCCAAACAAAAAGACCCAAACCATTAGGCGGTTTCCGTTTACTTTCTTCCTCTGAAAATACTAATATTATTAGCATTATTTAAATAATATGGCTCTGTTAATTTATGACAGGATATTTAGTGGCCATTGGTTATTGTTAGGGTACCATGGACGTGGCTTTGTTCATGATTTTCCTCGATTAGGGGGTGGTAGTTATATCACCAAAGTTATAGCAGTGATGGACAAAGGTGTGTGCACTTATTTTTTTGATGATCAAGAGTTTAATAAATCAGCCAACTTTGCCGCTAATCGCTTGTTAAATGATAACAAATGGCGTACCAAGATATACGATAAGATTAACCTTTATGCTGATAAATTTTTTAAGAGCGCTAAGTTGTTTAGGAATTTACCGTTAGATAAATTATCCAGATCAAGTTTAGCGAAGGAGTTTATGAAAGTTAGTAATCTTCAACACCTCTATCAAGTGAGTGGAGTAATAGTAAACGGTTTAATTATTGATGGTAAAAATCATCTATCGAATAAAATCATGGAAGAATTGAGAGGATTCTCTTCTGCTAAGGATTTTAATAAACATTGGACATTATTGAGCCAAGTTACCAAATTAAGTCTTCATCAAAAAAAAGATTACAAGTTAGCTTTATTAGCTAGCCGCCGTAAAGCATTAAGTAAAAATCGGCTCACCTTAATTTTAAAAAAATTATATAGGAATTATTGTTGGCTTGATTATTTATATTTAGGTCCAGTTATTTTATTTGAAGAATTTAAGAAAGAGTTCGGTACTGTCTGTAGGGGAAATGTTAATTTGTCTTTACCTCTGCAACTTAATAAAATAAAAAAACAACAGCAGGAGTTAATGGCTAAGTTAAATTATACTAATCGAGCGAGATTTCTGGTTCAGTTAGCCCAGACCGTAATTTGGCAGAAAGGTTTACGTAAAGACCTTTTGACTCATAGCTTTTATTCATATGAGGCACTGTGGAGATTGCTTGCAAAACAACAAGGTGTGAATGACTGGAAAATATTTACTTTCCTTCTTCCTTGGGAGGTGCCTGGGTTTATTCTGGAAAAGAAGCTAGATATTTCTGCGTTAGAAAGACGACGTCATTTTTCATGTTTTTTAGTTAATAAGCAAGGCAATCAGATGATGATTGATTCTCAAGCTAAAAAGTATGTTTCTTCCTTAATTATTCAACAAGAACAGTCTTTATCCAAAGAAACTAGGGGGCAATGTGCTTATACCGGAAAAGTCAAAGGGGTGGTAAAGATTATACAAATACCTAAAGATATGATAAAGATGAATCGCGGTAATATTTTGCTTTCGCAAGCTACTAGTCCTGATTTATTACCAGCTATGAGAAAAGCAGCGGCTATTGTTACTAATAAAGGCGGCTTGATTTGTCACGCTGCCATTACTGCCAGGGAATTAAAGATTCCTTGTATAGTTGGTACTAATAATGCCACTTTATTATTTAAAGATGGCGATTTGGTGGAAGTAGACGCTAATAAAGGTATAGTTAAGAAAATTAAATAACTATGTTCCAATCATTAAAAAGCATTTTACCATCGCGGTTGTTGGATCACGGGGTGTTAAAACAAGCAATTATTGCCCAAATGGTTGAAGAATTTAATAGTTATTTATCAAAACGTTGGGGAAATTCTGCTTTAGATATTGTTCGCAACGTATTTTTTAAGGATGATACTTTACATATTCAAGTCTCTTCTTCGGTCTTGGGGCAGGAGATAAAATTGTCAGAAAAAGAGATTTTAAAAATCCTGGAAACACGGTTTCCTGGAAAGGTTAAAAGATTGAGAATTTTTGGCTAATGTTAGCAGTAGAATTGGCATAATTTCATTAACATTTTAGACTTGTAGAAATGCTGAAAATATGCTAAAATAAATGGGTAAATAAAACCCCTTTTTTAATTTTTAATAATTTTCATGACATTACGCCAGTATATTCTTTTAATGCTGTTAAGTACCTGTGGTGCTTGGGCAGCTTGGTTATTGGTAATTAATTATTTAGCACCAGAATCAGCTGGAACAATGGGGTTTGTGTTTTTTTACCTGGCCTTGTTTATTGCCATTATTGGCACTACCACATTGATAGGGTTTGCAATTCGCTATTGGTTGCGCAAAGATGAAGTGGTGTTTAGGCAAGTTTCTATATCTTTTCGTCAAGGAATATCTTTAGGAATCGTAATTGTGTTAGCCTTATTACTTCAAGATCAAAAATTATTAACATGGTGGAATTTAGTTATTTTAATTTTGGCTTTAACAATAATTGAATTTTTCTTTTTATCAATGCGGCGACAGGTTCCGCCTGAACAAGATTGATTTATGATTGATAAGATTAATAATGTAAAAAAACAAGCGCTGACTGAATTGTCATCTTTACGTTCGACTGCCGAATTACGAAATTGGCAGATTAAGTATTTAGGCCGTAAGGGAGAGTTAGCCGCTGTCATGCAATTGGTTAAAGCATCTAGTATAGAACAGAGGCCACGTTTAGGTAAGTTAGCCAATGAGTTGAAGGTTGATTTAGAAAATGCTTTTACGCAAAAAAATATTTCTAATAATAAAGAGTTAGATGAATTTTTTGATGTTACTTTGCCTGGTATTAAACCCGCGCGCGGGCATTATCATCCCATAACCATTGTACAAAAAGAACTAGAAGATTTGTTTCGCTCTATGGGTTTTATGGTACTCGATGGACCAGAATTGGAAAGCGAGTATTATAATTTTGAGGCTTTAAATATTCCCTCCTGGCATCCAGCACGAGATATTCAAGACACTTTTTATATTAAAGAAAAAAAGCCAATTAGTGGCAACAGGATGTTGCTTCGTACTCATACTTCGTCCGTGCAAGTAAGGGCTCTGGAAAAATATGGCGCACCTTTGCGCGCAGTAGTGCCGGGAAAAGTCTTTCGTTATGAAGCAACTGACGCTTCTCATGATAATACTTTTTGGCACTTAGAAGGTTTGGTAGTGGCAGAGGGTATAACCGTAGCTCATTTGATCGGGGTAATGAATGAGTTGTTAAAAGGAATATTTAAAAAAGAGGTGGAGATTCGATTGCGACCTGGTTATTTTCCATTTGTGGAGCCGGGATTTGAGCTGGATGTAAAATGCTTTATTTGCGGTGGTAAAGGTTGCAGTGTTTGTAAGCAATCTGGTTGGGTGGAATTGATGCCTTGTGGTTTAGTGCATCCCAACGTATTAAAAGCTGGAGGTGTAAATCCTGAAAAATTTTCTGGTTTTGCCTTTGGCTTAGGCCTGTCTCGTTTGGTTATGATGAAATATCAGATTGATGACATCCGTCTATTTTTATCGGGTGATTTAAGATTTTTAGAACAATTTTAATTTTTTATTTACTCTATTATGAATCGACTTATAATTATAAAAATTAATAGACTCTTGTTTGTTATTGGAATCATGTTGTTGATGCCTGGTATAGCCCACGCGGATTTAGCAGCCCCAATTATCTATACATTACTTCCGGTTTGGTATATTTACCCAATAATTTTTATTTCAGAGACACTAGCTATTTACTATTTCTCGCGCTGGATTTTTAAAAAAGAAATTTCGTGGAAGCAAAGTATTTTAGTATCCTTAATCGCCAATCTTGTTACTTCTATAATTGGTGGAATTTTACCAATAAACGGTTATGGTACTGATGTTGCCTATTTCATCATATTTTTATTCCCCGCGACTGTTTTTATTGAGTACTGGGTAGTAAAAAGTAGGTTGTTTAAGCTTGGATTTACTCGTCGTCAAACCGCACTATTGACTGTTTTGTTTAATGTGGTGAGTTACATAATTATCGCAGTGATTCTACTTGGCGTATTACCCGCAGGTAGTTCTAAATTAGAAAAATCACGAGATGGTAAACGATTGTCAGACGTAAGGCAAATACAAACGGTGCTAGAGTTTTATTTTGATGAGTTAAATTATTATCCAAAAGTCACCGCACCGTTGGCTGTGGGTGGGTTGTGTTTAAGTTCAAAAGGTTTTATGAGTCACTGCGATGCTAAACTTGAAACCGTGTATATGGGGCAGATACCCAGTAATCCTCAGCCATGGATGGAAGGAGGTTGTCCCGATCAAGATTATACTTACACCTCAAAGAATAATGATCAAGATTATGTGTTATTGTTTTGTCTAAGTCAACCAAAGGGCGATTTATCTACTGGATTACACGAGGCTTCATCAAGAAATATTAAGTAGGGTTATTTATCATTTCTTCTTCTGTCAGTAAATTTAAGATTTTTAGAGCAATTTTAGTTAATTTAAAATTAAAAAATCAAAAATCAAAATTATTTATTAATTTTAAAGTTTAATCTGTCATTTTGCATTTTGATTTTTACATTTTGAAATTACATGCATCTTTCTTACAAAACATTAGCAGAGTTAATAGTTAAACCCAAGCGGATCAGTGCGCGCGAGTTGGGCGAGCTTTTGACTATGTCAGTTATGGAGGTAGAATCAGTTACCAGCGAGGCAGAAAAGTTGAATAAAGTCACGGTAGGCTTAGTTATAAAAGTATCAACACATCTTAATGCTGATAAATTAAAGTTAGCTACAGTTGATATTGGTGGCAAAACAGTGGAAATAGTATGCGGAGGAATTAATTTAAAAGAAGGAATGAAAGTCGCGCTGGCTCAACCTGGCGCGTTGGTCAAATGGCATGGAGAGGGTGAATTTGCGTCATTGGAAGCTGCTACTATTCGTGGAGTTAAAAGTAATGGTATGGCTTGTTCGGCCGCAGAATTAGGTTTGGTTGATGATAACGAACCAGAGCACGGCATTATGGATTTATCGTATTTGGATGCTAAACCTGGAACACTATTAGCCAAAGCTTTAGGTAAAGATGATTTGGTTATTGAAGTTGATAATAAATCAATTACTCATCGACCTGATTTGTGGAGTCATTTGGGTGTGGCTAGGGAGTTAGCAGCTTTGTGGAATACAAAATTAAAACTACCGGAATTGGCTGATTTGCCAAAAGGCTCTAATGGGTTTAAAGTTGAAATTAAAAACTCTGATTTATGCCACAGGTATATGGGGGTGGTGCTGGCTGGAATTAAGATTACCTCATCACCAACATGGTTAAAGAATAGATTAGAAGCCCTGGGTATGAGATCAATAAATAATGTGGTGGACGCTGCTAATTATGTAATGTTGGAAACTGGCCAACCACTGCACACTTTTGATCTACAAAAATTATCTTCTCCAAAAATTGTTGTCAGAACAGCAAACTCCGGAGAGGTAATAAAAACACTAGATGGAGAATCCAGAAAATTATCCAGTGAGATGTTGGTTATTGCTGATGATAAAAGTGCGATTGCTGTGGCTGGCGTAATGGGTGGCGAGTTTAGTGAGGTTTCATCTAGCACAACTAACTTGGTGGTAGAATCTGCGACTTTTAATCCGATTAGTATAAGACAAACAGCCAGCAAACTTGGTTTACGCAGCGAAGCATCTGTTCGTTTTGAAAAAGCTTTGGATCCAGAACTAGCAGAAATTGGCATTAAGCGCTTTGTGGCTATAATGCAACAAATAATTACAGGCGTAAAAGTTGCCAGCGACCTAGTTGATGAATATCCTAAAAAATTTAAACCGGTTGAAATTAATGTAAATCCCGATTGGATTAATGAGCGTTTGGGTACGAAAATAAAATATAGCCAGATTAAAAATATATTGGAGAATTTGGGTTTTAAAATAAAAGTCATTGCGAGCGGATCGAAGCAATCTCATAAGATCGCCACTCCGATCAGGGCGGATCGCGATGACAGCGTGGTCAAATGGCAAGTAACCGTGCCTTCATGGCGGGCCACTAGAGACGTAACAATTCGTGAAGATTTGTTGGAGGAAGTAGCACGGATTTATGGTTATGGAAAAATTACGCCGAGTCTGCCGAGTTTTACCATTACTAAACCATTGGCCGATGAAAAGCAATTGTTAATGCAAAAAATTCGTGAGTGCTTGATTGGTGCTGGGTTTACAGAGACTTTAAGTCATTCATTTGTGGGTGAAAAAGATTTACAAAACTTTGGGCTGACTATTAGAGGTAAACATATAACAAGCGATTTAAGTATTGAATTAGAAAACCCAACAGATCAGGGCAAGCCTTATTTACGACCAACTTTATTACCCAACTTTTTAGGGCAAGCCGGTTTAAATAGTCAGAAACATAAAAATGTTAAAATGTTTGAAATTGGCCGGGTCTTTGTGGCGGAATCCGGTAAGGAGTATTTACGAAGACCTGGGGGTGGCAATTTACCCAAACAGCCGTTTCATTTGGGTATAGTTCTTGGTAGAAATAAACGTGACGAACGAGATGACCTCCTCCGGTGTTACCGTGATATGGTTGGGGTTCTCGTACAGATCGGCCATGAACTGGAAAATGATTTTAAGTTAGTGGAAGTGCAAAAAATTAAGCATGACTGGTTTAATGAAAATATGGCAGCCGATATTATTATTAATAACGAGACAGTTGGGCACATCGGGATATTGCAAGAAAAATTACGACGGGAGTTAGATTTGCCTGAATTTACTGCAGTAATTGAGTTGTCACTTGATATGTTGGAAATAGGGCCGACCAGCCCATCGGAACCGCCACCAGAGTACCCCGAAGCTGCGAGAGATCTATCAATTATTTTGCCAGAAAGGGTAACTTGGTCTCAAATTCAAAAAGAAATTGAGAATATGGATTTATTAGAATCAATTGAACTATTTGATGTTTACGCCCCTAAACACAGTATCGCCTTTACCGTGACTTTACGTGCCTCGGATAGGACATTAACATCAGAAGAAGTGGACAAGGTAATAGAAAAGATTAAGCAAATATTAATTAAAAAATTTAACGCAGAAGTTAGAGATCATTAACTTAAAAATATGTCTAAAAAAGAAATAAAAGATAAAATAAAAGGTGCTTATACTGCTGAACAAATTCAGGTGTTGGAGGGTTTGGAGCCGGTACGTAAGCGGCCGGGAATGTATATTGGTAACACTGCTAAGGAAGGTTTGCATCATTTAATTTGGGAAGTGGTAGATAACTCTATTGATGAAGCAATGGCTGGGCACGCCACAACTATTACCGTAGTATTAGAGTCGGGTAGCCGCGTTAGAGTAGAGGATGATGGTCGCGGTATTCCTGTAGAAAAACATAAGCAAACCGGGTTATCTGCTTTGGAAACTGTGCTGACCAAGCTCCATGCCGGTGGTAAATTTGGCGGAGAAGGCTATAAAGTATCAGGCGGCTTGCATGGTGTAGGCGTTTCAGTTGTTAATGCGCTTTCCTCTTTTTTGCGCGCTGAAGTTAAGCGTGACGGCAAATTGTGGGTTCAGGAATATAAGCGCGGCAAAGCCAGCGGTAAAGTTAAAGCGGAAAGAACAGCCCGGGGTACTGGCACGACTATTATTTTTGAACCAGATCCAGAAATATTTACAGTGTTAGAATATGATTGGCGCATAGTATTGGATCATTTGCGTCAACAGGCTTATTTAACTAAAGGTGTAAAGATTGTTGTTAGCGACGAAAGAATTAAAGGTAAATATCAATCTTATATTTTTTATTTTGAAGGCGGTGTGGCGTCTTATGTTAAGCACTTAAATGTTCACGTTGAAGCTAAACACGATAAAGTTTTTTATGTATCTAAAGAAGTAGATGGAATTTTAGTGGAAGCGGGTTTACAATATTCTGATGAATACAAAGAAACTGTTTTTAGTTTTGCTAATAATATTTATACAGTAGAAGGGGGTATGCATTTAATTGGTTTCAGAACAGCATTGACCAGAACTTTAAACGCTTATGGCCGGACTAGGGGTTTTATTAAAGAAAAAGATGAAAATCTTTCTGGCGAAGATGTGCGTGAAGGTTTAACTGCGGTAATTAGTATCAAATTGAAAAATCCGCAGTTTGAGGGACAAACTAAAGCCAAATTAGGTAATGCTGAGGTTAGGCCAGTGGTGGAATCAATAGTAGGCGATGCTTTGGCTATTTATCTGGAGGAGAATCCGCGCGACGGCGAAGCAATTTTGGGCAAATGTTTATTAGCGTCTCGCGCTCGTCTGGCCGCGCGTGCTGCTCGTGAATCAGTATTACGAAAAGGAGCCTTAGACGGCTTTACCTTGCCTGGAAAATTAGCAGATTGTTCATCCGGCGATCCTAAAGAAAGTGAGTTGTTTATTGTGGAGGGTGATTCAGCCGGCGGCAGTGCCAAACAGGGCAGAGATAGGTATTTTCAGGCAATATTACCCTTGAGAGGTAAGATTTTAAATGTAGAAAAATCAAGACTTGATAAAATGCTTTCTAACAACGAAGTAAAGTCACTGGTGATTGCCATGGGTACTAACATTGGTGAGCAGTTTGACTTAAATGAATTGCGTTACGGACGAATAATAATCATGACTGATGCAGATGTTGATGGCGCCCACATTCGCACATTATTGTTAACGTTGTTTTTTCGTCATTTTCAAGCAATAATCCAGTCAGGTCATTTATACATTGCTCAGCCACCTTTATACCGTCTGCAAAAAGGTAAAGAATCGCTTTATGTGTATTCAGATAATGAGCTAGACAGTGCTTTAAAGAAATTTAAATCTTTGAAAGAAAAAGAAATTCCGGTTAAGGGTAAAACTAAGGCGAGTAAAGAAATTTTGGAAGCGACTGATACAAACGCGCCAGCAGAGGAACAATCAGAAGTAGTTTCAACACAAGCGGGAGTAAATATGCAACGCTACAAAGGTTTGGGAGAAATGAATCCAGAGCAGTTGTGGGAAACCACTATGAATCCGGCTACACGATTAATGAAACAGGTAACTATTGAAGATGCAGCTAAAGCAGATGAAATATTTGATATTTTAATGGGTTCAGATGTTGCGCCCCGCAAGCGTTTTATTCACACCCATGCCAAGAATGTGAAGAACCTTGATATTTAAAATGCCTGCCCACCGAGTTGTCCGCCTAAGCTAGAGCGAAGCCAGAAGCTTTAGCGGAGGCGGGTAAAGAAGTTGGGTATTTAAGTGGTTATCCCTGGATTACTACTTTCTTATTCGTGCGAATAAGAAAATGGTTGGAAAATTTACCTGCAGCCAGGGCGGAGGTGGGTTAAGAATTTAGATATTTAATAATTTTGTAAGTTTATTCCACATATCATACAAATTTATGCATATATTAAACATTTACTCCACATATAAACCAGTTAGGCGAAATTCAAACCTGAGCCTATCAAGCTATCGATTGTTTTATAAATCCTTAATGATTACAATAATTTTATGAAGCTAAAAAACAAAATTGCCGTCATCACAGGTGCAAGTATTGGCATTGGTCGTGCTATATCCGTCAAGCTCGCTTCGGAAGGTGCGAAAACTATGCTTTTGGCTCGCTCCAAAGATGGTTTAGAAAAAACACTTGAGCTTGTTAAAGAAGCAGGTAGCGAAGGAAAAATTTTTTGTGTTGACTTAAGAAGTGTTGATGAGATAAAAAAGTTTGCTCAAAATATCAAGGAGTCAGAAGGCGAAATAGATATTCTCGTCAATGTTGCTGGTATTTGGCACTCTAAAGACAAAGCGTTTTCAGGGATTGAATTTGCTGATTATTCAACCGATGAAATTTTGGATACTTACGCAGTGGGTTTAACTGCGCCAACCATTTTATCACACGAACTCGTTTCCTTAATGAAACAAGGTAGTAAAATCATCAACATTTCAGGAACTTTCGAGAGTGGCGCAAAAGGTTGGCTTCCTTATTTCGTGTCCAAAAAAGCGATTGAAGATTTAACGGTTGGACTTTCTCACGAACTTAGAAATCATCAAATTCAAGTTAATTGCATTTCGCCTTCTGATGTAGCAACTGAAGCGTACAAAAAATTTTTCCCAGATGATGCTACACCAGATAACGCACTTCAATCCGAAGATGTCGCAAGCTTGACTTTGTTTTTAGCTTCAAAAGAGGCAGATCATATTACTGGACAAATTATTGTAATCAAGCAAAAGAATGTTAAAAACTAAATTGAGGGACGGCTCAGGTTTGAACTCAAGGGGGCGTTGCACTTTCGCTCCCGTTGGTCGCTCACCCTCGCCTAACAGCGGATATGAGTCTCGGCTCTTGCAGAGTCTCATCCCAAATTGCTTCGCAACTTCTCATATCCGCATACGTTATACGCAATCCAAATTTGGTTGATTTGACAAATTGTTAATTTAGGAGTAAAATTAAGATAGATGGTGGTGGAGAAGGATTAACAAGAGGAAAAACAGGCAGGTTGGTAGCGTGGTGACAGGGATACAATTTAAATCTTTATAACTTAGAGGTTTAAATTGTATCCCCAAACTCCTACTAAAAAACTCGCCCCTTGTGCATCTGCACATCTTCTCTACAAAACATTAATTCTTAATAATCTTCACCACTATCTCCCAACTACTACGGTATTTAGGGCTTTTTATTAATTTTCAATAGTGTTTTAGGCACTTGCCAGCATTTTAACTTCGTGCTATTCTTTTTAATAGAGGCCCAGCAAGGGGCCTTTTAAAAGACTTTAAAAACTGGGTTTTATTTTAATGAATAATTGATTTTAAGATCGTTATGCCTAATAAATTAACCAATTATTTTAAACAATCAATTGAAGAACTTAAAAGGGTTGTTTGGCCTACCAAAAAAGAAACTACCCAACATACTTTGTTGGTGATTGGTATTTCTTTGGGGGTAGCTATTTTTTTAGGCGCCTTAGATTATATTTTTAATATAGGGTTGCAGCAATTATTATATAAATAAATTATGTCCAGTAACAAAACTTGACTTAAGCTCGTGCTGATAGAAATTATCTATACTATTAATCTATGTTATCTTTTTTAAACAAGACCGATCTAACTATTAAATAAACTTTTGACTCGCTTAATTTTTAGCAGGTCAAGTTATTGTTACTGGATATGCCGCGACAGATAATACAACAAGGTAGACGTTGGTATGCCCTACATACCTATTCTGGTTATGAGGAAAATGTTACCCGCAATTTAAAGCAGCGTATTGAATCAATGGATATGGGTGATAAGATTTTTAATATTTTAATTCCCACTGAAAAAAAGATTCGCATTAAAAATGGCAAGCGTAAAGTGGTTGAAGAGAAAATTTTTCCAGGATACGTATTAGTGGAAATGATGGTGACTGATGATTCATGGTATGTGGTGCGTAATACCCCAAATGTTACTGGATTTATTGGTAGCGGCACCACTCCAACTCCAGTTTCAGAAGAAGAAATGAAGGCGTTGCAAAAAAGAATGGGCATTGAAGAGCCAACTTATAAAATGGATGTGACTGTTGGTATGGCAGTAAAAATTAGTGATGGGCCTTTTAAGGATTTTGACGGTAAGGTATCCGAGGTAGACGAAGGTCGGGGTAAAGTAAAAGTATTGGTTTCAATGTTTGGACGGGAAACGCCAGTAGAGTTGGATTTTTTACAAATTCAAAAGATCTAATTTTGCATTTTATTTTTAAATTTTATATTTTTGTATGGCAGGTAAAAAAGTAAAAACAGTTATCAAACTTCAAATATCAGCAGGTAAAGCCACTCCAGCGCCGCCGGTGGGGCCAGCTTTGGGGCAACATGGATTAAATTTGCAGGAATTCTGCACTAAATTTAATGCCGCCACCAAAGACAAGGGTAATGATATTATTCCTTGTGAAATAACTGTCTTTGAGGATCGCAGTTATACTTTTATTTTAAAAACTCCGCCGGCAGCCGAGCTGCTTAAAAAAGCCGCTGGTATTACCAAGGGTTCGGGTAAGCCTTTGCAAGAGAAAGTAGGTAAAGTTACTAAGAAACAAATTGAAGAAATTGCTAAGATAAAGATGTCGGATTTAAATGCCAACGATATCAATGCCGCAATGAAAATTATTGAAGGTACTGCCAGGCAAATGGGTTTAACAGTAGAAGGATAATTTAATTAATATGGGTGGGATCCTGATTAATATCGGGAGTTTGAACCACTAATCTTGTATCTGCCAATAGGCAGGACGAGAGAGTAAAGAAAGGAAAAATTTATGTCAAAATCAGGTAAACGATATACAGCTGCCCGTTCTAAAATTGAGCCGGGCAAGCGTTATAATATTAAAGAAGCAGTAGAGCTTTTAAAACAAATGCCAGCCACTAAGTTTGATCAATCGGTGGAAATTCATTTCAAACTGGGAGTTGACACTAAACAAGCTAATCAACAAGTGCGTGGTTTCACAACTTTGCCACACGGTTTAGGTAAGTTAAAAAAAGTGGCGGTTTTTTGTGAAGAAGCTAATGAAAAAGAAGCTAAGGCAGCTGGAGCGACGATTGTGGGTGGAGACGAGTTAATAAAAATAATAGCCACCACTGGGAAATGTGATTTTGATGTTGCGGTTGCTACACCAGGTATGATGAAGAAAATGGCACCGATTGCTAAAATTCTGGGGCAAAAAGGTTTAATGCCTAATCCTAAAACCGAGACTATTACTCCAGATGTGGGAAAAGTTGTGCAAGCACTTAATTCTGGTAAAATTAGTTTTAAAGTGGATGAATCTGGTAATGTGCATCAGATGATTGGTAAAATGTCATTTGACGCAATAAAATTACAGGAAAACGCTGAAAATCTGTTGCAGGCGATACGCAAGGCTAAACCTACAGGCGTTAAGGGTACTTATCTTAAAAATGCTGTATTGACTTGTTCTATGGGGCCAGCCATTCCCTTGGTAATTTAGTTTAAAGATCACTAATACAGTGGTTAGTGTAAAAAATTATGAGCCGTAGATTGAAAATTATTTATCCAATTATATGATTTTATCAGACAAAGATATTAAAAAAATATTAGCTGAAGGTAGAATAAAAATTGAGCCATTGTTTGATGAATCTATTCAACCGGCATCTGTTGATTTGCATTTGGATAATCAATTTTTGATATTTAAAAACACCGGTCATGTTTGCATTGATGTTAGAGAGAAGACACCAGATTTAATGGATAAAGTAGAAATTAAAGAAGATCAACCGTTTGTTCTACACCCAGGCGAATTTGCTCTTGGTGTTACTATAGAAAGAATAACTTTGTCTAATGATATGGTAGGGCGTTTAGAAGGAAAATCTTCTTTGGGCAGGATTGGAATTATCATTCATGCTACGGCCGGTTTTATTGATCCAGGAAATTCATTAAAGCCGACTTTAGAACTACATAATATTGGTAACTTGCCAGTAAAGCTATATTACAAAATGGCTATAGCGCAGATTGCTTTTATGCCACTGTCTTCTCCTTGCGAACGGCCTTATGGAAGCAAGGAGCTTCGTTCCAAGTATTATGGTGCCGATGTTCCACAGGCTAGTAAAATTTATGAGAATTTTAAAACCTAGAGTAATCTAGGTTTATTTTATGAAAACAATTAAGACCAAGAAAATAATATCAGTTTTGGTAGGAGAAAAACTTTCCGGTAAAGAAATGGTTAGCAAATATTTGGTTAAACGATACCGGTTTAAGAGTTTTCGTTTTTCTAAAATTGTGGTAGATATTTTAAACAGGCTTCATTTACCCATTACCAGAGTTAATGAGATGAATTTGATGGGAGGATTACGTGAGCGATTTGGCGGTGGAATACTGGCCGAGGTGTTAAAATTTAGGTTAGAAGGAACAACTGGTAATAAATTTGTGATTGATGGTTTACGACATCTTGGAGAATATGAGATTTTAAGCAAAATACCTGGATTTTTACTAGTTTATGTTACTGCGAGTTTAGCGACACGTTTTAAGCGGGCTAAAGCCAGGAGTGAAAAAGTTGGCGAAGCGCATTTTAACATTGAACAATTTAAACGCGAAGAAAATTTACCAACCGAGGTTTATATTAAGCGTTTGGGAAAGAAAGCTAGTATTAAGTTGATAAATGAAAATACATTGGGAGAATTATATAAGCAAATTGAGAATAAGATTATTAGTAGATATATTAAATAAATCATGTTCGTTATGAAGAAAATTGGTTTGCCGCGTGCCTTGCTTTATCATAAATATTCTGTTTTTTGGCATGAGTATTTTAGTAGATTAGGTTGCCAGTTGGTTGTTAGTCCGCCGACTAATAAGGAAATAATGGCTCGGGGTATTAATATAGCAGTTGATGAAAGTTGTTTGTCAGTAAAAATTTTTTTAGGCCATGTAGATTATTTAAAGGATAAGGTTGATTATATTTTTATACCACGCATTGTTTCGTTACGGCATGGTGAATTTTTGTGTACTAAGTTTATGGCCTTAGTTGATATTGTCCGTAATAGCTTTGATAAAATCAATATTTTAACTTATACAATAGATGCTGGGAAGTTTAAAGGGGAGAGCATAGGTTTATTTTTAATGGCAAAACAATTAAATAGTAATCCCTTTACTCGTGCCTTGGCTTATATTCAGGCAAAGAAAAAATATAAGCAACATCACCAAAAATTAGTAAACGATCAGGTAAATAAATTTAAAGACAGGGATAATAGCAATCCACTGGTATTAATTGTTTCACACCCCTACACTACACATGATGCGTTTTTGGGTGTACCAATTGTTAAGTTTTTAGAATCACAAGGTGTTGATTTAGTTTATTCTAACATTGTTGATGAAGATCAGGCGCGTCAATTGGCAACTAATTTATCTCGTGATTTATATTGGACTTATCATAAATACTTTTTAGGTGCTATTGAACTTTACCGTCCGCATCTTGATGGCATTATATTTTTAATGACTTTTCCCTGCGGACCCGATTCTTTAGTTATTAATCTTTGTCAGAATAAAATAAAAGATATTCCGATTGTGGTAATAACTTTAGATGAGCTGCAGTCAGAAGCTGGATTAAAAACACGCTTGGAGAGTTTTGTTGATATTTTAAAAATAAAGGCAAGTAAATTGAAATATGAAGCAAATACACAGAAAAATTAGTTTCCCGTTAATGGGAAATTATTATGTAGCTATTAAACCATTTGCAGAAATGTTGGGTGGAGAATTAGTGCCGCCGCCGCCAATTACCAGGAAGACCGTTGATCTTGGTTTTAAATATAGCCCCGAGGCTGTTTGTGTCCCTTTTAAATATAATTTAGGGAATTACATTGAGGTGTTAGAGCGTGGCGCTAATTTACTTATTCAAGCTGGTGGTGGGTGCCGCTTTGGTTATTACGGCGAAGTACAGGAAGCGATTTTAAAAAATATGGGATATAAATTCACACTGATTAAATTAACTAATACTTACAACCCCATTTCATTGGCTAAAATTTTTAGAAGCTATAATTCAGAGTTAACATATTGGCGTTTTTTTAAAACATATTATCTTTCATATTTTAAAGTTAAGGTTATTGATGAAATAGAGGATTATATCAGAAAAAATATTGGTTTTGAAAAAAACCCAGGTCAATATGAACGGCTATTTAAAATTTTTTTATCCGAGTTGGGGCGTGTGCGTACAAAAAAAGATATCAATCAATTAAGAAAAAAGTATGAAGAATTATTTAAGGAAATTGAGGTAGTTAAACCAACCAAGCCAGTAAGGGTTGGTATTGTTGGTGAATTATATGTTTTAATGGAACCTTTTTCAAATTTTAATATTGAAATGGAATTAGCTAAGAAGGGAATTGAAGTTTACCGTTTTTGCAGCGTTTCTAGTATTCTTCATGATATCTTTTCTTTTGGCACGCATATTACTAAATTGTTAAGATTAGCCAGTCCATATTTAAAATATCATATAGGTGCGCATGGTACAGAAAGTGTAGCGTTAGCCCATAAGTTGATTAAACAGGGTTTTGATGGCATTATTCATTTAAAGCCTTTTGGTTGTATGCCCGAGGTTAATGCGATGTCTGCACTTTACCGTTTATCAAAGGATTATAAAGTGCCCATTATTTATTTTAGCTTTGACGCCCAAACTTCAGAGACGGGAATTAAAACACGTTTAGAGGCTTTTTATGATATGTTGATTATGAAAAGAGATAAATTAAATTCTAATACCACTAAAATCAATTATGCTACCAGCGCCCATTAAAGTATATTTAGGGTTTGATATTGGTTCGATTTCTACTAAAGCTGTAGTGATCGATCATAATAATAGGATTTATGCTCAATCATATCTATGGACCGAAGGTGATCCGATTGGGGCAGTTCGACTGGTACTAAAAGAGGTTAAGAAGCAAATTAATGGTAATAATCTTACAATAGTTGGCGTAGGTACCACTGGTTCAGCTCGTGAATTGATTGGTACAATTTTAGAGGCTACTGTAATTAAGAATGAGATTACTGCTCATGCGATTGGCACTTTAGCGTTCCATCCTGAAGTCAGAACAATTTTTGAAATTGGTGGACAAGACAGCAAACTTATTATTATTGATAATGGAGTAGTGGTTGATTATGCGATGAATACACTGTGCGCAGCTGGTACCGGTTCATTTTTAGCCTCACAGGCTAGACGTTTAAACATCCCCGTGGAGGAGTTTGGTACTTACGCTTTAAGATCCAATACGCCAACTAAAATTGCTGGCCGTTGTACTGTATTTGCTGAATCGGATTTGGTTCATAAAGCGCAGATGGGTTATTCTAAAGAGGATATTATTGCTGGGTTATGTAATTCCATCGTTTATAATTATTTAAATAATGTTGGCAAAGGAAAAAATATTGAACCGCCAGTTGTTTTTCAAGGTGGTGTTAGTAAAAATGTTGGAGTAGTAAGGTCTTTCGGTAATATTACAGGTCATAAAATCATTGTTGATGAAATTGGTCATTTAATGGGAGCGATTGGAGTGGCCATGTTGGCTCGTGATACACAATCTGAAAAACTTTTTAGTTTTAATGTTCAGGATATTGAATTTAAAACTGTTAGTATTGAATGTGGTGGTTGTCCAAATAATTGTGAAGTGATATGTGTATTAAAAGAAGGTAAATTTCTAGATGGTTGGGGTAATCGTTGTCCCGCTGGTATTGTTAGGGCTAAAGAAAAACTGGCTAATCTGGCTAATAAAGAAAAGATTACTAATAAGTAAATATGATATTTATGCAACTGCAAGTAAAAAAAGTTGATCCGCGCGCAAAATTGCCAAGCTATGCCTTACCGGGTGATGCTGCGTTGGATTTGTTTGCTTTGGAGGATTATATTGCTCCGGCAGGTAAGTATGTCTCTGGAATTAGAACCGGCGTGGCTATAGCCATTCCAGAGGGTTTCGTTGGTTTATGTTGGGATAAATCAGGCTTGGCTGCTAAGCACGGTATTACAGTTTTAGCTGGAGTCATTGATAGTGGATTCAGAGGTGAAATGTTGTTAACCGTATTTAATACGAGTGATCAAGATTATCATTTTAATGCCGGTGATAAAGTAATGCAGTTAGTTATTCAACCAGTTGCCAGTGTAGAGATAGTCGAGATAGATGAATTACCCTCTTCAGCGCGAGGTAATGGTAGTTTTGGTAGCACAGGAAAATAGTATTTTATGTCTAGAAGGATTTTGTTGCTAGGCTTTTTTATAGTTGTCGTTGCTAGTTTATTAATAATAATTTTTAAGTTGCCAGTCAATAAAAAAAATCAGTCACCTATTAATCTAGCTATTTCAGAAAAAACATTAGCAGATAGTATTGCAGATGGTAGCAATAAGCAATCGCCTTTATTATCAGAACCAATCAGTCAGGCGAGGCAAAGAATAACTAAAAAACCTTTTGGTATTAGAATTTTTCCGCAAGATTCTCCAGTTACACCCGAACGTTTTTCTGGTTACCACACCGGTGTTGATTTTGAAATTTTTTTAGGAGAAGAAAATACAGAGGTTGCAGTTTTCGCTGTGTGTGATGGAAAAATATTATTAAAAAGATGGGTATCTGGTTATGGTGGAGTTTTGATTCAAAATTGTGTATTAGAAGAGGCAGATGTCACTGTATTATATGGGCATTTAAATTTATCCAGTATTGCATTAGAAGTTGGTCAGCAAATTTTGTCAGGCGGTAAAATTGGCATCTTAGGTCAAGGTTATACAAACGATACCGATGGTGAAAGAAAACATTTGCATTTAGGTATACACAAAGGTTCGGAAATTGATTTACGTGGTTATGTATCAACAGTTGGCGAGCTTGATAATTGGATAAATCTTGTTTTGTATTTAGCGGAATATTAGTTAGGATATTATTATTTTGGGAAGTACGGGAAAATAAAAACGACCAGCTATTATTTGCCAGTCGTCTTTTAAATATTTTTTTGTTTTATAGTGCGAGCGTAAGTGCCAATTTTACCATAGTTGAGAAGCCGCGTTCTCGTTCTTCCGCTGTCATTTGTGCGTTAGTGACCAGATTGTCGCTCACTGTTAGAATAGTAAGCGCTTGTACTCCGTAATATGCAGCAAGTGTGTAGAGCTCGGCCGTTTCCATTTCAATCGCAATTACGCCATATTTAACCCATTTTCGCCACCACTCTTGATTTTCCTCCTTATAAAATCGTTCTGTGGCAAAAATATTTCCCACTTGAACTGGAATATTTAGTGTCTGGGCCGTTTCGAAAGCTTGGTGGAGTAGGGTAAAATCAGCAATTGGTGCAAAGTGCGAACCACTGAACCGTTCAGCGTTCATTCCCGAATCGGTGCATGCCCCCATAGCAAGTATTATGTCACCGAGTTTTATTTCTGGCAGAAATGCCCCACAGCTACCGACCCTGATAAACCGCTTTACATTGTAATCTTTGATAAGTTCTGTTACGTAAATATTTTGATTTGATAAGCCCATACCAGTACCCATGACCGATACTCTCTTATTATGGGGACCATGGTCGTCGGTGAAGGCGAATGCATTTCGTACCGCGTTGACCTTCCGTGCCCCATGAAGGAAGGTTTCAGCAATCCACTGGGCGCGTAAAGCGTCGCCCGGCAGAAGTACGGTTTCGGCTATATCACCTATATTAGCTCCAATATGTATACTCATGATAATCTCCTTTGGGGAAATAGTTTTTAAGGTAGTTATTTTCTTGTGTTTTTTTATTTACTGCGGTATCTTACTATTAGATAGGGTAATTGTCAAATTATTATTTATGCAACAGTATTTAAGTTTATTGCAAGAAGTTTTAGAACGGGGTGAAAAGCGACAAGATAGAACTGGTGTCGGTACTTTGTCTATTTTTGGTATTCAAAGAAAGTTTGATTTACGTGATGGGTTTCCCTTAGTTACCACCAAAAAAGTAAAAATTGAAAACATTTTAATAGAACTTTTGTGGTTTTTAAAAGGCGACACCAATATTAAATATTTAGTAGATAGAAACGTTAATATCTGGAATGAGTGGCCATTTCAGGATTATCTGAAAGCTAATAACTTAGATAAAGATCATCCGATTTATACTGAAGATTGGCGTGCCAAAATGAAAGAGTTTATTGAACAGATTAAAAATGATGATAATTTTGCTAAACAATGGGGAGAGTTGGGCCCGGTTTATGGCAAACAATGGCGCAGGTGGGAAGGGCAAGATGGTAAGTATTATGACCAGATTCAGTGGGTAATTGACGAAATAAAGAAAAATCCTAATTCTCGGCGTATTATTGTAAACGCTTGGAATGTTGCTGATGTGATGTCACATACTAAAGCTGCTCCGCCGCTTTGTCATACCATGTTTCAATTCTATGTAATTAATAACAGATTGGATTGTCAGCTATATCAACGCAGCGCAGATCTCGCCTTAGGTGTGCCTTATAATATTGCAAGTTATAGTGCTTTGATGATGATTATAGCCCAGGAATGTGGGTTAACTCCCGGTATTTTCACACATACCTTTGGTGATGCGCATATTTATTTAAATCATCTAGAGGGAGTTAAAGAACAATTAGTAAGGAAACCATTTCCTTTGCCAATACTTAAAATTAATAAAAAGCCAATATCCGAATTAACAGTTGAGGATTTTGTATTAGAAAATTACCAGTGTCACCCTTTTATTAAATTTGAAATCGCTGTATAATTACAATATTAGTATTTGTTAATTTAGCTAAATTGTTAAATAATTAATATTCAAGAATAATGAAAAATGAGGAGCGAGTATTAAAGGCAATAGCCAATAAACGCCGTTTGTCTATTCTGAGGCATTTAGCTAATAAGCACCAGGAAACGGTTGGCGCGTTGGCGGCGCTTAATAAAATCTCTATGGCATCAACTTCAAGACACCTGAGTATATTAGCCGGAGCAGATTTAGTTGATCGCGAGCAAAAAGGTTTAGAGATGTACTATCAATTGAGCTCTAGGGGTCATCGATTAATAAATAAGCTATGGACTATTTTTTAATTTAGTTAAATTGTTAATTAAGTTTATGAAATTTTCAGTTATCGCAGCAATTGATAAAAATCGGGGATTGGGTAAAGATGGCAAGCTGGCTTGGAATTTATTAGGCGATCTAAAGCATTTCAAAGCAGTCACTTGCAAGGTTTCTAAACCGGGCGCGATGAATGCTGTAATTATGGGTAGAACCACATGGGAATCTTTACCAGAAAAATATCGGCCATTACCGAATCGGATAAATATTGTGCTTACTAGAAAGCGTGATTTTAAGGTTCCTGACGGCGTGATTTTAGCTTCTGCTATTGATGAAACGCTTGATATATTATCAACTCTTGGCAATGGAGTTGACCAGTTTTTTGTGATAGGCGGGGCGTCGGTATATGCACAAGCGGTAATACACCCAGCTTGTAATAAAGTTTATTTAACTGAAATTGATAAAGTTTATGATTGCGATACTTATTTTCCCTCCTTGCCAAATGGATTTATTAAACAAGATGAATCAGATGTTGTAACAGAAAATAATATCAATTATAAATATGTAATCTATGAACGAATATGAAACGCGGGTTATTTATCGTTTTAGAAGGAACAGACGGGTCGGGAAAAACCACCCAGTTTAAATTATTAGTCACAGCATTAAAGCGAGCTGGTTATAGTGTTAAAACTGCGGATTTTCCGCAATACAGCAAACCGTCAGGTTATTTTGTTAAGCAATATTTAAATGGTAAATATGGTCAGTCGCGAGATATTTCGCCCCAGTTGGGTTCTATGTTTTATGCCGTAGATAGATTTCAAACATCAGTTAAAATTAATCAATGGCTTAAACAAGGTAGAATAGTGGTGGCTAATCGTTATGTTTTGAGTAGTGCCGCGCATCAAGGCGGTAAAATTATATCAACAACTAAAAGGCGAGAGTTTTGGCGTTGGCTTTTTAATTTAGAACATAAAATTTTTGGTATTCCAGTGCCTGATAAATACATTTTACTGCATACACCAACTAAACAGTCGCAGAAGTTGGTCTTACGTAAAGCGTTGAGAAGATATTTGCATTTAAGCCATAGAAAGAGGGATATTCACGAAAAGGACATCAAACATCTTAAGGCCGCGGAAAAAGTTTATCTGGAGTTAGCTAAAACTTATCATATTCCAGTCATAGAGTGTGTGAATAAAGGAAGGTTATTAACGCCATTAGAAATACACAATCAAGTGTGGAAGGTTATTGGTAAATTGGTAAAATAGTTAGTTTCAACACATTTGAAGTAGTCTTAGCAATTTACTTGCCAAGGTTTTTAGTTGTGTTAAGATAAGTCAAGTTAAACCTTTTTTAATAAAAGTGAATATTGACAATTGAATAATAAATAAAAGGATATAAATCATGGATATAAAAAGTTATT
Source organism: Patescibacteria group bacterium (assembly GCA_041648575.1). Lineage (GTDB taxonomy): Bacteria > Patescibacteriota > Patescibacteriia > Veblenbacterales > UBA10138 > JBAZOT01. The sequence goes on along the minus strand of JBAZOT010000003.1, from coordinate 10,512 downwards.
GTCATACAGGATGTATGGGATCAGGGAAAACAGGCGAGTTAATAAGGGCGTGCAACTTACATTTACGTGCAGGTAGAAATATAATAGTTTTTCGACCGCAAATAGATAATCGTTTACCAGAGGGTACATTAAAAGATAAAAATGGCATGGAGTTTAAAGGCCTAGTTTTGACTGTTAAAGATAGTCAAGAAGTTTTAGTTATTGCTTTGCGAGAGAAATTGAGGGCTTTAGGAGTAGATGAAGGACAATTTTTTGATCCACTTTTGGCAAAAGTTTTGGAACAATTAGCAGGCGAAGGAATTATTTGCACTTATGCTGGTTTGGACACAGATTATATAGGACGCGCTTTTCCTACCACTAAAGAGGTTTTGTGTTCGCCTGAAATAAAGGTATTTCGCTGGAAAGCAATTTGTGACTCTTGTGGAAGTAACGCTACTCGGTCAATAAAGCGTTTGAATGATCATAGAATTGTTACTCCGGAGATGGATTCCGAGTTAATTGAAATTGGCGAAGGACAATATAACTCCGTTTGTTATGTATGCTTTATGGAAGCGATGAAAGGGACTTTGTCCGAGGAAAAATTAATCAAACTAATCAATAAAAATAATTAAAAATATAGGAGAAACCGCTATGGTTGAAATTATGGAAATTTCTGAAAAATTTATCGAAGCTGTTCGAGCGTTAGCTAAAGCCGCATTTAGCTGGAAATTGATTGAAGATGAAGAAATAGCCACAAAAAACAAAGAAGAGGCGCTAATGCCCCGTATGATGTAATTAAAATTGCTATTTTATCTAGACCCCAGCTTTAATGGTGGGGTTTTTTTATTGAGATAATATGCTAAAATATGAATATGCAGTTAGAATCAGTAATTGGTTTGGAAATACATATTCAACTTAAGACCAAGTCTAAGATGTTTTGTGCCTGCGATAATACAGGCGAAACCAAACCGCCCAATACTACAATTTGTCCAGTTTGTATGGGTCATCCTGGTATTTTGCCAGTAGTTAATGCGGAAGCAATAAAAATGGCAATTAAATCCGCCCTGGCTTTAAATTTACGAGTTAATTTACATTCTAAATTTGACCGAAAAAATTATTTTTATCCCGATCTGCCCAAAGGTTATCAAATATCGCAATATGATGAGCCTTTGGCTCAAGAAGGCTATTTGGAAATTGAGACTAAAGAAGGTAAAAGAAAAATTAATATTGAGCGACTTCATTTAGAAGAAGATACCGGAAAGCTATTACACGTTAAAGATAAATCTTTAGTAGATTTCAACCGCGCTGGAACGCCGTTAATGGAAATAGTTACCAAGCCGCAAATCATGGCTCCTAGCGAAGCTAAGTTTTTTTTGCAGCAACTACGTACCATTTTACGTTATCTTGGTGTATCAAATGCGGATATGGAAAAGGGACATTTAAGAGTAGATGTAAATCTTTCTTTGAGGCCTAAGGGTGAGAATAAATTATATCCTAAAGTCGAGTTAAAAAATGTAAATTCCTTTCGTTCAGTAGAGCGGGGGTTAGAATATGAGACAAAAAGGTTGGTGGAATTATGGGAGCAAGGCGAATATCCAAAAAATAATTCTACCCGGGGTTGGGACGAAGAGAAAAATATTAGCGAGGAACAGCGAATCAAAGAAGGGGTTGCTGATTATCGTTATTTTCCCGAGCCTGATTTGCCGCCGTTAAATTTTACTAAAAAAGAAATTGAAGAGATTAAAAAGAGTTTGCCGGAATTGCCACATGATAAAGCCAGTCGTTTAACAAAACAATATGGCTTGCCAACTAGTGATGTAAATATTTTGGTCAACTACTTGCAGGTAGCTGATTATTTTGAAAAGGTGGTAAGGAAATTATCTAAACAAAGTGATGATATTGATAAGAAACAGTCCGCTAAGTTAGTGTTTAATTGGTTAATTAATAAATTATTCCAGTTACTTAACGAAAAGGGTATTACGGTTGCCGAACTTTCTTTTGATCAAGATCAATTTGTTGATTTTTTGTTATTAGTAGCGAGCAGAAGAGTTAATTCTACTAATGCTCAGATTTTGTTAAAGCGTATGGTAGAAACAGGCAATGATGCGCAAAGTATTTTAGAAACGGAAGATTTGGCACAAAGTGGCAGCATAAATTTAGATGAAATAATTATAAAAATCATTATCCAGTATCCTGAGCAAGTAGCGCAATATAAAGCAGGTAAAACTCCGGTGTTAAAATTTTTACTTGGCGCGGTAATGAAAGAAACTAAAGGTAAGGTGGATCCTATTGAAGCGGAAGAAATGCTTAAACAGGAGTTGACTTTATAATTAATTTAAGTTACGTTAATGTTGTAAATAAAAAATAAACCTTTTTAATTAAACTTTTAAAAAACAGTTCTTTAAAAACTTTTATAGAAAGGATGTGAGTCATGAAAACTTTGTTGTTAGTTTTTGCTGTTGTGTTTACTTTGGCTTTGCCAAGGAATTCCAATGCCCAAGACCAGTCTGGCTCTGATTTGTTGATGTGTCCAGTAGTCAATGGATGGAGGGTTTCTGGCACTAATTTGCCCCATTTAAAACGACACGATACGGGAATGCAGATTGTTACAGATTCTGCTTCGCCAGAGGGAGCACATTATCAAACCTTTTGGTTTAAAGTAAAGCAGACGGACGATTCGATTCCTTATTTGTACTATGTAGAGTGGGAGAAAAAATTTCCGCCCATAAATAGTTTTTATTTTTTTGCGATAGAAATTAACCAAAGATTGTTCGATTTTGTAGGTTACTTACCGCAGGTCAGAATAGAAATTTTTCTACTAAATAAAGACACAACCATTCGAGTTATTAAATGGGACTACGATGTATTTTGTATATCGTGTACAAAAAATTGTTTTCCCGGCAAGTGGTGTAGACACTGGAAATATATTCAAAGTGGCAAATCTTTGATTTTTAATAAAATAAAAATTCGGATATATAAATCACCAGAAGAGAATAATGCCAGAATCGGATTTGATAACCTAATTTTTTGGTACGGTCCATGTATGTGGTGCATGAGTTATATTCCGCCGACTCCCGTACTGTTTGATGGTTTTGGCGATCCGCCAGACATAACAACCAATGTGGCAGAACGAATTGATAAGCTACCATATGATTTCGAGCTTCATCAAAATTATCCCAATCCATTTAATTCAATTACTGTAATTCCTTACGAGTTAAAGGAGCGGGGATGGGTGAAATTGGAAGTTTATAATATTCTTGGTCAAAAAATTATAACTCTAGTAAATGAGGAAAAAGAAGCAGGATTTCAGGTTACATATTGGGATGCCAATGGATTATCAAGCGGAATGTATATTGCTCGTTTGAGTGTAAATGGTTTAGTAAAAAATCAAAAACTACACTTGTTAAAATAATCCAATTAGATACAACCAAAAGCACCTTATTGAAAAGCAAGGTGCTTTTTTAAATAAAAATTATCAATTTATTTAAATAGGCAGTTTTGGTATTAATTTTAGTTTTTTTATTAAATTTGTATCTGTATCAATGTGTTAACACGTTGATACAAAAGAATTTTTAGTTTATTGACTTTTGGCCCATAGGGGGTTAAAATTGTTTTAATCTAAAATATTAAAATTGGTCGTTTAAATAAAACAAGAAAGAAGGTGGTTTTTGTGAAAAGAACATGTATAATGTGCGAAAAAGGAAAGGAAGATAATAAGTTTACAACAGCAGACTTTGTTAAAGCCAATGGCGTTACTGTTGGAGAAATACTTTGTCGCGAATGTGAGAAAGGTATTAAATGTACCAAACATGGTACCCATGTTATCTTTATTGATTTAACACATGTATGTGCTGAATGCATTACATTTAGGGCTTTGCAGATAATTAAAGAGCAATGGTTTGATAGTTTCTATAAAGTAATTACCGAAGCACTAGGTAATTGGGGCAAAGCTGAACATGATGAGCTTGTACGTGTTACAACTGGTGAAAGCAAATTAACAGATAAAGAATGTCTGGCTGTTTCTTTTGAAACATTTTGTAGTCGAAAAGAGCTTAAATATCAAGAAGCAATAATAGTAATAATTGCCCGCCTAATGCAATATGAAATGTCGTTGGTTGACGCTATTTTACCATCCTCAACACATAAATAATATAATCCCTAACCTCTTTTGTTTTGAGGTTAGGGAGGTTTTTTATTCAGAAATTATTCTAGCGATTTAAAAAGCGTTCAACTTTAGCCTGGGCTTGTTTATAATTCCTTATCCAGCTTATGTTCGGCATCCGTTTAAACCAAGTTAGCTGTCTTTTGGCGAAATTACGAGTGTGTTGTTTAATTAATTCAATAGCTTGGCGTAAATCCGTGCCTTTTTTAATCACCGGCACTAATTCTTGGTAACCAATGGTTTTTAGCGCGGGGGAATGAGGATATTTTTTTAACAACCACTTAACTTCATTAATTAATCCTTTTTTTATCATCTGATCAACCCGCTGATTGATTTGTGAGTATATTTTTGCGCGAGGTAGATTAAGGCCAATAATTAGTGAATTGAGACGCGGATTTTTTTGCTGCGCGTTAAAAAATGATTGTTTGGTTGATAAAACAAATTCCAACGCTCTAATAATTCGTCGGTGATTTTTTTTATCTATTAAATTGTATGTTTTAGAGTCCAATTTTTTTAGTTGTTGGAGCAAACTTAAATCAGATAATTTATTTAATTTATTTCTTAATTTTAGATTTGGCTGTGCTTTAGGAAAAACATAACCTTCAATGATACTAGAAATATAAAGTCCGGTGCCGCCTACGAGAATTGGCAAATAGCTAGTTGTTGATAGTTTATTGAGAAATAAGTTTACCTCTTTTTGGTATTGGACAACTGAATAACGTTGGTTGGGTTTTTTGTTGGCAATAAAAAAATGCGGAATGTTGTTGACAAAATAAAGTTTCTTTTCGCCAAAAGATTTTTTCCATTTGCCATGTGCCATTCGCCATTTACCAGCCGGTTGATTAGTGCCAATTGGTAATCCTTGATAAATTTGCCGTGAATCTGCAGAAATAATAAAACCATTAAATTTTTTAGCTAATTTTATAGCTAAATCGGTTTTACCAGAGGCAGTCGGGCCAATAATGGCAACAAGGGGGATTGGCTTGACTTTATAAGGTTTCATTTGCTAAGATAGGATACTAATTTAGAAAAAGCGTTCATTTAAATAATAACAAATTGTATAGGAGTAACAAGTATGAATATACTCTTACTTGATCCGTCATCTTTTTTTTTATCGCGCGTGGTAGATGCTATCGCAATGGTATTTGATTGTAATAGAGAATTACTGAGATTAATCAAAGTAGATTCAATTGATGCGATGTTGGAGTTGTGTGAACAAAATGAAGGACCAGCCGAACATAAAGACGATGTTAGTCAATTGGCAGTTAATTATGATTATACCAAAATAGATCTATTCTTTGTTGCTAAAATTGATGGGATTGATTTTCCCTTTCCTTGCAGTTTCACTGATTTGAAATGTTCTGATTCAAATAGCGTGGTTATCTACTTAATAGATGGCGATATTGATTCAGAAATAGCAGATCACTTAACGAAGGCCGGGGTGACAACTACTTTATGCCGTCCAACAGTGGATGATATCAAAAAAGTTTTATCGGAATTTTACCAACAACACGCTACTTCTCATTAAATCAAACTAATTCAAATTTATTTTCCGCCATTTTATGTTTATTGAGAATGGCGGAATTTTATTTAACCAATTTTCCAGCTAAGTGCCAGGGAGAAACTTTGGTAACTTTAAGATATACAAATTTTCCAGTAAGATTTTGTTTAGCACTAAAACGAATAGGTTTTAGACCGACGGTTCTTCCTTCTAACATATAGGAAGAAGTAGTAGCTTTTTTGTTGTTAGTTACTAACACCCTTTGTTTAGTTCCCAACAATTTCTTATTATTTTTCAGAGCTGTTTTTTTAAGCATCTTGTTGAGTTCTTTTTCCCGCCGCATTTTTTCTTTCCGAGACACGTTATCCGGCATTTTAGCCGCCACTGTGCCGGCTCGTGGTGAAAACTGAGCCAAGTAGGCCATATCAAATTTAATTTTTTTAAACAAATCTAAAGTCGCCTGAAAGTGTTTTTTAGTCTCACCAGGAAAGCCAACTATGCAGTCGGTGGTGATAGTAATATCTGGCATTTTTTTTCGTAATGAAGTTATAACTTTTTTATATTCCGTAATAGTGTAAGGGCGCAGCATTTTTCGTAAAACAAAATCATGACCAGCCTGTACTGGCAGGTGAGCGTGGTGTGGAATTTTTTTGTATCTGGTTAAAGTTTGAATTAATTCGTCGCTGAACCATTTAGGATGTGGCGAGGAATAACGCAGCCAATAGTCGCCCGGTAGTGAGGCAGCTAAAGCCAATAGCTGGGGAAATTTAAATATTTTTTTATTCACAAAATAATCAGCTTGCAATTCTGGCAATTTAGGAATGTTATATTGGCGCTGGAATTTAGTTATCCAGTTTAAGAATTCATCATCTACTTTTACTAAATATTTATTGACAATCTGACCTAGCAATGTTATTTCTTTAAAGCCACTGATTACCAATTGCGCAATTTCTTGTAAAATTTCTTGAGGATTTCGGGAAATTTCTCGGCCGCGGGTGTAAGGCACCGCGCAATAAGTGCAAAAAGAATTGCATCCGGTCATAATTGGCACATAAGCCTGAAAATTATTGTCATATTTAGGTTTGACAGCAAAATAATTATCAGCGTATTTTGCCGGTAGTCCCTGATTAGTAATTTTTAATTTGGTATTTTTTAGCTTAGATAATTTCGTTGGTAAGTTTAGGATTTGTTGGCTGTCAATAATTATGTCAAATTGGTTTGTCAACCTTTTTTTGTCTGGTAGCAGTATACAACCGGATAATACAGTAACCAAAGGCCGTTTTTTCTTCCAAGCGTTCCATTTAGCAACACGGCCATAAATTCTATCAACTGCAGATTGTCGTACTGAACAAGCCAGAACTAAGATAAGATCAGCCTCATTTTCTGATTTAACTTTACTATAGCCAACATTTTCTAAAACAGCAGCAATTCTTTCGCTATCAGCTATATTCATTTGGCAACCCAATACTGTCAGATAATATTTTGGCGAAGTGATCATAGAAAGAAGTTTATAGGAATTTAATCATTGAAGCAATAGCTATTGACAAAAAATTTCCCCCGTTGTATATTTAGATGAAAAAGTAAAATAAATAATAACTGTACATTTAATTAAGAAGGAAAAAAATATGAACAAAACATCTATTTTTATACTTGAAGAAAATATTGAGTTATCAGTTCTGTTGAGGGACATTCTTCAGGACGAAGGGTGTGATGTAACTACTATGGATGATGAGAAAGAAGCACTAGAGATGCTTAAATTAATTTATCCAGATGTCGTTATTTCAAACGCTAAGGGGCGTTTGGGGTTTATTCAAAACACAAGGAAGTTATTACCCGAAGTAATTATATTGTTGGTTACTGGGGGAGATATCAATCGCAGAGAGTATGAATCCTTGGTAGACGTCATAATGGATAAACCGGTAGATATAACAACAGTTATATCTAAGATTCGAGAATTACTTAAAAAAAAGCAGTCAGCCTTATCTGCCTAAATCGTCTTCAAATAGTTCTAGACTACCAATGTAAAAGTCGTTGGTAGTCTAATTTTTATCTAAATGTATTTATTGGCCTAAGTCAAATTGAATGATGTGGTTAACCAACTGTTAAAAATCGAACATACATAAAATTAGGAGTAAAAATTGGACATTATCAAATTTATTATAAGTGTATTGTTGATGGTGGAGTATACCCCAGCGCAACTTAAAGTTTTTGGTTATAAGTTTCCAGAAATTATCATTATATCTTTAGCTATTTATTTTACTAGAGTCTTAACAGAGATTATCGCCATACGACTAGGGATTGATATTATTGATCTGTTTATTAAAATCATATGGCGATGGTTGAAAGCATTCTTTCAATATATTCGCGGATTAACATATTCAATTCATTTGAGAGTTGGTGATAATTCAATTAAAACTAAGACAGTTGGCAAAGGTGTCATTTTAAAACGATTGGCAAATTTGATCAGTAGATTTTTAACCAACGGAAAACAAACTAAAGCTAAAATTGTTACTTTTTTTAAAGTAACTGATGATATTGGTATACTGGTGTCAAATTCTATACCTTTAATGCCAACCAGTATTCCAGCCTTATTATATAATTTAAGGCAGCGCCATCAGCCTTGGTATAAATTTAACAATTTGTCCTTTGCAGCCCTAGTTACAGGTGGCATTATTAGGATGTCAATCGTCATCTGGCTAACGACATAAATTCATTAACCCGCGTTCTAGATTAGGACCGGGTTTTTTTATATTAAGTTTTTCCGAGTAGAAATTTCTTGTTTAACTCTGTTTGTAAACTCATCTTTATTCATCATCAATAGATTCTTTTGCCCCCTTATTCTAATAGCTAATTTATTACTATTCATTTCTTTATCACCAATAACCAGAGTGTACGGTATTTTTTCTGTTTCGGCTTTTCTAATTTTATTACCAATAGTTTCATTAGCATCGTCTAACTCCACTCGAAAACCATCATTAACCAAGTCGGGCATAAGTTTTTGGCAGAAATCGTGGTGTGCCGAGCCAACCGGTAGAAGCTTAATTTGTACTGGCGATAGCCAAGTGGGGAATGCACCGCCATAATGCTCAATCAAAAATGCTATAGTTCTTTCCAGACAGCCGATGGAAGAGCGGTGAATTACAATAGGTCTTTCTTCTTTCCCTTCCTTATTGATGAACGATAAATCAAAACGTTCCGGCATGACAAAGTCGTACTGGACGGTAAATGCGGTTTCTTCCACACCGGATATTTTTTTCATTTGAATATCAATTTTCGGTCCGTAAAAAGCAGCCTCATTTTCAGCCTCGTAAAAAGGTGCTTTAATTTCTTTTAAAACTTCACGTAAGACATTTTCGGCGTAATTCCACGCTTTATCATCTTTGTAATATTTTTTCGTATCAGAACGGTCGCCGAGTGAAAGGCGATAGCGATAATCGATACCTCTCTTTATACCCAATGTCATGTTGATAAAATCAATCAATTCAAGAACTTCTTTAATGACCTGTTTGGCTTGATCTTTGGCAGTAATAATATGAGCATCCGCTAAACAAAACATTCTAACTCGTGTTAATCCGGATAATTCGCCACTTTTTTCATAGCGGTATTGGTGGGCAATTTCAGCAATACGGTAGGGAAGTTCACGGTAGCTGTGCGGTTCCGATTTATAAAACATGAAATGATGAGGACAGGTCATCGGTTTGAGAATCAATTCTTCCTCGTCAATTTTCATGACCGGATACATCGTATTTTTGTAATAAGGATAGTGTCCAGATTTTTTGTAGAGATCAACCTTAGCCAAGTCTGGAGTAATGATATGATGATAGTCGCGTTTTATTTCTTCATCAATAGTAAAGCGTTCTAATTCTCTTTTAATAGTTGCTCCTTTCGGTCCAAATGTTGGTAGACCTTTACCGATTAAATCGGAAAAAACAAATAGTCCCAAATCTTTTCCTAATTTTCGATGGTCGCGTTTTTTTGCCTCTTCGATCATAGTCAGATATTCGGCTAATTCTTTTTTGGAATCAAAAGCCAGGCCATAAATGCGGGTTAACATTTTATTCTTTTCGTCCCCGCGCCAATAAGCGCCGGCTAAACGATCTAGTTTCCAAGAGCTGTCTTTAACATCATGCATTTTATCCACATGCCCGCCACGGCAAAGGTCTATAAAATTTCCAGATTGATAATGAGTAATTGATTCTCCAGCTCGTTCTAATTCTTCTATTAGTTCAAGTTTATAAGGATTGTTAGCAAATATATTTTTTGATTCTTTGGCTGATACTTTAATTTCTTCAAAGTTACTCCAGGCCGGCAACAATTGCTTCATTTTTTGTTCTATCCGAACTAAATCTTCCTCGGTTATTAGTTTGGCAAACTCAAAATCATAATAAAAACCATTTTCAATCACTGGTCCGATAGTATGTTTAGTATCTGGCCAAAGTTCCATTACGGCAGCAGCTAATAAATGTGCCAAAGAATGGCGTTTTTGATCAAGAGTAGATTTAGACATATATTTAGATATTATTGATAATAAATTAAATAACCCAAACGATCCTATACGTTTGGGGTCCTAATTTGGACGGTTCCACCCAATTTTCTCCCGCCTGGGGCGGGGACACTCTCAAATTGTCTTGCTAACTTAGTCCCTGTTTAAAAAAGGGGATCCCGCTTGTAGCAGGACAGTGGTTGGTAGCCACTACAATCATTACATAGTTTATTTTACTACCATTTTATAATTTGTCAATAACTTGAGGTAATGTGCACACACATATGGCGGTTTTCTCCCTGTCTAACGATAGGCAGGCTAAACTGGAGAAATGGCAATATGTATGTCAAAAACAATTAAACAAGAACGATTAAGATGGGTTTTACC
>JBAZOT010000002.1:0-103748 GCA_041648575.1 Patescibacteria group bacterium | reverse complement strand
TTATGCGACTGGACAGTTAAATTTTTATACTTATAGCGGCAATGCCGCTCATACCACGGCTGATATGGTGATATTAGGCTCTGGCAACGTCGGCATCGGCGCGACTGTACCAGGGGCTAAGCTGGAAATCGGCGGTACTTCGCCGGAAATATATATGAACGGCGCCACTTCCAACGACATTCGTTTTGCGGCTGTAGGCAGCGCTCCGCCTGCATTTACCACCCGTAGCGCCGGCACCAAACTTGTGCTTAACCCAACCTTGAGCGCCAGTATGACAGATTATGCTTTAGGGGTTGATAGTAATGCTATGTGGTATTCTGTGCCGGCTGGCTCTGCTATTATCACCGACGGTACAGGCACAGGCACCAACAGTCCAGACAGAAGTAGCACCGCGTCTGTTAGTATAACAACCACCAGATCACAGAATTTATTAATTTTAGTTGTTACTACGGGGGCTAACATTCAGGCTTGTTCAACCCCAACAAGTTCTGGATTAACCTGGGCTCAATTGTATGCTGTTAACTATGCGACGTATATTCGTCAGGAAGTTTATTATGCTATTGCGTCTAATGTTTTAACCAGCCACACCATAACTATTACTAATTGTGGTTCAGGAAGTACTATGGTAGCTTTGACTGTTACTGCTTATAATGGGGTTTATACACCCTCTCCTTTTGGGGCCTATGGCACTAGTAGCGGCATAGACAACGCTAGCCCATCAACTAGTATTACCACTACTTATGACAATTCCCAAGTAGTTGGTGCTTTAGGTGTTTGGGATGACGTTACTGGGAATGTTCCGACGCGAACAGCTGGGGCTGGTTTTACTATTTCGGCTGATGTTGCTTGGAAATATCCAACTACTACTAATGGTGTAAGCTCAACCCAGGAAAATCTTAATACTCAAAAAACTCCAGTCGGCGCCCAAACTGTTAATATGACTTTGGCTAGCTGCGTTTCTTGTTTTTGGCTAATGAGTGGCATTGAATTAAGAGCTGGAGTAGGCGCTCATCAATTTTATGGCAATACCACTGAAAGAATGAGAATTCAATCCGATGGTTTGGTGGGCATTGGCACATCTGCTCCAGTTAATCTTTTAACAGTGTCTGGCAGGGCCAGTATTGGCAGTAGTTATACCAGTATCGCCGCGCCGGCCAATGGTTTAATTGTGCAGGGCAATATGGGCGTTGGCGATAGTACTCCCGACGCGCAGTTTGAAGTTGAGTCGGCCGTTACTACGGCTGGTAATTTTTTGGTGACCAATACTGGTATTGTAACCAGTGGTAATGTGGCGAGTATTGTAGCCGATGCTTTAACCACTGGTACGGCGATGGATTTTACAGTAGATGGTTTAAGTACTGGCAAAGTTTTGAATTTGGCCTCTACTTCCACCGTATATAGTTCAGGTAATATGTTAGCTATTTCCAAAACCGGCGCTTCGGGATCCACAATTTTTTCTGGTGATATAGCCAATATTACTTATCAGCAAACATTTAATGGAGTAGGCGCTACGCATACAGGCAACGTTCTTGATGTAAGCCGTACGATCGACAACAATATTTCTAGTGGCACCACTATTGTTACTGGAGCGGCTTTTGCTTTGGCAGATTCTTTTACCCAAACAGCTGTCACGCTTACTAACTCATCGAACACTGCTTATATATCTCGCAATTGTGTAACAGCTGGCATTACTTGCTCCGGAGCTATTTTATCAGTGGCTTCGGCTGCTGGTGGCGCCAGCACAGATACTTATGGCATGTTGATTGCAGAAACCGGCAGTGGCACACTGACTAATGGTTTGGTAATTGGCACAGTTGCCGTTGCTGATAATATTACTACTGCTATTAACATTGGCTCCACTGGTGTAACGACTGATATCAGCTTGCAAAATGGCGGAACTATTGATAATAATACTGGCGGTGTTATTTTATTAAACGCAACTCAGGTCACCGCCGGAGCTAAACTTGGGGCTGGCAATATGACTTGTACCACCTACTTTTGTGTTGGTGGTTTAACCGGTACCACTTCCGGTTCCTATGCTCGTGTAGTGGCTGGCACTGGCGGTTATGATTTTTACTACTACTCATCATCAGCCGTTTATAAACTTAATGTAGAGGATCTGCAAGATGATTGGTATAAAATCCTCACTATTAATCCTAGAAAATGGATTGATAAAACCACTGGTTTACCGGAAATTGGTTTTGTCGGTGAGGAATTTGACGCGCTTGGTCTTAATAATTTAGTGGTTCATAACGCCGATGGTACAGTGCAAAGCTTAAAATACGAAATGATTGGTATGTATGCAGTTGAAATAATGAAAGATCATGAAAATTATATCAAGGCCTTAAAAAATACTTTCTCAGTTCCTGGTTATGAAAGGGCTGATGCGCCAATGATAGTTGATAATCTTGGTAATTTTGGACTTGGCGTTAGCGCGCCAACTGTAAAGCTTGATGTGGGTGGTTCGGCCAAAGTAACCGCGGCTGGTACGCCATTATCACTAGGGTTGACTGGTGAAACTAATGTGAATGCCTTGAGAAGTGTATTTGATACTAAATTAAACGGCGAGATGTTATTTCAAATTTTAGAAACAGGTGACGCTACTTTGACTGGTAAAATTCAAGTGGGTAGTTTGCAAACTATTGCGGATGCTGAAATTGGTGGGAACCTCGCTGTGGCGGGCAGTTTAACCGTGGTTGGTGATTTGGCAGTAGGTGATGTAGTTAGATTAGATAAAAATGGTAATTTGAAAAATATTACTTCAGTAGCCGTAACCGCCAGCGTGAATGCCGATGGCACTGTTACTCCTGGCAATATCCCCTCCACTTCGGTCGGGGCGTCTGTGTCTGTAGCCCAGACGTCAGCTGATCCGGTTGCTGCCACTCGCGCCACTTTGGCTTTATCTACTTTAGGGCAGACTAGTTTTGATTATTTAATTTATAGTGAGCCATTTCAAGTAACCTATGAAGGAAGAGTAAAGAGTAAGAGTATAGAGTTGGTGGAAAGTTTAACTATTGGCAATGATGATTTAGTTTCTGGCACTTTGCTTTCAGGAAAAATAGCAGATGCTTTTGCGGGGTATTTAGTAAAATTTGAAACTGCCTCGGGTAGGATAGCGTTTGCTATAAATTCCCAAGGGTTACTGGAAGCCGATACTTTGAAAACCCGCGCTTTGGTAATTGATAATCAAGATGAGCCGCGTGCCACTATTGGCACTGGCATAATTCCTGCAGGCGCTACTTCGGCCATTGTTTCTGTACCCGAAGTACGCCCTGGCATGAAAATTTTCTTAACACCAAAATTGCCGATTACTCAATCATTGGCAGTAACAGATATTCAGGATGGTAACTTTACTGTGTCGCTGGCTTCCAGTATTACTTCAGATTTGCCTTTTGACTGGTGGCTGGTTGATGTGACAAACGCTTCTTTTGCCGCTTCTGTTTCCGGGTCAAATTATGCTGGAAATGTTGAGCCGATTGTGCCAGAACCGCCCGCAGATTCAGGAGCAAGCGATACTGGTACTACTATACCGTCAACTGATACAGCTACCGCTCCAACTACTGCGCCCGCCACCCCCGAACCAACTGACCCCACGCCAATCACTCCACCAGCAGACAGCACTACCACTCCAATTGTTAATACAACTGATACCACGCCAGTGTCCGAGCCAGTAGTGACGGTTCCAACAACTGATGCTAATATTGTGTCTGCTAGCACTGTTATGCCCTGAAGGGAACAGTAAATTGAGTCGCCAAGTTGTTGAAAGTTAAATTGTAATTGAAACAGTAATCTGAGTCTAACTTATTTATTTAATTAATCCAATTAATCCAATTAATCTAATTAAAAACCCTTTACCATAAAATGTCCGGTCGGACATTTTATGGTAAAGTTTTATTGGCTTATTTTGGTGGTGGTTGTAGAAAATTATCAGCCAGGAAAACGTTTACCCATTTTTCAATTTTCAATTGTTTGATGAATTTAGCAAACGGGGTGTAAACGTCACGATTATTTATCCAAACGCTTTGCTGTAATTTTTTAAAACCACTTTGTCTTAAAAACCATCTAAATTGGCGTCTGGCTAGATGTGCACTTTCAGGAATATCAAAAGCTACAACAGTAAAACGTTGTTGTGAGTGCTTAGGGGCTTGCAGTAACTGTTCTCGCAGTAAAATTTTTGTACCTTTATTGGTTAAGGTAAGAATTAATTGATCGCCGATTTTTTTGGCTTTGATATAGTTATTGCGTTTTAAGTCGTAAAGAGCTCGGCGGGCAATTCGTTCTTCTTCCAGCTTTCTTCGCACGCGGAGATAACTTAAACCACCTTGCAAAAAAGCAGATTGCCAACGGCGCGTATCATTAGCAATAGTTATGGATTCACTAATAGTTTTTCCTGCCGAGAATAAAAGATGGAGCAGGGTTTTAGGAAGCGATTGATTTTTTTGCTTATTTTTAGCCATAATTCTACTTTAGTGTTTACTTAAGTATTTTAGCATATATTTCCTTTACCATAAAATGTCCGGCCGGACATTTTATGGTAAAAGGCATTTAGTAAAATTTGAGGAAGATTTGATCAGATAATTGGTGAATGTGTCTAATTTAACACTGGATATTGTTTTATTTGTATTACCGTCGTAGAATATGATTATGATTTCCATACCTAAGATTAGAATTTTATTATGCGTAGTGCGTTAATGCTTTTACCAGCTGCGGTTTGGCTTATTTTATCAGCCCTGTTTTTTGCTGGTGGAGAATTTCTTTCAAAAAAATGGGGAATAAAGCCTAGTTTAGAAATGACTTTATTAGTGGTGGCAGTTTATGCTATGGGAACCGTTATGTGGCTTCCGGCTTTATTGCATAAAAATCAAATAGCCACCATGGGCACAATTTGGTTATTATTAGCTACTGTCGCCACAGTGAGTATTGGTGTGTTTATTTATCACGAATCATTAAATCCACAACAGTGGATTGGCGTTGTTTTGGCGCTGGTCGCTTTGGGATTATTAGGCGCTTAATTTAATAATTTTTATTTATTATGAAAAAAAATGATTTTTTAAAGCAAACCATAGAACACGTTGACATTACCAAGATTAATGCTACGTCGATTATTAATAGTTATAAAAAAATGTCTTTTACGGCGCGTGATTTGGCTAGAGCGGCGGAAATTTATGGCCGCATGTTGAAAGACAAAAATTGTTCAATCTTTTTATCTTTGGCCGGCTCAACTTCGGCTGGCGGTTGTATGGATTTGTATGCCGACTTGATTCGTTACAATATGATCGATGCGGTAGTAGCCACTGGCGCTTCAATTGTAGATATGGATTTTTTTGAAGCGCTAGGCTTTAAGCATTATCAAGGAACTCCGTTTGTGGATGATAGGGAATTGCGCCGATTATATATTGATCGGATTTATGACACCTTTATTGACGAACAGCAATTACAAACTTGTGATCAGACAATTTATAAAATTGCCAATAGTCTTAAACCCCGGCCTTATTCCTCGCGTGAATTTATTAAGTCCATGGGCAATTATTTAGTTAAACACGCGGTTAAAAAAGATTCTTTGGTAGAATTAGCGTTTCGCTATCACGTGCCAATATTTTGTCCAGCTTTTTCTGACTCTAGTGCTGGTTTTGGTTTAGTTTTGCACCAGCATCATAATCCGAAAAATCACGTATCTATTGATTCAGTTAAAGATTTTTATGAATTGACGCGGATTAAAATGAAAGCTAAAACTTCGGGCTTATTAATGATTGGCGGCGGGGTACCTAAGAATTTTGTTCAGGATACTGTAGTCTGCGCAGAAGTGTTAGGAAAAGAAGTTCCAATGCATAAATATGCGATTCAGATTACGGTGGCTGATGTTAGGGATGGTGCATGCTCTAGCTCTACTTTAAAAGAAGCTTCCTCTTGGGGTAAGGTGGATACTACTTATGAGCAAATGGTTTTTGCCGAAGCAGGATCAGTATTACCACTATTGGCGAGTTATGCTTATCATCAAGGTGATTGGAAAAAAAGAAAGCGGCGAAATTTTACCAAGATGTTTAAATAAATCTTGGTTGGATTAATGTTATGTTAAACAAAACCTTAATCAGAAGGTTTATACCTAGATGGCTTTTAAGTTGTTATCATTTGGTTTGGGCGATTTTAGGCAATTTAGTGTATAATTTTCCGACAGGTAAGTTAATTGTGGCAGGTGTTACTGGCACTAAAGGTAAATCAACTGTGGCGGCGATGATTTGTCACAGCTTAAATAAGTTGGGATTAAGTTGCGGCTTAATTTCAACTGCCATGATAAAAATTGGCAAGCAAGAGTGGCTGAATGATTTAAAAATGACCATGCCCGGGCGTTTGACGCTACAAAAATATCTGCGGCAAATGGTTCAGGCGGGGCATAAATATGCGGTGGTAGAAACATCCTCCGAAGGCATCGCCCAATGGCGGCATTGGGGTATTAGATATGATGCGGCGGTGTTTACTAATCTTACCCCTGAACATATTGAAACTCATGGCAGTTTTACCAAATATCAGCAGTCTAAAGAAAAGTTATGGCAAGTGTTAAATCAGCATGTTAAGATTATTGCTGGACATAAAATTATCAAAGTCAGCGTGGTTAACGGTGATGATTCAGCTGCTCAAATATTTTTAAATTATCCAGCTGATGAAAAATACATTTACGGTTTACAATCCAATCAATTTAGTGGCGCTAGTCAAATTATAGCCGAGCAAGTTAAGGTTGAGGAACGGAAAATAAGTTTTACAGTTGACAGTATTTTATTTACTTTACCTGTGGGTGGGAAATTTAATGTTTATAATGCATTAGCTTCCATAGCTTATTTATTAAGTCAAGATTTTTCCTTAAAGCAGATTAGCGAGAGTATGAAAGATTTTGCTGGTGCGCCAGGGCGAATGGAATTTATTAATGCCGGGCAAAGTTTTCAAGTAGTGGTTGATTATGCCCACACCCCGGAATCGCTTGAAGAAGTTTATAAAACTTTAACACAAAAAAAAATAGGCAAACTTATTGCAGTGTTAGGTTCTTGTGGCGGTGGGCGGGACAAAGCCAAGCGGCCGGTTTTAGGTAAATTAGCTGGCCAATTTGCTGATCAAGTAATAGTGACTAATGAAGATCCTTATGATGAAGATCCACAAGTAATTATTGAAGCTGTAGTTTTGGGCGCAAAAAATATAGGCAAGCAACTAGGAAAAAATCTTTGGCAAGTTATGGATCGTCGGCAAGCAATAGCCAAAGCATTAAAATTAGCAGTTGCTGGCGACACTGTGATTATTACTGGTAAAGGTTCAGAACAGTGGTTAGTCACTAAACAAGGTAAAATTCCTTGGGATGATCGTCAAATAGTAAAACAGGAATTAAAAAAAATTACTAATAATCTTTAATAATATGAGTAGATATTATAGTAATTGTGGATAACTTTTTGTATATTAAAAAAAATTTAATATTTTTAGCTAGTATTAGCTAAAAATTTCTAAAATATATATAATTGAGCTTAAAACTTGACAACGTTAAAAATTGTTGTTACACTCCAGATACTATTTTTATAAATAACATTTACCTTAAAGCACAGGCGAATTAACTTGAGATTAATATTTTAAACTCTATTTTGAGTTATATTTATTTGCGGGAAGCTACCCTCCGCTCTAAGTAGAAATAAATAAACTCTTTCCTATTTAAAAACATTCAGGAAGGAGCATTTTTTGTGTCTAATAAATCATCAACCACTTTACGAGAAAGAAAATACTTTACTAAAGTAAGGGATGCTTTGGCATTACCGGATTTAATATCCATTCAAAAAGATTCTTATCAATGGTTTTTTGCTGAGGGATTAAAAGAATTATTTGAAGAGATTTCACCCATTCGGGATTTTATTGGGCGCGATTTAGAATTGTATTTTTTGGATTATTATTTAGACGAACCTAAGTTTGATGAAGTTTCGGCTCATGCTAAGAATATTACTTACGAAGCAGCTTTGAGAGTAAAAACGCGTTTAGTAAATAAACGAACTGGAGAAATTAAAGAACAAGAAGTGTACTTAGGTGATTTTCCTATTATGACGGCGCGTGGCACTTTTGTGATAAATGGTATTGAGCGCGTGGTAGTGTCCCAGTTAATTCGTTCTGCTGGAGTATTTTTTACTTCAGAGCAAGCCCGGGGACGGCGTTATTATGGTGCTAAAATAATTCCCAACCGTGGCGCCTGGTTGGAATTTGAAACTGATACTAATAATGTTATCTGGGTTAAAATTGATCGTAAACGCAAAGTGGCAGTGACGGCGCTATTGCGCTCTTTTGGTTTTGACGGCGATGAAACCATTAAAGAATTATTTAAAGACATTGATACTCACCCGGAAAATAAATATATTGAGTCAACTTTGGCTAAAGATATTTCTCATAATGAAGGTGAGGGTTTAAAAGAGGTATATAAACGCATTCGACCGGGTGACTTGGCAACCGTTGATAATGCTCGGCAATTAATTCACAACATGTTTTTTAATTTTGCACGATATGATTTTGGCAGAGTAGGTAGATACAAATTAAACAAAAGATTTAATTTTAACATTGCCATAACCAAAGAAACCAGAATTTTAAGACCCGAGGATTTGGTAATGATTATTAAGGAAATAGTTACTTTAAATAATTCACAAATTGAAGCAGACGATATTGATCACTTGGGTAATCGTCGAGTTAGGGCCGTAGGTGAGTTAGTGCAAAACAAATTCCGTGTTGGTTTAGCGCGCTTGGAAAGAATTATCAAAGACCGTATGTCTACTTTGGATATTACCACCCTTACACCGAACCAGTTGATTAATGCTCGTCCGATTATTGGCTCGATTAAGGAATTTTTTATGTCATCACAACTGTCGCAATTTATGGACCAAACTAATCCGTTATCCGAGTTAGAACATAAACGTCGTTTGTCAGCCATGGGTCCGGGCGGATTATCGCGAGAGCGAGCAGGTTTTGATGTTAGAGATGTGCACCGTACGCACTATGGCCGCATTTGTCCAATTGCTACGCCCGAAGGACCTAATATTGGTTTGGTAGGACATTTGGCTTCATACGGTCGGGTTAATAGTTATGGTTTTATTGAAACTCCCTTCCGCAAAGTTATTCATGATTTACCTAATGATCCTAAAAGTTTGGAGGGTGAAATTTTACGTGAAGATATAACTAATGAAGCAGGTGAAGTAGTGGCTCAAGCTAATACCAAAATATCAGCTGAATTAGCTAAAATTATTAAAGCCCTAGCTCTTACTCAAGTGCCAGTTAAACCTCGGGTAACTGATGAGGTAGTGTGGTTGGACGCTTTTGAAGAAGAGCGTCATGTTACTACCGCTGCCACCACAGTTATTAGTGAGCAGGGATATTTTATAAATGATCGAGCTGAAGTGCGGGAATGGGGCGAGCCGACTTATGATTTTGTTTGGAAAATTGATTATATGGATGTGTCGCCAAAACAAATTGTTTCTATTACTACTTCTTTAATTCCGTTTTTGGAACACGATGATGCAGTGCGTGCTTTAATGGGTACCAACATGCAACGCCAGGCCGTTCCTTGTATTAGTCCTCAAGCGCCGATTATTGGTACAGGCGTGGAATTTAAGGCAGCTTGTGATTCGGGGCAAGTAGTACTATCTGATATTGACGGCACAGTTACTGATGTACAATCTGATCGCATTATCATTCA
The DNA here is from genome assembly GCA_041648575.1 of Patescibacteria group bacterium. Classification (GTDB taxonomy): domain Bacteria; phylum Patescibacteriota; class Patescibacteriia; order Veblenbacterales; family UBA10138; genus JBAZOT01. Next base: position 94,045 of record JBAZOT010000002.1, on the reverse strand, counting down.
AGGCGCTGAAGGCGATCGTGTTTATAATTTGGGAAAATTCGTTCGTTCCAATGCTTCTACTTGTATGAATCAGCGGCCGATAGTTGATAAAGGCCAAACAGTTAAGGCTGGTGATCCCATCGCCGATGGCGCTGCTACTGATCAAGGCGAGCTGTCGTTAGGGCATAATGTTTTGGTAGCTTATATGCCTTGGGAAGGTGGTAACTATGAAGACGCTATTTTGATTTCGGAAAAATTAGTCAGGGAAGATGCTTATACCTCTATTCATATTGAAAATTATTCCATTGATGTACGCGATACTAAATTAGGACCGGAAATTGTTACTCGCGATATTCCTAATGTGGGTGAGGAAAAACTGAAATATTTAGATGGCGAAGGTATTATTATGGTGGGTGCTGAAGTTTCTTCGGGCGATATTTTGGTGGGAAAAATAACCCCCAAGGGCGAAACCGAATTGTCAGCCGAAGAAAAATTATTGCGCGCCATTTTTGGCGAGAAAGCTAAAGATGTTCGTGACTCATCTTTGTATTTAGAGCATGGTGAACATGGCAAAGTGGTGGATATTAAAATTTTCTCGCGCGCTAATGGCGATCGTTTACCTAGTGGGGTAATTAAAACTATTCAGGTGGCGGTAGCGCAATTACGTAAAATTCAAGTGGGTGATAAAATGGCTGGCCGTCATGGCAATAAAGGTGTGGTTTCCAAAATTGTGCCAGTAGAAGATATGCCATTTTTTGCCGATGGTACACCTGTGGATATTATCTTAAACCCTTTGGGTGTAGCGTCGCGTATGAATATTGGACAAATTTTAGAAACGCATTTAGGTTTAGCTGCCAAAGCTTTGGGTTATTATGTGGCCACGCCGGCTTTGGATGGGGTGCCAGAAGAAGTTATTAAGCAAGAATTAGAGCGCGCTAATTTATCGGCCGATGGAAAAGTGGCTCTTTATCATGGTCGAACCGGCGAGCCGTTTGCTAATAAAGTTACAGTTGGTTGGTCGTATATGTTAAAACTTAATCACATGGTGGAAGATAAAATTCATCAACGTTCCATTGGGCCGTATTCGTTAGTTACCCAGCAGCCTTTGGGAGGAAAAGCACAATTTGGCGGACAGCGGTTTGGTGAAATGGAAGTATGGGCACTGGAGGCATATGGTGCAGCTCACACCTTGCAGGAAATTTTAACTATCAAGTCTGACGATGTGCCAGGACGCTCTAAAGCATACGAATCAATTATAAAAGGCGAGCCAATTCGCAAATTAAATATACCTGAATCATTTAACGTGCTGGTAAGAGAACTTAAAGGATTGGGTTTAGAAGTAGAGTTATTAAAAGGTGGTAAGCCAATGAGCAAGGCTAAACCAGGTAGCGATGAAAATCGGCCTAAAGAAAATATTTAATTTTTATGTTTCCTGATAAAGACCAATATCAAGCTAATGATTTTGATGCCATTAGATTAAGGCTGGCTTCGCCTCAAGAAATTGAGGCTTGGTCTTATGGTGAAGTAACTAAACCAGAGACTATCAATTACCGCACCCAAAAACCAGAAAAAGAAGGTTTATTTGATGAACGGATATTTGGACCAACTAAAGATTGGGAATGTTATTGCGGCAAATACAAACGCATTCGCCATCGCGGCATTATTTGTGACAAATGTGGTGTTGAGGTTACTCGTGCGGCAGTGAGGCGCGAACGTTTTGGACATATTAAGTTGGCTGCACCGGTTTCTCATATTTGGTTTTTACGCGGCGTGCCATCAAAAATAGGTTTGGTATTAGGATTATCAGTTCAGGATTTAGAAAAAGTTATATATTTTGCCGCTTTTATTATTATTACAGTGGATGAAGAAAAAAAGAAAGCATTATTTGATCAAGTAACTGAAGAATACAAATCTAAGAAAAAAGCAATTGAAGCAGAGCATCAAAAAGTTACCAGTCAGTCTACTAAACCTACTGCCAAAGAAACAGCAGCAGTAAAAAGTAGCAATACCTTAAGGGAAGAGCGTTTGGAAAAATTAGAAGAGGCACTAGAAATTGCCAAGCGGGAATTAAAAGAATTAAAGCCATTTAAAATTATTTCTGAAAGCCAGTATCAGGATTTATCATTAAAGTATGGGCAAGTATTTGAAGCCGGTATTGGCGCCGAAGCAATTCATCAATTGTTATTGGCTGTTGATTTAGATAAAGAAATAAATCATTTAAGAAAAGAATTAAGTGATCCGGAAGTAGCCAAAAATAAAAAATTGGTACGGCGGCTCAAACTATTTAATCATTTAAAGTCGGTACGCTTGCGTCCTGCTTGGATGATCATAACCAGCTTACCAGTTATTCCGCCAGATCTTCGACCAATGGTGCAATTAGATGGCGGACGGTTTGCTACTTCAGATCTTAATGATTTGTATCGTCGTATTATTAATCGAAATAATCGATTAAAACGTTTAGTGGAACTAAATGCGCCAGAGGTAATTTGCCGCAATGAAAAACGCATGTTGCAAGAAGCGGTGGATGCTTTAATTGATAATGGCGCTAGACACGGTAAAACCGTAACTGCCTCTACTGGGCAGCGGCGCATGCTTAAATCAATTGCTGATATTTTAAAAGGCAAACAAGGCCGTTTTAGGCAGAATTTGTTGGGTAAAAGAACTGATTATTCTGGCCGTAGCGTGATTGTGGTCGGGCCAAAGTTGGAACTTAATCAGTGCGGTTTGCCTAAAATGATGGCGTTGGAATTATTCAAGCCGTTTGTTATTTCTAAATTGATTGAACGGGAGTACGTGCATAATGTGCGAAGCGCCAACCGTATGATAGAGTCAAAAACTACTGAAGTGTGGGATATATTGGAAGAAGTTGTTAAAGGCGCCCATGTGTTATTAAATCGCGCTCCAACGCTACATCGTTTGGGTATTCAAGCCTTTCAGCCAGTTTTGATTGAAGGAAAAGCTATTCAAATTCATCCATTAATCTGTCCAGCTTTTAATGCTGATTTTGATGGTGACCAAATGGCTGTTCATGTGCCGATTACCGAAGAGGCTAAATGGGAAGCCCGAGAAATAATGCTGTCGGCTAAAAATTTACTTAAACCGGCAACTGGCCAGCCAATAGTATCACCCACCCAAGACATGGTGTTGGGTTGCTATTACATGACTAGCCAAACCCCAGCGCGGGGTCAGGTAAAAATGTTTGTTGATACCGATGAAGCAATTATGGCTTTTCAAGGAGGTTATATTACTGTATCAGAACAAATAAACGTAAGAATTAGCAATAAGCATATTGAAACTTGTGTCGGTAGAATTTTATTTAATAATATTTTGCCGGAAAATTTGCAGTATATCAATGAAACCATGACCGCCAAAAGTCTAAGGGCTTTAATGGCGTTATGTTTGGAAAAAAATAGTACAGATACAACCGCTGTGTTGGCCGATAATATTAAAGAATTAGCATTTAAATATTTAACTGAATCTGGTTTGTCATGGGGTATGGCGGATTTACCCGAACTTAATGAAAGAGGTCAACTTTATCAAGAAGCAGATACACAAATTACAGTAATTGAAGAACAATATCAACAAGGTTTACTGACTGCTGAAGAACGACATATCAAGATTGTGGAAATATGGGCGCACGTTAAAGAGCAGGTTACCAAGTTATGCCGGAAAGCTTTGGATCCAAAAAGTCCAGTGTATGCCATGATTGAATCTGGAGCAAGAGGTTCTTGGGCACAGCTAACCCAAATGATGGGTATGAAAGGGTTGGTTACTAATCCGGCCGGCGAAACCATTGAACTGCCGGTTAAAGGAAATTTTAAAGAAGGTTTTGAGGTTTTGGAATATTTTATTTCCACTCACGGCACCAGAAAAGGTTTAAGCGATACAGCTTTACGTACTTCTAATGCTGGTTATTTAACTCGCCGTTTAATAGATGTTGCACAAGACATGGTAATACGCGAGGAAGATTGCGGTGACAAACAGGGTTTGGTTTGGCAAAGAAATGAAAGCAGTGAAGCAGGTGATAGACTAGGGGAAAGAGTTAAAGGTAGATTTGTGATTGAAGCGGTGGTTGATCCGAAAAATGGAGAAACTATTGTTAAAAAAGGAGAATTGATAACTAATGATCAAGCTAAGTTAATAGATAGTTCTGAAGTATCTACTATTCATATTCGTTCTAGTTTAACTTGTAAAGTTGGTCGAGGTTTATGCCAAAAATGTTATGGTTGGGATTTGGGTTTCAATTCAGTAGTGTCCATTGGTACAGCAGTTGGTATTATTGCTGCTCAGTCTATTGGCGAGCCAGGAACCCAATTAACCATGCGTACTTTCCATACCGGAGGCGTGGCATCGGTAGAAGATATTACCCAAGGTTTACCGCGGGTAGAAGAAATTTTTGAAGCCAGACCTATTAAAAAACCTGCCGTGTTAGCTGAATTTGATGGTAAAGCAGAAGTGTTAACTCGTGGTCGGCAAAAAGTTATTATTTTACATTATCAAGGCGATAAGCAAGAGGTTATTAATTTGCAGCGTTATCCCGAGGCTAAGGTATTGGTTAAAACAGGAAGCAAGGTAACAGCTAATACTCCGCTAATTAAAACAGTTGATGGTGGCGAGATAAAGGCCGGTTTGGCAGGAGTGGTAGAAGTTACTGATAAGCAAATTATTGTTTCAGGACCAGGTGAGCTGGATAAAGAAGTTTTAGTGCCTATGGGTTTTGCCTGTTGGATAAAAGACGGCGATCAGGTAACGCGCGGCCAGCAGTTAAGCGAAGGGCCAATTGATTTAGCGAGTCTTTATAGTTTAAGAAATATTGAGGCGGTGCAAAAATATATTCTTAAAGAAATTCAAAACATTTATTCTGTTCAGGGGCAGAAATTAAATGACAAACACATAGAGATTATTATTCGCCAAATGTTTTCACGGATGTATATTAATGATGCCGGTGATACTGAATTATTGCCCGGAGAAATTGTTACCACAGCGCAGTTTGAAGAAGCTAATGAAAAAGTAAGAAAGAATGGTACCATTGCTCAAGGCGACCAGATTTTATTGGGAGTAACCAAAGCTTCATTATCGGCCGATAGCTTTTTATCTGCTGCTTCTTTTCAAGAAACAGCGCGGGTGCTGATTGATGCTGCTGTAACCGGCAAGGTTGATTATCTACGTGGCTTAAAAGAAAATGTGATTATTGGGCGATTGATTCCAGCTGGCACTGGTTATGGTGATTATCATGAACGTATTGTTAAAGATATGGTCATAATTAATAAGCAGCGCGAAGCAGAACGTGCCAAGAGAGAAGTAGAACAGCAAGCGCTGGCCGAACAAGCGCGAGCCATGATGGCCGAGTTGGCGGTCCAGGTTGCTGACCCAGTAGATATAACTGCTACCCCCGCTCCGATTGTTGAGGAATAAAATTTGTTAACTAAAAATTTATTCATACCCCGCTGGTTAGTGAGGGCTGGTTTTTTTACTAAAAAAATGACTACTTTAAGTAATTATAAAATAAAAAACCACCTCAGCATTATTGCATATCGGTGGTCGGCGGGTATTATTGTGTTTAATTTTTATTTTAGAATCGTTTGTTTTATAGTGAAATTATATTTGGTAGACCATCTGCAACGTTTGAGCTACGAAATTCATGTAAAAATTTACTCAACTGTTTTTTTGCGTTTTCAAAACCACCAACTTCTTCGTCAAATTCTATTTGATGAACAACACCGGGGTTTCCACAAACTGACTGGGAAATTAAGCCATCTCGTTGTTTTCTTTTATATATCAGGACAGTTGGTTTATTGGCATGGTAGGCCATCTCAATAATGATACCTACTTTTGTTGAATCGATCCCAACGTATGCTATAACCAAGTATGATTGTGTAACAGCCAGGCGTTCAATACGATCGAAATTGCGTTGAGTGAGAGTATGGAGTGGATCGCTGTGGAAGTGTGGAATATAAGGTGTAAAACCGAACTTTGAACAGATACTACCTAGGTCTTCATAGAACTGCCGTAATTTAATTCGTTCTTCTTCTGTCAGATCGGTTAAAGTCCCAGATATGTATACTATTTTTGAATGTGTCATTGTTAGTTCCTTTTGTTGTTGATTTTTTTGATGATTTATTTTAAATAAACTTACTACATTTGAAAAATAAAGTCAATAGTTTTTTTGTTAAGATTTAATGAATAATGAAATGCAGGTAATATTATAATTTTAATAATCCTCACCGGTTAGCGAAGGCTGATTTTTTAGTAAATAAAAATGGGATTTTGTTTTACTAAAATCCCATTAGATATGTTGCATATTTTTGTTTATAGCATCAACACAGTTTCCGGCGGCCACATCCTTAGCTCTTTGCCTCGTTCGAAGACGAACGCCTCTTTTTTTCCGTGTAGCACAGTTTTCTCTCCATCAACGGTGAGCCAATTGGTTTCTGTTAAGCCAATGACCGGTGTGTCGTTTTCTTCGTGAAACTGCTTAATTCGTTCTTCCCTAGTTTCGCCCATATGTCCTGGAACTAAACTCCCTGGCACGAAGTGCGGATTGATTTGGAAATTAATCAATCTTAAGGCGTTGAAAGCTCGAGGTTGCACTATGGGCATATCGTTAGTCGTTTTGATGGTGGGGCAGGCCATATTTGAGCCAGCACTAGATCCAATATACTTGATTCCTTTCTCTTCTACACAGCCCCTTATGAGACCCACAAGACCTTTTTCCTGGAGTGTACTTAAGAGTCGAAAAGTATTTCCACCGCCAACAAAAACAGCTTTTATTAAATGGTTTCTTATCAAATTGTCTGGATTTTTGAAGCGGTGTACTGATGTTAAATTGTATCCCATAGCTTTAAAAGCTGCTTGAGCTACCTTAGTATAACCGTCGTGGTCTTTTAGGGCATAGGGGATAAAAGCTATCTGTTCGTTGGGTTGCATTGTCCCTAAGAATGCTTTTATAGCTTCAGCGCAATGTGCAAGGTAACTTCCGCCTTCACACTTAGAGCTACTAATCAAAAAAAGTTGTTTGTTCATTTTTGACCTCTATATTTAGTTGTTAATATTTGGTTTATTAGTATTTATTTGATAAGACTTTACATCATGTAAATAATTTAGTCAAGTTTTGTGTTACGGCAATAATAATGGGCTAATAGTAATATTATGTTATAATTTTAATATGAATCAACTGATAACTAAACCTTATAGTTTTAGAAACTTAATTAACAAGGTGCCGCGGCCGATTAAAATAATGGCAGTGGTAATGTTCTTTTTTGAATTTGGTTTTGGTTTTATTGACCCATGGTGGGCAATTTATATTGAAAAAATAACTAATAATTTGTTTATCACTGGCGTGGTGATTTCCTTGTTTAGTTTATCTGGTTTACTGCTTACTTTGCCCTTGGGACAAGTAATTGACCGGTTTGATCACAAAACCATTATTCGCGCTTCACTGGTAATGTATTTGGCAGTAGCGAGTTTATATTTTGCTGCTGGTTATTTAAATTCTATACCCTTACTAGTAATGGCTGTGCTGGTTAATGGTATTAGTTCCATAATTATGTATGAAACCAGTCAGGCGTATGTTGATAATCACTATGAGGGTGATAAATCTTTTAATTATTCATTTTATATTTCGCTGGACGCTTTGGGATACCTGGTAGGAACATTGGCAGTATTAGCAGTGGTAGCTTGGTGGCCGTTGTATTACGGCTTTTTAGTGGTCGCTTTATTTATATTATTAACTTTACTCATTGAAAGACGTTTGCCGCCAACTTCTACCAAACCCGCGCCACTAGGGACAATTTTTAAAGATTTGTTCAGCAGTAAGTTTTTAAGCCGCGCTATCAAAGCCCTGCCTAATTACAGTATCTTTTTTTATGTACAAATTTTAGCCGTGTTCTCACTACTATTTATTCAGTTTGGATTTATGATTTTTTTGCCGCTGTTTGGCATTGAGCAGAAACTAAGTTTAATCCAAATAGGTTTGGTGTCGATTTTTTTTCAAATTCCAATTTTTTTGTCAGTCTATTACGCTACCTTGCTGGCACATTGGGCAAAAAAATACATTATTCTCTTATTTTTCAGTTTGATTAGTATTTTAATGTTTACTTTTTTCTATATTCATTCGCAAGTTATTTTTTTTGTAGTAAGTTTTTTTATTTCTTCGGCCTTGGCTATACTTAATTTAACAGTTCGGCCAGTAATATTTTCTTTGTCGCCAAATCATTTGGAAGGTGAAACTGCGGCGATTACTAAATTTGCAGAAAAATTAGCCACGGTTGCGGCGCCCTTAATAGTCGGTTGGATAGCAGCTTGGTATGGAATTAGTTTTTCTTATATTTTATTTGCTTCGCTGGCTTTGCTGCTAGCTTTAGGGGGCTTTTATTTTTACAGCCGTTATCATCAAGAAACAATTAGTGTAGTGCCAGTGGTAAAGCATTTGCATCGTTCGGGTAATTAGTAATCAACTGATTTTTTTGCTATAATTACCATGCTTTATGGCAAGTTTATTTAGTAAAAAGGACAGAAAAATTAGAATTAAAGTTAGCGATGATCGGCATAAACATCGTGGTTTAAATAAAGATACCAAGCATGATTTAGTGGTGTCATTTTTATTTGTCTTTAGTTTTATTTTATTATTATCTTTGGCCAATTTTGCCGGTCCAGCTGGTCGTTGGTTAGAACATGGTTTATTAGTATTTGGTGGTTCAGCCGGTTGGTTACTACCTTTTATCTTAATTGCCTTTGCTTTTGCTATGATGCAATCGGAATTTAAAATTAGAATGCATCACTGGATAGGTTTAATTATGATTGTTTTAGGAATAACAGGTTTACTGCAAATTGGTGAAGATTTAAACATTGGTTGGAAAAATATTTGGCAGGGTACTGGCGGAGGAATGCTAGGTTTTTTGGCCTTGTTGCCGCTTTATAATATTTTGGGGTTATGGGCTAGTATCATATTGTTAGTGGCGTTAATTATTGGCGGAATTTTAGTATTGTTTGAAACTACCATCAAACGACTTTTAAGCCCTGTTTTTTTTGTAGGAAAAATTATTAAGCGACCATTTCAAAAATCTAACGAGGAAATTGTAGATTCTTCCAACCAAACTTTTGATGAGGAAGTGCCAGAGCAAGAGGTAGATTCAGAGCCAAGAATGTCAGTTAAGCAATTGACCAAATTAATTCCAACTTTTAAACCGCGTGCAGATAAAACAACTGTTCCGGTCCAGGAACCATTAATAGAAATAAAGCCAAGTCATCGGAAAATTGATATACCTTTAGAATTGTTAAAAACTATTTCTAGTAAACCAACTAGCGGTGATATTGAATTACAAAAAGAAAAAATTCAAAAAACCTTAGCTAATTTTGGTATAGAAGTTGAAATGGGTGAAATTTCAGTTGGACCTACCGTTACTCAATATACGTTAAAACCAGCAGAAGGAGTAAAGTTGGTTCATATTACGGCCCTGGCTAATGATCTAGCGTTAGCGCTGGCAGCTCATCCTATCCGTATTGAGGCGCCAATACCTGGGAAAGCACTAGTGGGCGTTGAAGTCCCTAATCAGGCAGTAGCAACAGTGGGATTAAAAGAAATTTTAATTAGTGAACAATTTAAAAAAAGAAAATCTAATTTATCTGTTGCTTTAGGTAAAGATGTTGCTGGTAGAGCTTGGATAGCTGATTTAGAAAACATGCCACATTTGTTAATTGCTGGTGCTACTGGTTCGGGCAAATCTGTTTGTATTAATAGTATGTTGATTTCTTTGTTGTATACTAATTCACCTGATGATTTGAAATTTATTATTATTGATCCTAAGCGCGTGGAGCTAGCGGCTTATAATCAAATTCCGCATTTATTAACTCCAGTAATTATCGAGATTGATAAAACTATTGCCGCACTCAAGTGGGTGGTAGCAGAAATGGATAGACGTTATCAAACCCTAGCCGCTGAAGGCAAGCGGAATATTCAGGCCTTTAATCAGAATGGCGGTCAGATGCCTTATATTATTGTAGTGATTGATGAGTTGGCGGATTTAATGGCGGTGGCAGCGCACGAGGTTGAAACAGCAATTATTCGTCTGGCACAAATGGCGCGAGCAGTGGGTATTCATTTAATTGTAGCGACCCAACGACCGTCGGTTGATGTAATTACTGGTTTAATAAAAGCTAACATTACTAATCGTATTGCTTTTGCCGTGGCATCGAGTGTTGATTCTAGAACAATTTTAGATGCCAGCGGTGCTGAAAAATTATTAGGTCGCGGTGATTGTTTATATTTATCCCCCCAACTTACTAAACCAAAAAGGTTGCAATGCGCTTTAGTTAGCGATGAAGAAATTGAACGTGTCATGAGTTATATTGGTGGCCAAGAAAAACCAAAGTTTGATTCACAAATAACGGCAAAATCTACTAATATTGTTAGTGGTTGGTCATCAGACAGTGATGAGTTGTTTGATGAAGCGAAGGCAGTAATTGTACGGGCTGGTAAGGCATCAGCTTCTTTATTACAGCGGCGATTGAGGGTTGGTTATGCGCGTGCTGCTAGGTTGTTGGATTTATTAGAAGAGCAAGGAATAATTGGCCCAGGAGAAGGGGCCAAACCGCGTGAGGTATTAATCGATCGGGAAACTTTTGAATCACAAGTAACTGATAATTTATCTAGCAAGCCCGTGGCTGATGATTTTAGCAACGGGGAGATAGAGCAAGATGATCAAGTTGCTTTAGGTGAAAATGAAGACGAAGAAATAAATAAATAAATTTTTTTAAAGTTTAAATTTTCCAATACTTTTTAGGCCAACCAACCTAAAAGTAAGTTTATATTAAAATTATGCCCCGTTTTAATACTAAAAAAATAGTAGTCCAAATATCATTTGGTAATACATTACGTCAGGCACGAGAGCAGCAGGGTTTTACTTTTAAACAAGTAAGTTTTCAAACTAAGATTTTAGAGAGCTATTTACGAGCGCTAGAAGATGAAAATATAAAAATTTTACCAGCTGGTAGTTATGGTCGTCATTTTTTACGTGAATACGCTAATTATTTGAATTTACCTGTTGAGATATTGCTTAAAGAATATGATGAGGTACAATCCTATATGATTAAAGGCAAAACGGCGATACCGCCAAAAAAAACAAAGATGCGATCATGGTTCCGATTAAGTTGGTTGGTATTAAGTATATTGTTTTTGACTTTGGTTGTTTACTTAGGATGGGAGGCGCGCAATCTTTTTTTATCACCGCAAGTGGAATTAATCAACCCACCTTCCGATATAGTGGTTAATGAATTGCAAATTCAAGTCAAAGGTAAAACTTCCCCAGGAACACAAATTACTTTAAATGGAGAACAGGTTCCGGTAAGCGACCAAGGAGAGTTTTCTCAGGAAGTTTTGTTGCAACCTGGTTTAAATACTATTACTGTGTCAGCCGCCTCAACTTATAGCAAACCAGTAGTGATTACTAGGCAGGTGTTGGCACAAACCCTTCCCTCAGAGGATAATCCTTGATATGATAAAGTATAGTTATTATTAAATTTTTATATATGACGACAGCTAATAAAAATGAAGAAAAAACTGAACGCGCTAAAGCTGCGGATTTAGCCGTTGAGCAAATTAAAGAACGTTTTGGCGAGGGAGCAATTATGAAGTTGGGTGAAGCGCATGCTATGGCAGTGGATGCGATTTCTACGGGTTGTTTAAGTTTAGATATCGCTTTGGGAGTTGGGGGCGTGCCACGGGGCAGAGTGGTAGAAATTTTTGGCGCTGAAGCTTCTGGCAAAACTACTTTAACTCTTCATGTTATTGCCGAGTTGCAAAAAATAGGCGGTTTGGCAGCGTTTGTAGATGCCGAACATGCTCTAGACCCGGTTTATGCTAAAAAAATTGGCGTGAAAATTGATGACTTGTTAATTTCTCAACCCGACACAGGTGAACAGGCTTTGGAAATTGTGGAAACTCTGGTGCGTTCCAATGGCATTGATGTTGTTGTTATTGATTCAGTAGCGGCCCTTACCCCCAAAGCGGAAATAGAAGGTGATATGGGAGATAGTCATATGGGATTGCAGGCGCGGTTAATGAGCCAGGCTTTAAGAAAATTAACAGCCATTATTTCTAAATCTAAAACTGTAGTAATCTTTTTAAATCAGACGCGCATGAAAATCGGCGTATTTTTTGGTAACCCTGAAACAACTACCGGTGGTATGGCCTTAAAATTTTATTCTTCGGTGCGGATAGAAGTGAGGCGAATTGGCCAGATTAAACAAGGCGATAAAATATTAGGCAGCCGTGTGCGGGCTAAGGTGGTAAAAAATAAAGTAGCGCCGCCGTTTCAAGTGGCGGAATTTGATATTATGTACAACGAAGGAATTTCCCTAGCTGGTGATTTAATTGATGCGGGCATGCAATATGATATTTTAATCAAGAGCGGCAACACTTTATCGTTTGGTGAAACTAAATTAGGAGTGGGGCGTGAACAAGCCAAACAATTTTTACGCGAGAATCCTAAAATTGGAAAAGAGATTGGAGAGCAAATTTGGCAGAAAGTAAAAGAACAAAGAGCGGCGGAGAAGTAAATTATTATAAAAGAGAGTTAATCATTAAATTGGGCATTTATGGATCAAAAACTTATTGATTATATAACCTCTGCTCGTCAGAATGGTCTTTCTGATGATCAAATAAATACAGCATTGATTAATGTAGGTTGGGATGCTACAGATGTTAAAGCGGCGATGCAAACAGATAGCCCCACTTCTGTCAGTAAGTATAAGGGATTAATAATTACCACAGTTGTTGTTATCGTGTTGGTGATGGCTGGGGCAGTATATTGGTATTGGTTACGGCCGGCACCGACAACACAAGGATCAGTAAACCAGTTAAATAATATCCAAAACCAGCCGGCTATCACACAGATAAATACCATTAATTGTGGTACTGCTGGTTTTATTGGATTTTTGGATAATAATAAAGTTGACGCTGCTGTTGAAACTATAAAAGCGTGGGAGTGCTTTACTGATAATTTACAGGCATGTAATCCAGCTTTGCTAAAGGCTCAATTTGCACCCCCCTTTCCTGTTGAGGGTAACTCTCCACCACTTCAACCTACTTCAATTCCAGCTATAGAATTTAAAATTATTGGTAAACAAGGTGATTTATGTTTAGTGTCTGGACCTAAGGGGCCCCTTGGATACGGGGTGCCAGTTACTTGCGCCTTTAGTAAAAGGTTGATTGATTGGGCATATAGTCAAAGCGAGCAAGCACATCCGGGTGTAAAATTTTTCAAGAGCTTTGGCATGACCGGCATTATATTTATGGGAGGAGGATTAGTGCCCGAGGCCCCTGTACCTGGAGTAACGCAAGAAAATGTGGTTTGTAATTAATCGCATTGTTATTGGCTTCGCATAAGAATTAAAAAAGCCGCTATCTGGCGGCTTTTATCTTAGTTAATTTTAAGCTCGTTCTACGTACTGCCCGGTTTCGGTGTTAACGATTATATCTTCTCCGTTTTTGGTTAAGTTTTAAGGCTTTGTTTTAATCGTATCAATATGATACGATTAAAGTATATAAATGATACGAAAATGATTAAATTAATTACAAAACAACAAAAAATAACTGCCATTATCCTTGAGAAAGGAAAAATGCAGTCATCGGCCGTGTATGCCGAGATAGTTAAACAAGGGGAGGATATTTCTTTGGTTACAATAAAAAGAGCTTTGTCCGAAATGGCGAGTGTTGGTGTTTTGGTTGCGGCAGGTTCTGGGCGATCCACCAGCTATGATATAAGCTCGCTGGGCAGAATATTTGCCGAAGTTGATGCCCATAAATATTGTTCCCTTGAACCAGATAAACGTTACGGTCTAAACCGGTATAATTTTGATTTACTGCCTGGTTTAAAATCAGATATTTTTACAACCGATGAGTTGAAAATTTTGGATAGCGCAACCTCTGAATATAAAAAAAGAACAAGAGATTTACCAACGACTATTCAAAGAAAAGAATTAGAGCGGCTTATTATTGAGCTGTCTTGGAAGTCATCAAAAATTGAGGGCAATACCTATACTCTTTTGGATACGGAAAAGTTAATTCTAGAGAACAAAGCAGCGCTCGGTAAGACACAACAAGAGACACAAATGATTTTGAACCATAAAGATGCTTTTAATTTTGTTCGCGAATATACTTCGCAATTTAAAACAATTACGCAGCCAAATTTAGAAGAACTGCATGCTATTTTGGTTAAAGATTTAAGCGTGGATTTGGGTTTGCGTGAAAAACCAGTCGGCGTAGTTGGATCAGTTTACCGACCGTTAGATAATATTTATCAAATTACTGAAGCAATTAATGATCTTGGCGCGGCTGTATCACAAATGTCAACGCCCTATGCTAAAGCGTTGATTGCTCTTTTGGGTATTGGTTATATTCAGCCGTTTGAGGATGGCAATAAAAGAACCAGCCGACTGATGGCCAACGCTTTGTTATTGGCGCATGGCTCGGCGCCTCTGTCGTATCGCAGTGTTGATGAAAATGATTATCGTGAAGCGATGCTGGTATTTTATGAATTAAATTCAATTGTGCCGTTTAAGAAAATATTCATCACGCAGTATAATTTTGCCGCCCAAAATTACGCGGTTAAATAGAGGATAAACAAGACAAACGGTTTGGGGAAAAATGAAGCAGGCCAGAGCCGAAGAAAAGTAATTTTATAAAATAAAAGAGCCGACTGCTGTTTTTAAACAGTCGGTTTTATCATTAGCTGGTTATCTTATGATGAACTAAATTTTAACGTTGCAGTTTTAAGTTTCATGTCAGCGTTAGAGAGGGTTGGTAACAGATAAGATTTTACTAGTTCATAACAAGGTAGTTCATTATTTTCTTCGTAAAATAAATCGTACGCAGTTAACAATTTCTCGCGATCGTAGTTAATCCCATTCTTTAGAGGGCCCATAATATACGCTACTATTGCCAGACTATCTCCTGGAATTCCGATAATTTTCCTGAATTTAAGCATTTCTTCAGGCGAGCCGCCGATTGTCAAAAATAATCGCCAGGTTACTTTTTTCGCGAGCGTATCCAACTCTGCGTCCATAGCTTGGCCCTTTAACACCAGAGATTGATCAAATGGTAGGGTCAGCTCAATAGCTTTTGTAAAAGCAGCGTAGGAAACCAAGCTATCTATATTAATAGCGCCTTGCCACATAATAATTGATTCCGGAAAGACTCGGACAATTTTTCCGTTTTCAACTAGCATTGTATTAGCCCCAGGCACATCAATTAACCAAGCCCAGTTAGTCAAATAAAGTACAAACCAAGTTGCAGGCCACATGAAAAAACCACGAAATCCCGGCGCGCAGATCTTTTTCCACCTGAAAATAAACCAAGAGATAGGCCAGACAATGGCCGACACTGCCCCAAGCACAAGTAAATAAGTTACAAATGACATGATAAACTCCTATTTTTATTGAACAATTTTGAATTAGTTTAGTTTGTGATTATCTTAAGCTTTGGCTCTAATCTTGTCAAGGTTTTTGGCAAGGGGCTAAGGAGCAGCCAAAAATCGCCGCCGAGTTGAAAAACATCAGAGGTGATTTGTTAAAATCAAATTATCTTAAGCCCGTTCTACGTATTGGCCGGTATCGGTGTTGATAATTACTTCCTCGCCTTCTTTAATAAAAAGGGGAGCGTTTACTTGTAGCCCAGTTTCCAAAGTAATTTGTTTGGTTACATTGCCAGCAGTATCGCCTTTTACCCCAGGCGGGCTTTCAGTTACTTTTAAGATTACTTTCTTCGGTAATTCCACGCCTACTGGCTCGCTGTTAAAATTAAGAATACTTACTTCTAAACCTTCTTTTAAAAACTTAACACCCTCGTTAATTTTTTCTATAGGAAAATCAAATTGTTCAAAGGTCTCCTGATTCATAAAATGGCATTGATTATCCGCATAAAGAAAATTGGCCTTGATTTTAGACATATCGGCTTGTTCCACTTTATCACCCGGTTTAAATGATTGTTCTAACACTTTGCCATTAAGCAGGTTTCTTAATTTAGTTCGCATTACTGGTTTTCTTTGAGCCGTGCGCATAAACGAAGCCTCTAGTACTTGATAAGGCTCATTGTTAACTAAAATATTTAAACCGATTTTTATGGAATTTAATGAAGGTAGTATAGACATATCTTTCTAGGAACTAGTGGCTAGGAACGAGGAACTAAATTATTTATTCACAAAGGGAATTAAAGCCATAATTCTAGCACGCCTAACTGCTAGGGAAAATTTTCGTTGGTGCTTTAAACATAAGCCACTGCGTTTAGATGGTAAAATTTTGGCATAACCAGAAAGAAATTTTTGCAAAATTCTAGTATCTTTATAATCAATATCATTAAATCCGCTAATGCAAAAGTAGCAATCTTTTGGTTTGGTGAAAGTAGTTACTTGCCTTTTGTGCATATTAGTAATTTATTATTTTTTAAAAAGGGATTTCCTCTACATTAATAGTATCATCAGCTGGGGCAATATCTTCAGCAGGTTGTGTTGGTGTTGTTTCTGGTTGGCTATTGCCGATTTTATCCAACATAATCATGTTTTCAGCAACAATTTCAGTGCGCCAATGTTTTTGTCCTTGCTGATCTTGCCACGATCTGGTTTGAATACGACCTTCAATATAAATTTTACTACCCTTTTTTAAATATTGAGCGCAGATTTCTCCTAATTTTCTCCAAGCAACAATATTATGAAATTCCGCTTTGTCTTGTTTTTGACCGGATTTATCAGTCCAGCGCAAGTTAGTTGCCACACTAAAGCTGGTTACTGTTGTTCCATTGGGTGTAGTGCGGCTTTCAGGGTCGCGAGTAATGTTGCCGATAATCATAGCTTTATTTAGATTCATAAATTTATTCTCCTTTGACTGTCGGATATCCGACAGATTAATGAAAATTATTTTACTATTTCATTCTCTAAAATTTCTTCTAGTTTTTTATCCAAATCATCAATTTTAGTGGTTGTTTCTTTACTTACCACTTTAGCTTCTGTTTCTGCCATTTTTGTTTCCTCGCGTAAATGCTGGGATTTTAATTTGTCTTGTAGTGCTTTTTCTTCCGCTAACCTTTCTTGAGACTTTATTTTCTTTCTAAGAATTTGATAACGTAAAACATCGGTAGATAATGTTAATTCTCGTTCTAGTTTTTTTAGTGGTTCACTATCAAGATCAAATTCAGTTAAAACATAATAACCATAACGAACATGTTTGATTGGATAAGCCAACTTTCGTTTGCCTAAATTATCCTGCAAAGTTATAGTAGCACCTAGTTGTTTTAACAAAGAATTAACTTTTTCTGCAGTAGGATCAATAGAGTCACTCTCCATTTTCAGCGGTATGATATATAGTAATTCGTAATGATTCATATGAAATTTGGTGATTAAAAAGTTAAGTTAGTCATAAACAAAATAGCGTCCGATATTTAGTTTAGCTCCTATCTATGCCCAAGTAGGACTGATAGGAACCCCGATAAGTCGGGGTATGGCGCGCCTCTAAATTGGGCGCTTTTAAGTATTAGTATCTTAGCAAATAGGTAAAAATAAAGCAAGTAGTTATATTTATTTTAGAAATACTTTGTTACCTTTTCTAAGAAAAGGTAACCAAAAAGTCGCCACACAGACGCTTCGGATTAGGTGGTACTCGGGTGGCTCATTGGCTCGCCCCATGCGCAGAGGACCAAAACACGGGCGAGCCCAGTCATTCGCCACCCTTCCGTGCCGCTTACTGATCCTTGCGATGGTGGCATTTTTGTAAATAGCGTGCCAGGTGTGGGGTTGTTAGGGGTAGAGGGCGGGCTTCGCAACTCTGAGCCCTCTACCCCTAATAAAAGATTGTTATAAAAAAATAATAAAAGAATATGTTATACTTAACGTATGCTCCAATATTTTTTTATTTTAGGCCGAGAGCCGGAGTTATCGGTAGCAGAAATCTGGCAAGTGGCAAAGAATTTTAATATTAAATTGACCGAAGTATTATTAACACGTGAATTTTTAATAGTTGAGGCAGATAATTTGGACGTAGCTTGGTGGCAAGAACGGCTGGGTGGAGTAATAAAAATTGGCGAAATAATTGGCAGTTGGGAAATAGCCAAGGAGGAGCTCGTTTTAAAAATCAAACAAGTTATTAAACCAGCTCCACAATTATATTTTGGCTTTAGTTGGTATGGAGCATTGCCAAAATGGATTAACGCATTAGGCTTAGAAGTAAAAAAAATGGTTAAAGGGCAGGGTAAGGTGCGGTATGTAATATCGCGCGACAAAATTTTATCTTCCGTAACAGTACAAAAAAATCATTTATTACCGCCTATGGGGTATGAATTTGTTTTTATGCCTAATCAAAGTAAAATGATAGTGGGTCGAACTATTACTGTTCAGCCATTTGCTGAATTTTCACAGCGCGATTTTGATAGGCCGTCGCGCGATTCCTATGTTGGTATGCTGCCGCCAAAATTAGCGCGGATGATGATAAATTTATCAGCCAACAGCGATAATTTATTAGATCCGTTTTGCGGGTCAGGAACAATTTTACAAGAAGCGGCGCTCCTCGGTATAAAAAAATTAGTGGGCAGTGATTCAAGCGCGGAGGCAGTGGAGCGAACTAAAACCAATTTACAATGGCTGCAGAAAAAAAACCCAAACATCACTCCGGAGTTTAATATTCTTCATTCACCACTTGAATCCTTGGTAAATATGGTAAAACAAAAATTTTCAACTATTGTTTGCGAACCTTTTTTAGGTAAACCAATGACTGGTAGGGAAAAAGAACGGGAGCTGCAATTGATAGTTAATGATTTAATGTTAAGTTATAGTCGCTGGCTAAAATTGTTGTCAAATTTTTTAACCAGTGATGGCCGTTTAGTCATGGTTTGGCCAGCCATAGTTAAAAGCAATGATTTTATTTTGTTGCCATTAATGGATGTGCTAAAGCAGGCGGGGTTGAAAGTTGTAGATATTATTCCTGATTTTTTGCCCAAAGAGTGGCTGTCTCCCCGTGGTACCTTGTTTTATCATCGACCTGGTCAAAAAATAGCCAGAGAAATTATTGTGCTTGGCAAATAGTCAATAAAATTTAAATTTGATATACTATAATCATTAATCATTAATCATTAAGCATTAAGCACTAATATTATGTTAGAACAGCTGACTATTAAAAAATTATTAATGGTATTTATTCCAGTGATTGTATTGGTAGTAGCTGGCGTTTTTTTGTATACTCACCAGGAAATAATCGCACCGATAATCAATGGACCACAATCTCCTGATAACCAAAATGGTGGTGGAGTAATAGTAGCGGGGGATTTTTCAGTGGCTAAATTTACTTCCGAGCAGGAGTTTAAAGATTATCTAACTAAAGCAGAAAATGTTTATGGTGATAGTTTTGGTAGTTTGGGAATGAGGCAATCAACTGGTGCTTTGGTAGCACCTGAAATAAGTGGCGAAATGGGTGGATTAAAAGAACTTACTGGTGATGCAAATTTGGGCATGCCTATGGATTTTGGTCCGGAGCGAGTTTCTGAAACCAATGTACAGGTATTAGGTATAGATGAGCCAGATGTTGTAAAAACCGACGGTAAACAAATTTATGTTTCTCAACCGCAATATTATTATGGTACGCGAGGGATAATGCCCATGATGGAGGATAGTATTTTACCAATCCCTCAACCCCAAGGCGGAATTAAAACTATTAAAGCTTGGCCGCCTGCAGAATTAGCAGTTATAAGCAATATAGATACTACCGGAGATTTATTATTACTTAAGAATAATTTATTGGTTTTTACTTATGATAAGTTGGTTGGTTATGAAGTTGGTGATCCACAAAACCCCAAACAACAATGGGAATTAAAATATAGCGACCGCAGCCAACTAGTCAGCGCCCGGCTTTATGATAGTCAAGTGTATTTAATAACTAGCACCAGAGTTTCTTATGATCGTCCTTGTCCATTGGAACCTTTTTCTTTAAACAATAATTCAATTTCTGTTCCTTGCACTGGCATTTATCATCCCAAAACCTATGTACCCACAGATATAACTTATACCGTTTCAGTTATTGATCCAGCAACCGGAGAAATTAAAAAAACCAATTCTTTTATTGGTTCTTCTAGCACTTCTATAGTTTATATGTCGGGTGATAATATTTATGTAACTTATTCCTATCCGGGTGACTTGATTGGCTTCTTTTATAACATGATGAAAGCTAATAGTGATATTTTCCCTGATTGGTTTATTGAAAAAGTGGAAAAGTTGCGCAGTTATGATATTAGTCTACAAGCTAAGATGATGGAATTTACTGCACTAGGAGAACAGTGGATGAGTGGTTTAAGCTCGGATGAGGAATTAAAAATTGAAAATGAAATGGAAAATCGTATGGAAAAATATGCCGTAGAGCATAAGCGCGAGCTGGAAGTTACGGGAATTGTTAAAATAAAATCTACCGATTTATCAGTTCAAGCCACTGGTAGCGTGCCGGGCCAGCCTTTAAATCAATTTTCTTTGGATGAATATAATAATCATTTACGTATTGCCATTACTGTTGGTTCTGGTATGTTTAGTGGTTTTGGGGGTTTAGGCAGTGACAGCGCTAGCGATGTTTATATTTTAGATAACGCCTTAAAGGTTACAGGTTCAGTAAAAGAAATGGGACAAGGCGAGCGAATTTATTCTGTGCGGTTTGTAGGCGATCAAGGCTATCTGGTAACTTTTAGACAAACTGATCCTTTTTATGTGCTGGATTTATCCAATCCTCAAAAGCCAGAGCTCAAAGGCGAATTAAAAATTCCTGGATTTTCTTCGTATCTCCATCCTTTAGGCACAAATAGAATTTTAGGAGTGGGGCAAGAATCAGGTAAGGTTAAGTTGTCGCTGTTTGATGTTAGCGATCCTACTAATCCAGTAGAAAAAGATAAATACTCTTTGGATGATTATTGGTCTGAAGTATCACAAACTCATCATGCTTTTTTGCAGGATGCTAAGCATAATGTATTTTTTATGCCGGGTGGCAAGGGCGGTTATGTTTTTTCTTACCAGGATGACAAATTAGCTTTAACCACAGCTGTTAGTGAAATTACCGCTCGCCGCGCGCTGTATTTAAATGATTATTTGTATATTGTGGGTAATGAAAAACTAGTAGTGCTTAATGAAAATACCTGGTTGAAAATCAATGAGCTTGATTTGAGTAAGTAAAAGTTAAAATTATTACTACTTTAACCCGATTAGCGCGGCAAAACGCGCTTCGGGTTTTTTGTCCTGAACATCTTGGTAATGCGAGAAAAATTTTCCTGAATGCGCAGTGCAGAATTCGCTGATAAAAATGTTTTCATGCTCTACTCCAGCCTCTGAAAGTTGATAAATATTAAAACCAACAACATTGCTATGAATATCGTTATCTTTACCTTTAGTTAAAAAAGGTTGCCAAGTCTGCCAAGACCCTTTTATTGGCTCGGTGGTAACATAACAGCAGCGATGAATCGAAGGCCCTAATCCTATTACTAAATTTTCTGGTTTAGTTTTAAATTCTGTTATAAATTTTTCCACCATTTTTTTGGCAATTTGTTGGTCGGTTCCTTGCCAGCCAGCATGCGCTAATCCAATTGCCTCATTTTCTGGATCATAAAATAGCAGTGATAAACAATCCGCCACTACATGAAAAAGGAAAATACCTGGCTCATTAGTAATTAAACCGTCGGATTTTAAGGTTGGTGGTTTTAATATTCCTTGCCCAGTTTGCTTTTTCCCTACGCGTAAAATTGTGTCGCCATGCACTAATTCAGTTGTTATACCCTTGGTTGGTTCAAGTTTTAATTCATGTAGAAATTTTTTACGATTAGCCACTACTTCTTTTTCTTCCCCCCATTTAAATGACATATTGCCATCTTCTTTAGTGGAAAAGGCGTGTATTAAGCTAGAGTATTGTTTTAAATCTTCCAATTGATAAGGCATAAGTTTATTTTTACACACTAAACCTAAAGTGACAAACATCACCATCTTGAATTACATACTCCTTACCTTCCAAACGCATTTTTCCTGATTCACGTGCGCCAGCTTCACCTGCTAAAGCAACAAAATCCGTATACGCAATAACTTCGGCGCGAATAAAACCTTTTTCAAAATCAGTATGAATCACTCCAGCGGCTTGGGGTGCTTTTGTGTTTTCCCGAACAGTCCAAGCTTTGGATTCTTTTGGTCCTGAAGTAAAAAAAGTGATTAAATGAAGCAGCTCATAGCTAGCGCGGATTAGTTTTTCTAATCCACTTTCAGTTAGACCCAATTCTTGCTGGTAAACTTTAGCTTCAGCAATAGTCAGATCAGCCAGTTCTGCTTCTAGTTTGGCAGAAATAGTAATATTTGGTTTTAAATTGGTGTCAATGTTTGGGGTAGCTTCGTCAGTATTAATTACATATAGCAATGGTTTGGCAGTTAATAGTTGCAGTTCTTTTAAAAATTGCTGTTCGTCATCAGCAAATTTAATCAGACGCGCTGGTAAGCCGCTATTCAATTGTGGTTGCAGTTTTTTCAAGATTTCAATTTGTTTTATTATTTCTTTATCCTGTCCAGTTTTAAGTTTGGGTTTTAAGGCCTGCAGCCGTTTTTCCACAGTAGATAAATCTGCCATGGCCAATTCCACATTTACTACTTCAGCATCAGATTGGGGATTAACCGTTCCCGAGACATGGATAATATTAGGGTCTTTAAAATTTCTAACTACTTGAACAATAGCATCCACCTCGCGGATGTTGGCTAAAAATTGATTACCCAAACCCTCGCCCTGGTGAGCATTTTTAACCAAGCCGGCAATATCTACAAATTCAATAGTGGTTGGAACAGTTTTTTCCGATTTAGAAATATTGGTTAATTTTGCCAAACGTTCATCTGGAACTTCCACTACCCCCACATTAGGGTCAATAGTGGCAAAAGGATAATTTTCAATCAGTACTGATTTTCTAGTTAAGGCTTTGAATAAGGTTGATTTTCCCACATTGGGTAAACCAACAATTCCCACTTGAAAGGACATGTTGTTAAAATTATGAATAATAAATAATGAACTAAGAATCAATAAGTAAATATTAATATATCATTATTTATGATTCTTGATTCAAGATTCTGTAAACTCATTACACTTTACAATATTTTTTAAATTCAGTCTAGCTATGTTAAGATTTAAGGTATGATTAAAGTAGTTTTAGATACTAATGTTTTAATAACTGCCGAGCGGGGCGCGGGTAGTTTTGGGCGTCGCATTTTGGATCTGGTTCTACAACAGAAAATTAAAGCAGTAATATCAGATCAAGTAAAGCGGGAAAATTTGTTAATAGTTAATAGGTTGGTTAAAGATGAATCTTTAAAGCGTGATCTTGGTTTATTTTTAGATAACTGTCAAGAAATTCGGCCGGCTGTGGTTAATATACATTTAGAAGATGAGCAAGATCTTAAATTATTAGCAGCGGCAGTAGGTGGTAGAGCTGATTATTTAATTACTGAAGATAAGCATTTGTTAGATTTGGAAAATTTTCAGCAAATAAAAATAATTAAACCCAGCGAGTTTTGGCAGCTTTGGCAAAAACAGCAAGATGACCAGGGGGAAACTTGGAATAATTGGGCGCAGAATATTTTTGGAAAATAAAGACACCGCTACATTATTTCGCGTAGCGGTGTTAATAACGCATTGTATTTTTAAACAACGACGTTATGTACTTTATTAACCTGATATCCCGCTTCTATAAGAAGTAGGATGTCTCTGTCATCACCATTTTTAATAGTCACGGTGTAGGTAGGTGGTAATTGTGGTCCTGGAAATATAATTTCTTTTTTGATTAATTCCCTAATATGCCTATTCACCTTGCTTGCGTTTTCAGACAAACCAGAATCATCCGTAATGGTAATTTCAATTTTCAGATCAATATTTTTCATAATGACTCCTATTTTGATTGAATGGATTGTTATTTGTTTTTCACTTTGTTGCTAGCTTATAATTGTTCAATCTTTTTGTCAACCTTTTTAACTGCCCAGCTATTTGATATAATTAGTTTATAGTTTTTATGTCAGATAAAATATCAACGGGCAAAATAACAACTAAGAAGCTACGCATTGGCTGGTTTACTTTTAGCTGTTGCGAAGATAGCACTGTTTTGTTTACTGAGTTGTTAAACGATCATTGGCAAGAATGGAAAAAATTGTTGGATATTCGCTATGCTCGCGTGCTGCAGTCTAAAAATGTACTTGATGAATTAGATGTAGCTTTTGTAGAAGGTGCGTTGGCTTCGCCTGAACACGTGGAAAAAATCAAAGAGATTAGAAGAAAATCAAAAAAAATTGTAGCCATCGGTGCCTGCGCGGTAATGGGTCTGCCCTCGGCTCAGCGCAATAAATTTGACCCAGAACGTTTAGAAGAAATTGAGCATATTTTATCTCGTTTTTCCTATATGGATCATGTTCAAAAATTATCTGATGTTATAACAGTTGATGCCCAAGTGCCCGGTTGTCCTATGGACGAGAAAAAATTTTTACAAGTTTTAAATCAAATGCTTAAAGAATTTAATATTGTTACCGAGTGATATGCACCAGGTTGATCTTACTTTAAACAAAGAATTAACCAAAGTAGAAGGCTCGGCTGTTTTGGATATTAAAATAACCAAGGGAAAAATAGAACATTGCCGTTTTGGTATTACTGAATACAAGCGTTTTTATACTCAGGCCATGCGCGGCAAACCGTATAAAACTTTGCCGGCTTTATTGGCGCGCATTTGTGGTACTTGTTCTAATGCTCATTTGTTATGCAGTATTGAAGCTTGCGAGCATGCATTGGGAATTAAGCCGTCGCAGCAAACCCAATTAATGAAAAAATTAACCATGTACGGCTTGAATATTCGCGATCATGCTTTGCATTTGTATTTATTTGTCATGCCTGATATGTATGGTAAAGATTCTTTTCTGTCATTAGATGAAAACGATCCAGAACAACATCAAATATTGCATGATGCTTTTGAAATCAAAGCCGCTGGCAATTATCTTTCTATAATTATTGCCGGACGCAGTGTCCACGCCGTTAATCCCGCTATTGGCGGTTGGCTAAAAATTCCTACAGCCGAAGAAATAAAGCAAGCTATAAAAAAATTAACAGCTGCACGATCAGCGGTTTTGCGCACAGTTGAGCGATTTGCTAACTGTAAATTTTCTTTTGACCGTCAAACGCATTTTATGGCTTTGGTCGCCAACCCTTTTAGTTATTTGGAAGGAAAAATAATCAGCGACAAAGGCGACAGTATCGAGGAAGCGGATTTTCATAATCATCTGCAGCATAAAGTAATACCTTATTCTCAAGCTTCGGGTTATACTTTTTCTGGAGAAACTTATATGGTAGGTGCCTTGGCGCGTATAAATTTAGCTAAAGACAGTTTACACACTAAGACTAAAGCAAGTTTAACAGAGGTGTTAAAACGTTTTCCTTCTACTAATATTTTTGATAATAATTTAGCTCAAGCTATTGAAATTTTGCATTGCCTTGACCACTCTGTAGAAATTCTTGAAAATTACTCGTTTAATCAAGAACAACCAGTACCTCCAACGCAGATTGAAGGGGTGGGGATTGGTGTGATTGAAGCGCCACGCGGTACTTTGTATCACAAAGTGATAATAGATAAACAAGGTGTAGTAACCGAAGGTGAAATCGTGGTGCCTACTGGCCAGAACCAAATTAATATTGAGCAAGACATGGCCAGATTAGTGGAAGAATTGTTACCTACCAATCCATCAGCTGACGAATTGCAGCAAGAATTAGAAAAATTAATTAGAGCTTATGATCCGTGCATGAGCTGTGCATCACATTTTCTTAAACTAAATATTGACGCAACTTAGGTAGCAGCTCACGCAGCACATCAGCTGTCGAGATATTCATGGGAATACCAAAAATTACCAAGGGCGGCAACTGTTCTAGTTTTTTTAAAAATTGTAATTGCGTTCCCAAATCAAAATCATGCATAGTAATAGCTGGCTGTTTGGTAAAATAATCTAAAGAAGTAAATACTTTGACCTGATTCAGGTCCTGAACTGTATCTATAATATAAAGTTTTTTTGGTAACAGCCACTCCTCATTAGGATCTTTTACCACGAAAGTTATTTTAGGAAATTGTTTTTTTAATTCAGGCAATAATTTAATTGGTAAAGCATCTTGGGCCAAATCTGGATTGCCAAATACCCAAACTTCCATAGTATTTAAATAGTTTGATTAGCAAAGGTAATATGCTGTAGGGTGTATTTTTCAAGCTGACCCGCTTGTTGCTGGGTGATGACTTCACAAGGAACGCTCCAGTGAATAGACACAATATCGCCCACTGCTAATTGCTCAATATCATAAGTTGATTCTAGTCGGCGTGTTATTTTTTTGTTTGTTGGGTCGCCCAGAAACAATTTTTTTTGTGCATAAAGTAGCGGTCTGGTTAGCACATTAATATTTGGCCCATCAATAGCTGTTACTCTTCCCCAACTAACTCGGCATTCGTCCATACTTTCTAAAGTGTGTTCACGTTCCAAATTTCCAGTTCGCAGCCAAATATCCAAAACATGGAAAGAGTGATGCGGCACTGCCCCTTGTTTTAATTTATTACTAACCAGTTCAAATTCTTTGGCGCCAACACGTTTTTTGATTTGTTGATCCTCGATTAAGTGGCGATAAAACTTCTTTTTTTCAATAGTTTCTAATAGTTCATTGCCAATCCAATATGCCTCTACTACGCGCTCGTCAAACGGGTTGGCAATTTTATTAGCTTCGGCAATGTGGTTTAAATATGGATACATAGTTTTGAATTGTTTAAGCAAATGTTCAAGCCCCGGATCGCTGATTCCTTCTTTGATGTAAGAGGCAATTTCTGAATTTGCATCTGGACCGCAATAATGAAGGCGATTGGGCCCAAAAGCATAGCGGCTGCAACGCAGTATACCGTCCATCAAGCCGATTTTAGGCGTGGCTATAGTAGAGTTGCTAATAGCTGGCTGATAGTTATCTGGTTTTATTTTTTTAATAGCGATAATAAATAGGGTAATTCCAGCAACTAATAGTGTGGCACTTAAAATTTCTTTTGCTGCTAATGAATGTGTTATAAAAACTGCTGATAGCAGATTAGTAACAATTGTGGCTGGCACTAATAAACTGGTTACTAAAATAGCCGACGCCTGTTTTAGCGCGCTGTACCAAGAAAGCACATAACCTAAAAGCAGTAAGCTTGGTAATATCAGCCACCCCCATTGAGCAGGGGTTAAATTTGTTAACGCCGGCAGCTGGTATTGCCAACTTACCACAACCAGCAAAATTATTGAGCCAAATACCATACGAGAGCTAGCAGTAACTAAGCTGGATACATGTTGAAGTGTTTTTTTGGCAATAATAGTTTCCATTGCCCATAACAAAGTAGCAATAAAAATCATTATTTCGCCGTGACCAAAAGTAAAGTTTTGCCAGCCGCCCAAAACAAAATTTCCAGCGATCAGCAACACTAGCGCCGCACCTTGAATCCAGCTTATTTTTTCTTTAAGTAGTGGTATGGCTAAAAATGCCACCCAAACAAATAATGTTTTGTGAATTAACGCAGCATTCAAAGCAGAGGTTAAACTTAAACCTTTAAAAAATAAAATAAATGGCAAACTACCGCCCACAACACCGATCAATATCAATTTTAACCAATCTCTCCTGGTTAATTGTTTTAATTCGGGCCATTTTTTAAACGCTAGGATTATTCCTATTAGCAGAATAGCCACCAAGCCATTTTTAATAAAAGTAAAAATCGTTGGATTGGTAACTGCCGTAACTGCTAGTTTATTTAAAAAATTTGCAGTGCCAGAAATTACTGCAGTGGTGAGTGCCAAAGTAATGGCTGATGAATAACCAAGTTTCATAACTTTATATTATCAGGCAATGCATTGGTTGGGCAACTGGTCATATTTAGTAACATTAAAACAAAACAGGGTTATTAGCCCTGTTTTGCTACATAATATTAATTGTTGCTAACCAAAATTATTGGTTAGGGGGAGTGTTAGTATTTGGTGATGGAAACTGTAAATCAAGATTTTTTAAACTAATAGATTGAGCGGTTATACTACCATCGGAATTAGTTTGTCCATTGGTTGTTATATTATCTCCTATTTTTAAATCATCCATAGTACCTGTAGCTGATTTTGTAATTTCTGTACTGGCAGAAAAGAAAACGATTTTTGAGCCTCCATCTCTTAATTTAATGGTTAGACTTTTATCATCCTTGCTTAAAATTTCACCAGCGATAAAACCAGCTCCACCCTGTCCATTTGTTTGCCTATCGGTACCGAATTGTTGCATTCGTTGCTGTCTTTGTTCAGCTGAAAGATTGTTAAAATTTGGATTAGAATTATTTTTACTGTTGGCATATTGCATACCACCATAAAAAGAACCTCCTCCAGCTGCTATGATTACTGAGATTATTATCGGCAATAATTTTTTCATAAGTTTATCTTAGTTAATTATTAATTGTGAATTATTCGTAACGTAAAGCTTCAATCGGGTTAAGGTTGGCGGCGCGACGGGCGGGGTAATAACCAAACACTACACCAATGACAGTTGCCACACCAAAAGCCAATAAAATTGATTGTAGTGATACCGTGGTGGCTATACCTGCCAGATTTTGTATGACCAAAGAAATTAACCAGCCCAAAATTATACCAACTACGCCGCCAGTAAAAGTTAAGGTGATGGCTTCGGTTAAAAATTGTTTGTTGATGTCTGCTTTTTTGGCGCCGATTGCTTTGCGTAAGCCAATTTCTTTGGTTCTTTCCGTTACCGTAGTTAACATCATATTCATGATGCCGATGCCGCCAACTATTAAAGAGATACCAGCAATAGCAGCCAGCAACATAGTTAGGGTTTGGGTAATAGAAGAGGCGCTAGAAGCCAAGTCAGCTTGGTTCATAATACTAAAATCGGCGTTTTGTGGGTCGGTAATATTATGACGGGCTAGTAATAAAGAGGTAATTTGTTCCTGAGCTAAAGTCATGGAATTTTGATCCACCGCCTGTACATTAAGGGTATTTAAATATTGACTGCCAGATAAAAAGCGTTGAGCAGAGGAAAGAGGAATATAAACCATGTCATCTTGGCTACCAAAACCCGTACCGCCTTTAGTTGCAGTTACTCCTACTACTTTAAATTCAATTCCTTTAATTCTGATAGTTTGGCCAACCACTTCAGTATTTTCTCCAAACAAATCATCTCTAGTTGTTGATCCTAAAACCGCTACTTTGTTTACACTTTTAATATTTTGTTCAGTGATAAAATCACCTTGGTCAATTTGTATATTTCTAATATCCAGATAACTTTCCGTGGTGCCAGTAACTGTAGTATTGGTGTTAGTTCCTTTGGCAGTAATTTGATATCGTCCGGAAACTTCAGGGGCCACTGCTTTGACTAAAAATATTTCTTGTTGAATAGCGTTAGCATCTTCCAAAGTTAATGATTGGGCTGAGCCCCGACCAGAACTTACCTGATATCCTGCTCCTCGTTGAAAACCTGGTCTAATAGTTATTAAGTTAGAACCCAGCGACTGTATATTTGATTCTATAGAACCAGTAGCACCCTGACCCACCGCTACCATGGCAATTACCGAACTAATGCCGATAACTATACCTAAAATAGTTAATCCTGATCGTGCTTTATTAGTTAGTAGGGCAATAAATGTTTCTTCAAATAAATCTGCAGTTTTCATAAATCATTATTAGATAATGCTGTGGTTTTTAATATCCTCTACAATTTCGCCATCACGTATATGAATAACGCGTTTGGCATGCATAGCTACATCATGTTCATGCGTAATAAGAATAATAGTATGGTGTTGCTTCTCGTTTAATTTTTTAAAGGTTGCCAAGACCAATTCTCCGGTTTTGGTATCTAAGTTACCCGTTGGTTCATCAGCTAAAATTAACGAAGGATTATTAACTAAAGCTCTGGCAATAGCCACTCTTTGCATTTGTCCGCCTGATAGTTGATTTGATAAATGATGAAAATGTGATTCTTCCAAACCTACACTAAGCAGAGCTTTTTTTACCCTTGTTTCCCTTTCTTCTTTAGCGATGTTGCTATAGATTAGGGGAATAGTGACATTGCGAAGAACAGTAGTGCGGGGAAGTAAATTAAATGATTGAAAAACAAAACCAATTTTATTATTTCTAATTTCAGCTAACTCGTCTTCAGTTAATTCAGAAACATTTTTACCATCGAACAAATACTCGCCTTTGGTTGGTGTATCCAGAGCGCCGATAATATGCATTAAAGTTGATTTACCTGAACCAGAGGGGCCAATGATTGCTACGAATTC
Organism: Patescibacteria group bacterium; assembly: GCA_041648575.1. GTDB lineage: Bacteria > Patescibacteriota > Patescibacteriia > Veblenbacterales > UBA10138 > JBAZOT01. Next base: position 63,735 of record JBAZOT010000002.1, on the reverse strand, counting down.
GCCATCATCAATAGTTAAGGAGATATTTTTTAAAACAATAGTTTCCACGATCCCAGTATTGTATGCCTTGCTGATATTTTTGCATTCAATCATAAAGCCACTTTAGTCTCTGGGGCGTAGTCCACTGGCTCCGGTTGTAAATATATTTCCTTGATTCGATGATGTGGTAGTCGTGGAGGTAGTTGAACTAACAATTCGTATTATAACCTGGTCAGCTTGTTGTAGACCATTAGTTACCTCGGTACTAGTATCATTAGCCAAATCAATTTCAATTGTTTGTCTTTTAGGTGGATTCTGTAAATAAATACCGCCGGTGGTACTGGCAGATTGGCTATTACTTACATCTTCATCCGGCATTTCCACGTAGTAATTACCATTGGCAGATTTAACAGCAGAATTGGGAACCAACAGCACATCCTGTTTAACATCAGTAATAATAGAAGCGGATACAGTCATGCCTGATTTAACTTGGTCTTCTTGGGTGGCAAAAACAATTTTAACATTATAAGTAACCACCCCCTGGCTAACGGTGCCAATTGAATCAATATCAGCCACTTCTCCGGTTACTGTCAAATTTTCTATAGCATCAAAAGTTAAATTGGCTTTTTGTTCGACCTTGACCTTTGCCACATCTAATTCGTTTAAGGTAATTTCCGCCAGATGCTGTTTAGTAATCAAAGATCCTAAAACTGTGCTGGGAGAGACTGAATCTCCTTTTTTAATGTCATCATTTTTTACAGCAATGACGCCATCAAAAGGAGCATAAATATAGCAATCAGCTGTAGTGCTTTTAGCAGCATCTAAGCTTGCTTGTTTTTGTTCAATCGCTATTTTTTGAGTTCTAATATCAAGATCAGTTGCACCTTCTTTTAAATCAGTAAGTAATAACTCTTTTTCTTTTATTGAATATTCAGCATCCACTACAGCTTGTCTGTTATCTTGAAATGATTGTTCAATACTTAACAGACTTGTCAGATAGCCGTTGGTTTTTGAAGTATATGATTTTAAATCTGACTGATATTGAGTAACTTTACTAAAAATTGGATAATCGTATTTGGTTCGACTGTCAACCCAATAATCAAAAAAGTTAACCTCACTTTTTATAACCTCTGCCATTGCTCTAAGAGTTTCTAGGGTTTCTTCTAATAACGTTTCAGTAACGCTGTATTCAGAATAACGACTACTGTCTCGATAATTTTGAAAATTCACATCGTATTTTTCTCTAGCTATTTTGTAATTACTTTCTGCAGAGTTTATAAATTTTTCTAGTTCTGGTAAGTCGTCATATTTAATATTATTTTTTAGAGCTGATACATTCCATATATTGTTATCAATAGTGACTTCACTTTTAGCAATGTTGTAACTATATAAAACATCGTTCACTCCAGTCATGATTGTTGGTAAGTCAAAAAACGTGTCAGTAACAGCATTAAAAGCATCTTCATAGCCCTGAATAATATTATCTTCGGCTTTTTGTTTTGAATCTTTTGCTTTAACTACCGCGTTTTCTGCTTGCAGGATTGTTAATTCGTCAGCCGGTTTTAGTAATTCTTCTAGTTGAACTTGTGCAGTTTCTAGATTTATCTCTGCATCACGTACTGCCCGTTGCGCGTCGCTAGTATTTATTTTAGCTAGTAGTTGACCCGTTTTAATTTCTTGATTTTTTTTAATATAAATAGCGTCAATCTCTCCTGAAATTTTTGGTTTTATATCTACCTGGCTAGAAGCAGCAACCTGACCAGTGCCAGAAACCGAAGTAATAATAGTGCCTTTGACCACTTGGCCCAGAATATAGCTTGTTTGCTCAACAGTGTTAGTAAAATGTTTAATTCCCCAATAGCCACCGCCTATTAATAATAAAACAATTATACCAGTGGTAAATTTTTTAGTTATGATAAAGTTCCAAATTTTCTTAAACATAAAAGAAATAGGTTATTTATTATTACATCATTTTTGAACGTAGATTGCTTAAAGGTGGCTGTGGCATTATTCTAATAAACTTAGCTTCAATTTGGCCAGTATCATTAGGTTCGCCAATGATCACGACAAAATCATCAATTTTTAAGTCAGAGTAGTTAATTTCATCTTTAAAGCGTAGAATATTGGTTTGATCATTAACTAATACAACCCTTTCCACATTATCTCGCCCCTTGATAATCAAAGAGTTAGAATCTAGCTTAATGATTTGTCCAATTATACCATTAGCTTCAATAAAATCTCGGTCATCTAAACCAGGCAAAGGAAAGCCGCTACGGGGACCGGCAAAATTACGGTGATAATTTTCTCCCCAGCGATAAGTAAAGCCGGCTTTTCTAGCGCCTACCATAACCCCAACCTGAAAAACACAAAGTAAGATAATAATGATGCCAATTATCCAAGTAGTGGTAAGAAATATTTTTGATTGTAAAAATTTGGTAATTTCCATAAATTTATACTCCTAAATTATGATTAAAAGGTATTAACGATAATTTTATATTTTTGATTAAAACTTTAATTGAATTGATGAATAATAGCATGGAAACCAATAACATAATCAAACTGGTAACGGGTAATGATTCTAATAAAAACATTGTAAAGTTCTGCCAATAACCGCTAAGGTACTGCCAATCAGAGAAGATTAAGGAAAAAGTTTCAGCAAAACCAGATTGGTATAGATGTGAACTAGTAATTTGATAAGTTATGATTAAAGCTACTAGCGATATAACAGTAGTAACTGAAAAAATTACTAATCTAATTTTAGCTTTAGTTCGTTGTTTTTCTAATTCTACCCTTTTTAGTATTAGATTAAATAAATTTTCTGGGGGTTGGGGGGAATCAAGCAAATTAAGTAATTTATGGTAATCTTGATGCATATGTATAAAAATAAATAGAAAAGTCCTTCTATTTATTAATACGTATAGATTGCTGATTTGGGTGCGTTTTAGATAAGCATCTCTTTTCGCAAGGCTTTAATTGCCCGCCAGTGCCGGCTTTTGACAGTATTTACAGATTTTTCTAAGATTTCAGAAATTTCTTGAAAAGTAAACCCCTCCTGATAGTATAAAGATAAGACAGTTTGATAAATAGCAGGTAGTTTATGCACCGCTGAATTAAGCTCTTGGGCCAGATGTTGGTGTTCAAAAATTTCTGAAGGCAGGGGAGCGTCATCAATAATATTATCTTCTAAACTTTCTCCGTCTTCTGTTTTTATTAATTCCGAGAATAAAATGTCTTGGTGACGGCGCAGCCAGTCAATGGCAGTGTTTTTGGCTATAGTAAAAAGCCAGGTTTTGAAATTTTTGGTTTGGTCAAATTTTTTTAAATTCTTCCAGATCTTTACAAAAACTTCTTGAGTTATATCATCGGTGTCTTGAAGATTATTGGTAAATCTATAAACAAAGCCATAAATTGGTTTTAAATAGCGGTTGACCAAAATCTCTAAAGATTTATCATCTTTTTTTAAATAATTGGTTATAAGTTGAATATCAGAATCGTTAAGCATTTAGATAGTTTTCAAATTAAGTCAGCAGCGAATTAATGTAGCTTATCATCTTATACTATTTTATATCAATTATGTTTAGTTTACTATTTTTGGGTAACAGGCAAGCGCTCCCAGCAACACTAGGGGATGGGGTGGAGGTTTTAATTCACATATATTTCTTTAAAAATAATTTATTTTAGGACTTTCGCGTTTGGCCTACTCTGCGTCATTGCGAGGAGTCAAGCGACGAAGTAATCTTAATAAAACACTAGCATCAACCAGAGATTGCTTCGCTTGCGCTCGCAATGACACCTAACCGTGTAAGTCCCATTATTAACAAAGCCTTAAAACAAAACAGGGTTTGTAGCCCTGTTTTAGCGGATAGTCTATTTATTAATACAAATTTCCTACGCCAGTTTTATCTCCCGTAGTTAGTGTATTCTTCTTGGTCTCACCAGTTGATCCATAGCCATACATGGTGTTATTAATATAGGCACTAGTATATTCATCATCAAGCCCTATAGTATGTCCGAGTTCATGTGTGAGAATATTTTGAGCATCATAAACGCCGCTGTAGGCGCAAGTTTGCCCAGCTGGCCAGTTGGCAGGGTTTGACCAATACCAAGTAAAGCTTTTGTTCATAATAGTATCAATTTCGGTAGCAACATGAGTTAACGTATTGTACCAAATATATGAAACAGCCAGAGCCGAGCCAGAAGTTCTACCCCAGGCAATAATATTGCTGCTATCAAATTGTGCTTTGACAACAGTAGTATCATTACCACGTACAATATTTACACTTTGGTTAACTGTAGGTATACTCAACCAAACATCAAAAGCATTATCAGTAATAGTAGTTAAGTTAGTTGAACCAATTGTAGCTGGGATGCTAGCGAGATTTAAGTTGTAAGTCCAAGTAGAAGGCAATGTCCAACCGGCGCCCGCGACAACTGCCAAAGAATCAGGATCAGCCGTACTGGTGGGGCGACATGTTTCAGAGGGCGGTGGAGGCGTTGGTTTTCCCTTGGAACTAGTGGGTTTACCATAGTTTTGATTATTTGCCGCATGAACAAATACCCTTAATTTTAAATGAGGATTTCCTGGTATATCATAAATTCCAGCTTGTTCTGGCAAATCAACATTAGGTGCAGCTTGGCTAGGAGTTGCAGAAAATAACGGCACCAAAGTTATTATGAGTGCTAAGATTAGTGAAAAAATAAAATGTTTTTTTAGCATAGATTTATTTCTTAATTATTATTAGTTATTTTTCGACCTTATGACTTAGATTTTAACACTTGAGTTAAGATAGTCAAATGTATGTATTATGGACATAAGTAAATATTTTTTTATTGCCTTTTAGATAGAGTTAGTTAAAGTCCGGCAACATTAGGGGGAAGTAATAAAAATATAGTAGAAATATTGGAACTAGAATTACGATGAAGCTATAATTAAATTTGTTTACTCTAAAAATTTTATTATAGCAGTGGTTATACCTTGGGTTGCGCGTTTAGGATTGTAAATAATAATTTTTTGGTCAAGCGGGTGGGCTGGTTATAAATCCTGTTTCCAGATAATAGCTGGTGTCATAGGGTGAATGGAATGTTCAAAACATAAAATATTTTTTTGATTGGTTGCTAAAGTTCTTTTTTTAATCTTAGTGTTCCTATTTCAGTCTCGTAAAAAATAGTAAAATTATAAAAATATCATATTTGGTGAATATGATTGACAAATTAATATATTTGAACTATAAGTAACTTACAAAATAAAATAATAGATAAATCGCAACTTAATAAAATAAAGGAGAATATCATGAAAATTATGGAGGTTGATGTTGGTATAACCGGTGTTGGTTATTGTTTAGGCGAAAAGAAAATAGATAACCAAACTATGGCCGATATAATAGAGGTAGCTGTTCGTCAAAAAAAGTTTAGAATTTCTGGTTCTACCGACCTTACCGAAAAAGAAGTTAAGGAACTTTTAACCACCCCTGACTGGATAGAGTCCAGAACTGGTATCAAATCTCGTTATTTTACTAGTGGGTCAACCAGTGATTTGGCTGCACAGGCAGTACAAAAAGGTATCAGTAGTTGCGGCCGTAAAATTGATGAGTGTGAATTCATTATTGTAGCTACCGTTAGTCCCGATTATCGGTATTCGCCCCCGACCGCTGCTTTAGTAGTCGGTAAAATCAATGTCAGTGGAAATTTAGTGCGTGATGAATTGGGCTTAAAAAATTGTTTAGTAGTTGACGTATCTTCTGCTTGTACCAGTTTTGGTGCTGGTTTATTACTGGGCTATTCGCTTATTAAAAGTGGTCTATATAAATTTGGTGTGGTGGTTGGTGCGGATAAGATGAGTAGTACTGTTGATATGTCCAATCGCAATTTTTCCATATTATTAGGTGATGCTGCGGTTGCTTTTGTTTTGGAGTCTGTGTCAGCAGCTCATTCCTCTTTTCCGTATGGTGCGATATCCTTTTTTGCTGGCACAGAACCAGCTGGCGCTCTTAATATTATGGCTCGGGCCGGCGGTTCAGCTAATCAACTTACCCTGGAAGATTTAGTTGAGGCTGAAACTGATTTATTTAAGTTTCGTCCGGATATGCTCTGGCAGGATGGCAAAAAGGTGCTAAAAGAGGTCATTAATTTGTTATCTAATCCGAAGGAGGCGGCTGATAATATAGTGGTGGGTAAAGCAATTAACCGGGCTGGTATAAGTTTGGATAATATTGATATTATTTTTCCACACCAAGCTAATTTGCGGATTAATGATAATATTGAAAGCAATCTCAGGGAACGCGGTTACAAAGGTTTGATGTACAATACTATTCAACAATTTGGCAATACCACTTCCGCTGCTGTGCCACTAGGTGTAGCTAAAGCTTGGGAAGATGGCACATTAAAAATTGGAGATAAAATTCTCCTTTTACCTTTTGGCGGTGGCTATACCTTTATTGCTATTTTTATCACTTGGACAGCTGACGCACCTCGTCGGATTTAATTAAAATAACATCACAAACTGTAACACTCTCGAGAAATTATTCGGGAGTGTTTTTATATACCTTCAATACCTTAACTAAAACCACGCCTGTTAAGGCGTGGATAAAGTGGCACTTCCAATAGTAGAAACTATTGGACAAGCGAAGCTTGAAATATAAAGAAACCACGTCCGTAAGGGCGTGGAGTTTCATTTTATATTGATTATTTTATATTCCACCGTTTTATTTTTTAGGGATATTTTTATTTTATCACCAACTTTGTGTCCTATCAGCGCCAGACCTAGCGGGGAGTGAAGCGAGATAATATTTTCTAGAGGATTAGTTTCCATTGATCCTAGTATCAGATAGGTTTTTTGATCGCCATTATTTTCAATAGTAACATTGTGTCCAAGTTGAACCGTATCCTTATTTTTGATTGATTTTATTATAACTGCGTTTTCCAAATGATTTTGTAAAGCAGTAATTTTTTCATTTGTATATCTTAAACGTCCTTTGGCTATAGAGTAGGCGGCGTTTTCCGAAAAATCACCCATTTCGCCTAGTCTTTTAACTTCGGCCATGGCGGCTGGGCGGGTAATTTTTTTAAGCTTAGTTAATATGCTTTTAAGTTCGTTAAATTTATCAGGCGTTAAGTAAGGATCTGATTTTAGATTAGTGTATTTGCCACTTTTTCTGATAGGAGTTTGCATTTAATCATTATAGAAAGCATTTGTTTGTTTTGGCAACTAATCTAGATTTATAATTTCTTCCTTAAACAAAAAAACCTTTGTCTACAGGCCAATCTGATAATTTATTCTAGCGGTGTGTGTAGGTCTAGTACCACCGTTTCAGAGGTATTATAAGGGATTTTTGAGCGTTCGGATAGAGGGCAATTTTAAGCACGTGGGTCAGCTTAATTTGTAATGGAAAATATAATATCATCAGCCTTTTTTATTGTAACCGCCACCATTTCTTTTGTGGCATGCTCTATATGAGAATCAGTGATAAGTAAAAGCCACTTACAAAATAAAGCTATCAAAAGTAGATTTCTCCTGCATTGGGCAATTTCGTTGTCAGCTATATAAATAGCTAATAATTTTCCATGGTGCCCCTCACATAAATACCTATAATGAATATAAAAACCTTTTGTTGATGGTAAATTACTCTTAGTAACCAACTGCTCTATAGAAGGAAACGGGTCATGGTATGCAGTCTTATCATCAATATTTGGATAGGTAGTACCTTTTTCCCCTAAATCTCTAACCATTCCTTCATATGAATTCCTATAATAGAGGTCGCCATATTCATCATAGTACCTCTTCATTAACCGAAGCATTTCCCAAAGGCAGATTTCATTTTGTTCCTTCTTTTTTTGTTTTATATAGTACTCTAGCCTAAACACGTTTTCACAAATCAGGCGGGTTGGATATATATTAAAGCGCCTATTTCTGTTTCTACTTAAATCTAATGCAAAATCTACATTCTCCCACGTATACTTCAGTGTACGAAAAAAATAAGCAAATCCCATTTCTTTTTGTCGAGCCGATTTTTCATATTTGTCTAAAAGGAAAAGTTGTCGTTTACTTACACTTATCAAACTCTCAAGGGCTTTTTTAATTCTCCTAATTTTCTTTTGCTCAGATAATGATTGGAAAAAGTCTAATTGTTCTTTTGTGGGCATAAATTTAAAGTGAATTAGATACCCCTAAACACAGTTTATTTAAGTGGTAATACTGAATTATTTTTTAAACCATCCGCTTCTTTGAGTTGGGGGACACTTTGTGCCATATAGTATGGCGCAAATGGTGCCAGCCTCTTTATGGTCACCTTGCTCTCATTGCCAGTCAAATACTCATTACATAGAATAGCCCAATCTTTCGAATTGAGGTGACTATAGATCTGTCTACGAGCGACGCTAGCTATTGATCGGTTAATGTGATTTACGTTTTCCCTTGTTAGTAGGATATTTTGGCTGTTAAGGGGCATTCTCCGAAATGCTAAGCAAAATTTCGGTGCAATCGTTAATAATACAGTACCATTTAGAACACCTCCAGCTACGTGTGGTGGGCAATCTACTGGCTCCTGGATTACGACAGGATTGTCTGAAGTAATGAAATGACGGTTATGTGGCGCAATAAGTAAGTGCCATGATTTTTTGCTCATTAGAATTTGGTAAAAATCCTTACTCAAGTCCATAGCTTGCTTAAAATAATGCCCTTCACCCCCACTCATCTTGATGGAATAATTTTTTGGATCATGCATAAATTTTCTCATCTCTTCAAACTCCTCATCAGATGAAAAAGTTACCCCTACTTTTTTAAATTCCTCTCTAAGGGAATCCGCATGTTCAGTTTGGATTTGTTGGAACAATTTAATATGTTCAATCTCCATATTTTGAAGCCATTCATTAAATGATGGCCCCCGCACCCGCAGTAAGGAAACGAAGGCGGCAATATCAGAACGTTCTCTTTCTGTTGTGGGTAGATTTCCACTCCTAATTACCTCAGCAAGCACTGTGGCTACAGCCCCCTCGTGCTCAGCAAACACCCCCTCCATCACCCTAGTTTTCTGCCCAGTATCTTTTTCCTCAAAAGTGTATAAATCTTTACTTGTGGCAATATTCGCAATACCAACCAATAGCGGATTATTTCCTGATTGATACATGTATATTTGATCGCCGCCTTCGTTTGCTGCAAAAAATTTTAAGTAAAATTGCGGAACCCAGTGATGGCGCTTGGTGTTCTGAGCAATTTTCTCGTACTTCTCTTTAAATTCTTGGACCGACTCGCTTAAGTTTTCCATATGTTATATAGTAGGCGTAAATATGATCTACGGTAAGACCCAGCCGAAGTAGCTGGGTCTTTGTCCGATAAAAAGTTGTTATGGCGGAGAGGGTGGGATTCGAACCCACGGGACCCGGTAAAGGGTCACAGGTTAGCAACCTGTTGCTTTAGACCGCTCAGCCACCTCTCCATATCTTTATTTTTGGCGGTGGGGGCGAGATTCGAACTCGCGATACCTTTTTGAGGTATAACAGTTTTCAAGACTGTCGCCTTCAACCGCTCGGCCACCCCACCGTGAATTTTGTGAATGTTTTTCTCCCTTCGGGAGATCACCTGTAGGGTGACAAGACCGGTGCACTAAACCACTATGCGACCCCACCGTGAATTTTGTAAATGTTTTTCTCCCTTCGGGAGATCACCCGTAGGGTGATAAGACCGTCCCCTTCAACCCATGCCCCGTACTGAACTATGTTCTAGTTCGGGGACTCGGGCACGCCTCCATTAATATAAAGATCCCAATAATTCTATCTTAAATAATTTTTTTGTCAAGAACAGCGAGTTACTACAATATTATAACATTACAACTCTGATAACACTATTTTATCCTTTAGCTACTACTAATCCCCAAATTTCCCGTGCGCCAGACAATTTTAATACTTTAGCACAGGCCTCCATAGTTGAGCCCGAAGTATAAACATCATCTACTAAAATAATGGTTTGGTCTTTAATTGAGGCATCTTTGGAGATAGTAAAAGCATTTTCTACATTTTGGTGTCGCTCGCTCGTTGGTAAATCAACTTGCGGTTTTTTGAATTTGGTTCTGATTAATAAATTTTTACCAAGCAGATTATTTTGTTCAACTACTAATTGAGTCAACAGTTCTGCTTGATTAAAACCTCGTTCACGCTCGCGTCTGCCTGTTAAAGGAACGGGACACAAAATCCATTGTTGGCGTGGTGTTGGGTGCCAAGCTGGTGGCAAGGAAAATATTTTTAAAGTGATAGTTAATAAATCTGCTAAACGGGGTGCAATTTCAGTAATGCCTTTGTATTTTAAACCATGAATCAGGGCGCGGATAGTTGGCTGGCTATAATTTTGCGCTGTCCAAAGCCCAGTCAGTGATTGATCTTTTTTACAATTATCGCAAAATTTACCTAAAATTTGTTGTTGGTCGCAAGCTGGGCAAAATAAACTTCGGTTAAAAGAAATATTTAGCCAGCATTTATCACAGCACCAGCCGCGACCTTCTTGGTCGCAGGCTAAGCAAAAAGTAGGGAAAATGGCATCTAAAATAAATTGCCAGCCAGTTTTAATTGTTTGGTATGTTTTGGTATTAGTTAACACTTTTTTATATTATCATTTTTATTATTTTTTGGCATTTATTAAAAGTACTTTGTTACCTTTTTTAAGAAACACTCTTTGCCATTTCTTTAAAAGAAATGGCAGAAAGAATCGCCAGCTAGTGCTTCAGGTCAGACAGTGCCACCTTCGCTCACTACTGGCGCTATGCTACAAGGACAAAACACGCGCCAGTTTAACGTTCGCTCAGGTACCGCACCGTGAGCTGACCTTTCGCAATGCTGGCAGTTTTTTATTAATAACGCCGTAGTGAAGCAACAAGAACTTGCGTGTGTCGGCCGCTTGGCATAGCAAGTTTGTTTGGCTGAATAGGCGTTATAAAATAGCGTGGCAGGGGTGGAGTTGTTAGGGGTAGGGGACGGCCTTCGCAACTCCGAGTCCCCTGCCTCTAATAAAAAAATAATAAAAGTAGTGAAAAATATGTTACTCCACCACTATCCCTTTGATTTATATTTTATAGCTTAAATTACTTAACCTAAAACTAGGTATTTTAGAATTATTATTATAATAACCTAATGAAGTATCATTACTTTTACCATGTGAATCTGATCCGCCAGTATAAAAAAGTTTGTTTTTCTTCACAATTTTTTCCAGCAGTCTAATTTTTTTAGGGGGAGTATTTTTGTAATAAATTTCTATTCCTGTAATTCCTTTTTTTATTAAATCATAAATATCCTTATCTTCTAATGGTTTTATTACGAAACTAACAGGTGTAAAAGGGTGTGCTAAAATAATGTCCTTACTTATATTGTTAAATTTTTTAAGTATCCAAGCTACATTAACTCCACTTCTTGGGGTGTAACATGGCCTGCCTTTAGCTTGATAATAATCAAAAAATTCCTGCTTATTGAGAAGGTGGCCGTGTTTTTTAATCAAAAGTTTTTGAGTTTCTTTGTTATGGTAGATATTCTTAGCTACGGTAAAGCCAATGGGTTTTTTAGATTCTGGAATTAATGAATTGTCTATCACAAATCCCTGTTTTTTAAATAATTCAATTGCCACTTTTAATTCTTTAATTTTTTCGCTCTCAACCAATCTGTTTCTTTCTTGAATAATTTTTTTGCCGCCGGTAAATTAAAATTATATATCAATAGATGAACTTCTTGATTTTTGTACAGCGTGGAAAGCTCTACCCCATTAATAAAATAAACTTTGCTTTTCTGCAAAATATCAGCCATTTCATCAACGCCATCAATATTATCATGATCCGTAATGGAACAGTAACAAATACCAGCGTTAACAATTTTTTTGGATAATTCTTTTATATTCAAAATACCATCAGAATAACTAGAATGGAGGTGCAAATCAATCATAGTTGCTTTTTAGAAAAACCTTAAATATTTATTCTAAATAAATGGCGTAATTAAATTATTCCACCACAACCTCTTTACCCTTAGCATTAATCGCCACGGTGATAGATTTTTCTTTATTGCCAGATAGCAATTTATCCGAGATAAAATTTTCTATTTGTTCTTGAATAAAGCGCCGAATACCACGTGCGCCTTGATCCGGTGTCCAGGTTTTTTTAGCAATCACTCTAGCCGCCCCACGCCCTAATTTTATTTTTACTGGTAATTTTTGCTGTTTAATGCGTTCGTCTAATTCTTGAAGTTGTAATTTTACAATTTCTTCTAAATCTTTTTCTGCTAGCGGATTAAATACCAGCACAGCATCTAAGCGATTTAAAAATTCTGGCCGAAAAAATTTTTTTACTTCTGCCAAAATAGTAGCTTTGGTTGCTGCAAATCGGTCGATAAATTTTTTCTTAGCGCCTTCAGAATCCGCTTCAAAGCCAATTGTGGCCTGCTGGTTCAATTCTTTTAGGCCTAAGTTAGAAGTTAAAATAATTAGGCAATTTTTAAAATTAATTTGTTTACCTGCGGCATCAGTTAAGTGGCCTTCGTCTAAAATCTGCAATAACAAATTAAACACATCAGCATGAGCTTTTTCTATTTCATCAAACAATACTACCGATGCGGGGTGTCGCTTAACTTGATCAGTAAGTTTGTTAGAATCCTTGTAGCCAATATATCCAGCCGGTGCGCCAATTAATTTAGAAATATTAAAAGCTTCGGCAAATTCCGACATATCTAGTCTAATTAATGAGTTTTCATCACCAAACACTTCGCGCGCTAGAATTTTTGCCAGTTCGGTTTTGCCAACGCCCGATGGCCCTAAAAACATAAACGAGCCAACAGGTTTGGTACTACTGGCAATTCCTAGCCGGCCGCGGCGAATAAATCGGCTAACTGTAGTTACTGCTTCGTTTTGTCCTTTTAAATATTTACCAATGATTTGCTCTAGTTGGGTTAATTTACTTTTTTCATTATCTAATAGTTCAGTAATTTCTACGCCAGTCATTTGTGAAACTACAGTGGCAATGTCTTGTCTAGTTAGTTTATTGGCAGGAATTTTTTGTCGTTGTATCTGTTCTGTCAGTTTAGTTAATTCAGTTTCCACTTTCGTCTCCTCCTCTTTATATTGGGTAGCTAAAATAAAATTTTCTTCATCAATTGCCAGTTCTTTGGCTTCGGTTAATTGTTTTAGCTTGGTGTTTAATTCTTTTTGTTGTTTAAATTCAGGCGAAGGCGTTATTTGAGTTCGCAAATTAGATGATGCTTCGTCTAAAATATCAATAGCTTTGTCTGGCAAAAATTTATCTGGTAAATATCGTTCGGCTAAGTAAAGTGTTTGGTCAATTATTTCTTCAACAATAGTTACATTGTGAAATTTTTCATAATTTGCCTTAATACCCATTAATACTTGCTTAGCCTCTTCTAAAGAAACTTCTTTAACCGTTAATGTTTGAAAGCGGCGTTCTAAAGCGGGGTCGGATTCTATATTTTTTTTATATTCCTCTTGAGTGGTGGCGCCAATACAGCGAATATAACCCTTAGCCAAAGCTGGTTTTAATAAATTAGCTAAATCCAGTGAACCTGGTGCTGAACCCGTGCCCACAATAGTGTGGATTTCGTCAATAAATAAAATTAGATCAGGGTTGGTTTTCATCTCATCAATTATTTGTTTCATTCGGCTTTCAAATTCGCCTCGGTACATAGTGCCGGCAATTACCAAGCCTAGATCCAGCGCATAAATTTTTTTATCCATTAGCCAATCTGGTACTTGACCGGCTAAAATTCGTTTAGCCAATCCTTCCACAATAGCAGTTTTTCCTACGCCAGGATCACCCAAAAGTAGGGGATTGTTTTTGGTGCGGCGGGCTAAGATATTTATTAGTCGGGTAATTTCCTTGGCGCGGCCGATTACCGGATCAATTTTATTTTGTACTTCGTCACTGGTTAAATTAGTGCCAAAAAATTCTAAGGCTTGTAAATTGTCAGCGTCTCTAGCTTCGGTTTTAAGATCAAATGGAGAAAACATTTCAGTAATATCGGGAAATTTGGAAGTGCTTTTTAAAACTGAACTAATGCTTTGTTTCAAATTAATTACATTGATATTTAATTTTTGCCAAAGCTTTGTGGTTTCCTCACCATTTTCCGTCACTAATGCTTCTAATAAATGTTCCGTGCCCACATAATGATGCTGATAGCGCCAGGCTGCTACCACTGATTTTTCAATTACTTTTTTGGTAACCTCAGATAAATGTGTAGTTAAAATTTCTTGCAGCTCAAAATGTTTAGTAGTTCCCGCTGGCAACAAACTTACCGGGTTACTACCCAGTTTTTCACGCAAGGTAGTGGGGGTTAAACCGTGGCGTTCCAAAATTTCCGCGGCCAAACTTCCACGTGCCGAAGCCAGTGCCAATATTAAATCAGACACTTCCAGTTTTTGCCGACCAGTGCTTTGGGCATAAGTTATAGCCCAGTTTAATATTTTTTGATAATGGGTGGAAAATTTAGATAGGATATTTGACATATGAATTTGTCATTGCGAGGTGTTCCACCGATGGCGGAATAACGAAGCAATCTTTTTTATAATAGAACGCCGCGTTTTGCTCGCGATAACCTTTTTTACTATGGTATTATTACATTAAAACAGTACAACAAATAAGCACCTTATTCAAGTGTTTCGGTGCTAAAGTGTTCCAGTGCTCTAATATAAAGTATTTTGTTAATTTTTTACAGTGCGGTTAAAATCCCAATTCTAAATACGCGTTGCCTTTTAATATAGCATTCCAGGCAACAGTAATGTGTCGCGGTAATAATTTATGAGGTAATTGGTTTAGTTTAAACCATTTAATATAACTACAAGTTTTTGGTTCTAGATTATGGGGAATTCCTTGGTATGATCGGCAGGTAAAAAAAATATAGATCCGTTCTTTTTTCTTATCGTTGAAATGCATAATTAGCGGTTTGGATAGATTTTGTTTTTTAATTTTTATTCCCACTTCTTCTTTAACTTCTCTGATAGCCGCACGACTTATCGCTTCACCAGCATTTACCCTGCCTGCCGGCACAGACCATTTATGATCTTGCCAGGCAGTGTTTATTCTCTTCATGAAAAGAATCTTATTATTTTTAATAACAAAAACATGAACCGCTACCGGAAGTTTGGCGTGCAGCATATTATTTTATATTACCCATTTGACGTAATGCTTGAATTCTTTCTTCGAGTGGGGGATGGGTGGAAAAAAGTCGGGCCAATGTTTTGCCTTTTAGTGGGCTGGAAATAAATAAATGAGCAGTGGCTTCTGAAACTTTTTCTAACTGGTTACTATCGTCGCGGATTTTTTCCAACGCCCTAGCTAGCCCTTCGGGGTAGCGCGTTAATAGCGAGCCCGAAGCATCAGCTAAAAATTCACGTTTGCGCGAGATAGCGAGTTTTATAAGTTGGGCAATAATTGGAGAAAGAATCATTAAAACAAAGCCGATTAGCATTAAAGGATTACCGCCGCGATTATTACTACTACTGCGATGTAAGCCACGGCCATACAACTGCGATCTAAAAAAAATATCAGTTACAATGGTTATTATTCCCACTAAAATAATTATTATGGTCATCACTAAAATGTCATAGTTTTTTACATGCGATAATTCATGAGCAATTACCCCTTCTAGCTCTTCATTGGTTAACTTTTCTATAGCGCCGTGCGTTAAAGCAATAGATGAATGCTGGGGATTACGCCCGCAAGCAAAAGCATTAATAGCCGGGGAGTCAATTAAATAAATTTTGGGCAAGGGGAGCCCAGCAGTAATACAAAGATTCTCTACCATTCTATAAACATAAGCGTTTTCTTCTTTAGAAACCGGACCCCGAGCTGCAGACATTTTTAAAGCAACCTTGTCACTGGAAAAATATGAAACCAAAGTCATAACGACCGAAATTATAATAGCCAGCGGAAAATATATATAATATTCCTCACCATAAAAACCAGCCAAGCCCCAAGCCAAGCCAAAAATTACTGCCACAAACACAATAATTAGCAGAATAGTTTTCCTTTTGTTGCTGGCTATTTGGTTATACATAAATACTGAATCAAGAATTAAGAATCACGAATAAAGAATATTCATGATTCCTTACTCATAACTACTTATTCTAAAACGCAACTTTCACATTTTGCTTTTCAGCTTCGTTTTCCAGCTCAAAGAATTCTCGCGCCGTAAAGCGAAACAAGTTGGCAATAATATTAGAAGGAAAGACTTGCACCGCGGTATTAAAGTCGCGTACTAGGCCGTTGTAAAAGCGGCGCGCTGCTTGAATTTTATTTTCCGTATCCGACAGTTCGTCTTGCAGTTTGGCAAAATTGGCGCTGGCCTTAAGATCGGGATAATTTTCCGCTACCGCGAATAAACTCTTTAAAGTTTCTGTTAACATGTTTTCCGCCTCACCTTTAGCAGCTGCTCCTTGGGCGCTCATGGCTTTGGTTCTTGCATCAGTAACTTTAGTAAACACACCCTCCTCGTGCTTAGCATACCCCTTAACTGTTTCCATTAAATTTGGAATCAAGTCGTAACGACGTTTTAGTTGTACATCAATATCGCTCCAAGCTTCTTGCGAGCGGTTGCGTAGGCTGATAAAGCGATTGTAGGCAGCAATAATCCAAACAACAATTATTGCCACCACAATTAGTATAATCCAGGAAAGTGTAGTCATAGAATAAAAATTAAAGATTAAAAGTTAAAAAATAAAATTATAAATAATGTTATAGTGTTACATTGTCACACTGTTATATTGTTACAGTGCCAAACTGCTAAAGTGTTAAATTGTTACAGTGTTACGGTGTTATAAATATTTTAAGGCAGCAATCGGATTTCAGTAGCTGTTAAACTTTTGGTATTAATTTCTTGATCAGTAAAAACAGTAATTTTTTCACCTACTTGTAAATCACCAAGTTTCATATTTTTATAGGTGGTAGTTACTTGCGGATCTTGCCCTGGTAAAACAGTAACAGTAGAATTCTGTTCTACTATTTTGGTTTTAGCAGTGACTGTTACAGTATAGGTGATAGTTGCTTGTGTATATTTACCAGTTGCGGAATTAAGCGTTACATTATCAACATCAACCGTTAGTCCATTGGCAGTTACGGTGTTAACTTTACCATTGATAATTGTTTGACCTTCGCTTACCACTGGTTCTCCGGAAATTGGAATCTCTACCGCCTCGACTTCGGCGCTGGGCTCGGCCGTTGGCTGGCTTTCTGGTGATGCTGGCTGGTTGGGTAAGTCGTTTATTTCAGCAAGCGGTTGTTGCGATTTAGCAGTTGGCCTTTGTTGTATACCATATGACAAGCCAAGGTTATAACAAATAAAACCAACTATCGCTGCTATGATAACACTTGCCACAATAATCAGCGCGATGGTTTTGTTAGTAACGATATATTCAGACATAATTTTTTTATAGTTAGTAAATACATTAACATCATAACATAAAAAAAAGATTATTAAACTAAAAACATTAATAATTAGACTTGCCTAATGCATATTTTTATGCTATAATAGATAAGTAATCAATATAAATAGGCATTAAATAATGTCTAGTATTAGCTTAAAATTCGCAGAATTAATATCTTAGATGATAATTAACTGTAATACACAATGAATAAACGATTATTTATTGCGTTTTTGATTGCTCTACCTTTTTTATGGGTAGGTTCTTGGGTATTTGGTGCTTGGCAAGATCCAAGCCAAAATCCACCGACACCGAATTTACCTGGACCAGTTTGGCTATTACCCACAGGAAGCGGCGTTTTACAAGACGGCAAAATAAATATTTCCGGCAGCGGCAGTTTTGGGGGAACTGGGAGTTTTGGCAGTTATATTTTAGCTCCAGCTGGTAGTTTTTCCAACGCCGTTCCACCTATAATCCCCATTAGCGATGCGACAGTTAGTGCCATTCAAACCCACTCTGGTGAAAAAGCAGTGTATGGCGTGGTTAGTGGGTCTGGTAGTTATGCAATTTACGGCGTGGCTGGGGTTAACAGTAGTTATGCTGTTTATGGCACTGCTACTAACAAAACCAGTGCTTATGCAATTTATGGTTTAGCCACCGATGCTACTTCTTGGGCTGGTTATTTTGATGCACGCGTTTTTGCTAAAAAATATTGTTTACCCGATGGGCCTGATGCTGGTAGCGACCCTGATTGTATTGAAACCTGGGCCGCGGGTGGAATAGGAGCCGGTGACTTGTGGACGCAAGAAGGCACGACTAGTAATATTTTTAAAGGTACTTCCGCTAATCTTGTTGGTATTGTGGGCATTGGTACAGCCACGCCAAGTACTGCTGGTTTTTTTGACGGCACGAGATTGGGTTTAGTAGGCGAGACTGGCAAGGGTCCTAGGATTTATCTTTCTAAATCAACTGGCAATCCGGAAATTGATTTGGGAACTTCCGACAGCAGTCACTGGGGAATTTACACCAGCACTACTGATGCGGTGGTAGCTAATAAAGACCAACTGCGCTTGTGGCAAGGTACGGCCGATCGTTTTGCTTTTACTAATCAGGGTGTAATGGTTTTCTACGGCTGGCAAGCAGAAGCTGGCGCGCTCGCAGTAACTATATCTGGAACAGGTAGAGTTACTAGCAATGATAGTCCACAGACAGTTAATTGTAGTTCCGGCACTTGTTCTTATGTTTATCCTCTTGGTAATAGTATAACCTTAACCGCCACCGCGACTACCCCAGCTGTTTTTGGAGGTTGGGTAGGTGCTTGCACTGGAATTACTAACCCTTGTACCACAACTGTTGCTGGCTCTACTTCAGTTACTGCTACTTTCCGGTTGCCTGGTGCGCCGATTGTTACAACTGGTGATCCTGTTACCATAGGATCAACTCAAGTGACTTTAAGCGGTACAATTAATTTAAATGGTACTACCCCAGCGGCTTCAGGTACACCAACGGCTCAATTTAAGTATTCTAGTATAAATAATTCTTGTTCTTCGTTAAGTCACTCATCATATCCTAGCCTTGTTATTGATAAGGCTAACTTGATTGGAGATCAGTTATTTGGCCAGTCACCTAATGAGAAAAACGCTATAATAGGAGATGGTAATGATACTCTGGCGCTTCAACCGGATAAAACTTACTATTATTGCGCTTATTTGTTCTTACCAAATTTATCGCCATATTATCATTACGGCATAGTAAAACCTTTCACTACTACTCCCGCCGCCGTTACCGCTCCTGTGATTGGTTCACCTACCTCCGCTTCTATTACTTCTACCACAGCTACCTTAGGCGCCAATATTACTTCCACCGGCGGCGCGATTATCACCCAATATGGAACCTGCTGGAGTACTGCACCAGCTCCGACACTGACGACTGGTACCTGTTCTACTAAAGGAGCAGGGACTATTGGCGTTTTCACTGATGCCAGGATAGGATTAACCGCTGGCACGCTTTTGTACTATAGAGGATATGCCATTAATTCAGCTGGTACAGGTTACTCTTCAGATGGCAGCTTCTATACCGAGCCATCAACTCAAGCAACTGGGGTAGGTTTTGCTTCTGTCACCTCAACGACTATGACCGTAAATTGGACTCGCGGCAACGGCAACGGCGACGGAGTAATAGTATTAATGAAATCAGGCGCGGTGGTTAACTCCGACCCAGTAGACGGCACGTATACTACTTATACTGCTAATACGATATTTGGTAGTGGCACGCAGCTTGGTACCACCGGTAATTACGTGATGTATAAAGGCACCGGTACCAGCGTAGCAGTTACCGGGCTTACCGCCAGCACCACCTACTATGTAGCGGTATACGAATATAAAGGCACGGTAGATACATCAGGATATGCTCAGGGAACTAACTACAAATCAACCCCAACCACAGGAAATCAGGTAACCGGCGCAGCAGCCGTTACTTGTTACACCCTTACCACTTCTGTCAGTCCTACTGGCGGTGGTACCATTGTAGCCAATCCAGCCAATTCTACGGGCTGTTCAGCAGGGCAATACACTCTTAATGCTTCTGTGACACTAACAGCTGCACCAGCTAGTGGTTATGCTTTCGCCAGTTGGACTGGTACTAATAATAATTTAACCAATCCTACTACTGTTACTATGAGTAGCGCTAAATCAGTGACAACAACGTTTAATGTCTGTTACGCCCTTACTAGGTCAGTTCTTCCATCAAGTGGTGGTACCATAGCTGTCAGTCTGGCCAACTCCGCAGGTTGTGTTGCTAATTCATATACATATGTTAATGGAGAAGTTATTCAATTAACTGCCACAGCCAATAGTGGTTATGGATTTTCGAATTGGAGTGGTGATGCCAGTGGTACCACTAGCCCCGTATCTATAACTATGGGAACTGCTCCTAAATCAGTCACAGCTAATTTTGTTGTTACCTATACTCTTACTGGTAGTAAAACGCCAGCTTCTTCAGCAGGTTCTGTAAGTGGTTCTATTAGCTTGCCAAGTGCCAGCATCACTTGTGGCACTAGATGTAGTACTATATCAAAATCAGCCGCTAGTGGAGCATCTATTTCTTTAACTGCTGTACCAGCAGATTTTTATGCATTTTCAAATTGGAGTGGCATTACTTGTGATGGAGGAGATAATACTGTTTCAACATGTAATTTTACTATGCCTAGTAACAACTTAACTTTTACAGCCAATTTTGCTATTGAGTAATTTTATAGCGCAATAATTCATAAATTTAACTTATTAATTATTTCAACTATTGTTTAGGATTCCTGCCTGCCCTTTAATTAAGTAAGAACAAAGAATACTGTCATGTTGAATTTAGTTCAGCATCTCAAAATAGATTCCGAAATAAATTCGGAATGACAAAAGGAAGGGGTTCGGGATGATAAATAAAAAATCCCATGTTCATTATTCACTATTTATAATTCTTTATTCATTATTCTTAATTCTGTATTATAACAATTAACATTTATTTTATAATTTTAGGATTTAATTATTAATTATTTCATTTATTATTTAGGATTTAGTCCGCCATGGCGGACTACCCCGATATTGATCGGGGTGAAAGCCAAGCTTTCATTAGAATTTAGGATTTAAATATTTATGCCTCGTTCCTACACCATCGAAGCCATTAAACATACTGCCCTGCCCATCTTGCGGCAGGCGGGCGTTATCCGCTCCTCGCTGTTTGGTTCTTATGTGCGAGGCGAGGGGGGCGAGGGCAGTGATATTGATTTCCTGATTGAGGTGCCGCGGGGCACCAGCCTGTTTGATCTGGCCGACTTGCAACTAAAGTTGGAGCAAGCGCTCGGTAAAAACATCGATGTCGTCACCTACCGCTCGCTACACCCACTTCTCAAAGATCGCATCTTAACAGAGCAAGTGCGCATTTTATGAAAAACGACCATCAGATATTTTTGAAACATATTATGGAAAGTATTGCTGCTATTGAGGAGTATGCGCGCGGCCTTTCCGAAGAAGCTTGGCTCAAGTCTCCCGAGAAGCAGGACGCCATTATGAGAAGGTTAGAGATTATGGGGGAGGCCGTCAAAAATCTTCCCGAAGGATTCAAAGCTCAACACCCCCACATTGCTTGGGACAAGGCTATGGCCACACGAAATATTCTCATCCACCACTACTTTGGTATAGACTTGGCTATCGTGTGGGATACAGTCACCATCAGTCTACCTGAGTTCAAAGCACAGATTAAGCAGTTACTTACATTAGATTCATAAATCAGAAATTAGTCATTATCTCTTACTCTAACATTATAACAATTAACTTTTGCCTTCATTCACTATTCATAATTCTAGATTATCAATAACAACTACAACACCATAACATTCTTCCTAAATTCTAAGTCTCTGCCTGTGACAGGCAGGCTAAATCCTAAATCCTTGATTCCAAATTTTCTATTCTTAATTCATTATTCACCATTCAGTATTCATAATTCATAATTCTTGATTCTGTAAATTATGACCAAACGTTTCATCACTAATCTACTCATCGTTTTGCCGCTGGTCGCAGCGCTAGGATTCGGCTTGTCTTTATGGCAAACCGGTGGGACCTTTTTATCCGGTGGGCATTTTGGTAATTTTAGTTTTGGCGATCCGTTTAGCATATCATTTGCCCAAGCCCAAGTTGGTTGTTTGGAGGCAGACCCTTCTTCTGTTGTTGGCTCCACCAACGGCGCAATTTATTATAATAAGTGTTTAGGCAAGTTTAGGATGTGGCAAGCAGTCAATAATAATAGTACGGGGGGGTGGGCTGATTTGGGCGGCGGTAGCGAGAGCTTATGGTTAGCTTCAACTGATGGTAAAGCCATTTACCCTAAAAATTTTGCAACACAGTATGTTGGTATAGGTACCGATATGCCTGGTACTACACTAGATGTGGTTGGTCAGTTGCGTTTAGATCCTAGTAGTCTAACGGCCGACCCGCTTAATCCTGATCCTAGTATTACTAGTTCGTTCTATCAGCGTGACGCATTGGTGGTGAATGTAGCTAAAGATGATCTAGGAGACGGCGTAGATAATAACCTGGCTGTTTTTCGGACTAATGTTGATAATTTTGGTCTTTATAGCGATAAGATATCCGGTTGGGCTGGCCTGCTTATAAGTAAGCTAATGATTACTGATCAGATCTGTGTACTTAAGTCGGATGGATCATGTTCGGAATTATTGAGTTCCAACTCTAATCCCTCACTTTGGCGGTATGTCGATCCAAATAACCCAAATGATCCAATAGAAAATATTAACCTTAGCCAAGGCGGGGGCGGTGACGTTACGGTTAAGCGTAATTTGGAAGTATATAATGATATTAAAGCGCCTGGTATGATACAGGCGAACTCCGCACCTCTTAATCTCCCAACCGGGGTTGATTTTGTTGATATTGCTTCCGTGGTTACACCAGCACCAGATTCCAGGCCGTTGGCGCTGGCTATTTCCCCAGGTGGTGCTTATGCTGTGAAGCGGGATGCGCAAGTGGCTGTTTTTAACTCTGCTAATGGTACTTGGAAATTTCAAACTATTAAAAAATATGTAGATGAAAATTTGATTGCTAATCAATTGGCATTAAAGCAAGTTTGGATAGCGCCTAACAGTAGTTTCGCTGTGATAAATGCTGGTAATAATTTTTTTTATACTTCAACCGATAGCCCTAATTTTCAAACCTGGACAAAGAGAGATGTGAGTACTATATGCAAAAACTGCATAAAAGTTGATATTATTGGTAACAACAACTTTGCCCTAATAGTTGTACAGGGGATTCCGACAGGCGAATCATTCCTGCCATTGATTAAGTTTGAATCAGGACTGTCAACTATTGTTAATGGACCGAGCAAAGAATGGCTAGTGGCAAATGATGTGTATCAACGGGTACAGACTGGGTGGGTAAACAACGATGGGTCTGTAATTATACTTGCCACGCACAATGATGGAATTATTAAAGGAGTTAGGAATCTTGGTGGAACATATGACTGGTATGTGATTCCGTCAACGCAAGGTAAAACGGCCTTTTATATACTACAGAACATGGTGGGTACTCTTGATGGCAAAGTAATAATTGCAGCACGTGGTGGAATGACCCCACCTCATATAGTACTATCAACAGATGGAGGTGATAGTTGGACAGAAACTAAATCGTTAGTGTATGGAGCGTTATCTGATTTGTCATTAACATCTGATGGGAAGCACTTCGCGGCTACTACGATGATAGCAAATAAAATTATGGTGGGGGATATTAATAGTGATAACAAAACTATAATTTATAGAGGAGTATATGTACCATATTCTGGGAGCACGAGTGATATAAAATGGGCTGGCGCTGCGGGATTTTCTACAGCAGGCTTGCAGCAGGTGCTGACGGTTGGGCCAGATGGCAATATCGGTACCATAAATTTTCCGAACTCAGCCTGGACCCAGGGCGAGCTGGATATTGCCAGTATTATAGTTGGTACCAGTAATATCAACGGTGTCTGGGGTAGTGCTTCTTTAAGAAAATTTGCCGTCGTCGGTACTAGCGGAATTATTGCAGTTGGTAATGTAAGTGGTACTGGCGCTGCGGCTAGAGTTACGTTTAGTGATCCAATCGTTGTGGGAGCTACTGGAGGAGCACCTAATATTTATTACAATGCAGTAACAGGTGCGAATAGCACACTGTGGGCAGTGGGTAACGGCACTACTGGCGCTTGCTCAATTGATGGGGGTAGTACCTGGATAGCTACAAGCGCAACACTTGATAGTTATAATTACGGCGTTTGGGCCCAGAGTAGCACAAAAGTTTGGGCAGTGGGCAAATACATTAAGACTGTCAGTGCTTGTAGTACTACGGCAAGTTGGACAAATAGTGGAGCACCGTCGTTGCCAACTTCTTACTACTATCGTGCCATAGATGGGGCAGTTGATATTAGTGGTAATGCGGTGGTGGTGGCTGTCGGAGATAGGAAGGTGACTAATGCTGGAGGGGTGATAGTGGCTAGCTTAGATGGAGGAGCTAACTGGTTGCAGATAAACACCTTGGCGGGTAATGTTGACAGTAATGTTAATGCCGCCGCTTACTACGGCGTAAAGGTTATCAGCTGGAAGAATGATCCGATTAGCGGTGTTTGGACAGCTATTGCTGTGGCGGTCGGGAGCTCTAAAGTAACACAACTCACCATTACAAGTGCTGGTATAACACCCGTGTCAGTAACACCCGCAATACTGCCTTATTATTGGGTTAATGGAAGAACAGTGACCATAAATTCTGATAATTACGTGCGTGTTGCTGGGGTTGACGGAAAAATTATGCAGCAGAAGTTTAACGGTAGTTCACTAATTAACAACCAATGGGAGAACTTTAATAAACAATCTATTGACTCTACGTTTAATGGTATTTACAGTATTACGGACGGATCCGACATACTCACTATGGCAGTGGGTGATACTAATAACATTTTACTATTTTTGGATAAACAAACAACCGGTGGTAATTTGATAATAAATAAAGATATTAAAGCAGGGGAGAATATTTGGGGCGAGTCGGAAACCTCAATTAAGTTTAACGTTATTCCAGAAGGTGGGGGTAGTGGAATTGATGTTGGAGATATTGGACTTAATCTTACAGGGGTTGATAACAAGGCCTGTAGGAGTGGTGAGTATATGGTTGGGTTGAGACGCGATACTGTCGGTAAATATTATATTTTGTGCAGTAAATTATAATTATAAAGTAGAAATGTTATAGTTGTTATAGTGATAGTCATGTAGTATTTTTTAAGAGGTTAATGGCTAAAATTAGCCATTTTTTGTTAATTAAGGTTTTTGCCATTGACAAAAATACCATTTTGGTCCATAATGGAGTGTTTAATGGTGTATAGTAGAAGTATGGATTTCAAATTCTAAAAAACCTGCACCCCCTTACAAATTTGCCGGATTAACAAAGCTGATAATTAGTTCCTAGACACTAGTTTTAGTAGTTTATCAGTTTTGTTAAACCAACAAGTTTAAAAACAAAAAATAAAAACAAATTTCTCTTTAGAAAGGAGAATTAAAAAATGAAACTTAAAAATTTATATATTGCAATCGCGATATTAATAGCGATGGTGTTTACCATTGCTGTTTATGCGCAAAATAATGATGGATGGAATCGTGTTCTTTCAACTATGTATGACTCTATATATACTCACCAAGGTGGAAGCAGAGGATCTGGCTGGGCAATACGGATTGAAGCAAATGGTGATCAATTGTCAGATAGTGTGATATATGGAAGAAGAGTAGATTTAACACCATTTAATGGATTTATTCATATTGACCAACGAGGTTATCAGAGTCATCCTGGTGTTATCTATATATTCTCGTTTTCTCTACACCATGGGGACACTACAGTCTATCCTCTGAGTGCTGATGGAATAGCAGGAGATACTAGTTGGCAAACAACAGATTTTCTGGGGCCATGGAATGGTACACTTGCATATTTCGATTCTATTTCGTTAATTATATGTTATGTGCCATGGTCAGTTCTTGGTGCTGTCATTGGTGATTTTGATCATTTTACTAGTGGACAAGGAGTATCACAAATCTTATTTTATGATGGTGGTGAAAAAGGCACTATTTCTGGCGTATTATTCAATGACGCAAATCAAAACAGCATAATTGATAGTGGCGAAAACGGTATGAGTAACTGGAAGATATATTTAGATGCTAACGGTACGCATCAAGATTCAACTACTACCAATGCCTTAGGTAACTATGCCCTTCTAGCTGTTCCACGAGGAATATATACTGTAAAACCAGAAACTAAAGCCGGTGGTTGGATAGCCACTACTCCCGAAACAACTATTACGATTGGTGATACACTGCATTGGGCTGGAATAAATTTTGGTGAATATTCGCCAAACGCAGAATACTACCCCGTAAAAAAAGGGTGGAATATGATATCGATAGCCAGACAGGCAGATAATATGTCCTTAAATTCTCTCTTTCCCACTGCTATATCTTCTGCCTATGCTTACAATGGTAATTATGTTGATGTTGACACGCTTAAATGTGGAATTGGCTACTGGTTAAAGTTCAGTGAAGACCAAAGTGTTATTATCAACGGTGAACCTGTTACTAATAACACCATTTCAGTAACTGAAGGCTGGAATATGATTGGTTCGCTGACTGAACCAATTGCTTGCGCGGATATATTAGTAGATCCTGGTATGATAACAAGCCAATTCTTTGGCTATAATGGAAGTTATTTACCAGAAGACACTCTGAGGCCTGGCAATGGATATTGGATCAAAGTGAACGAGGCAGGCACACTGTATCTAAACATACCATTGCTGACGAAAGCCTCATACTCACGAATTAATATCGTGGATATAGACGAATTACCGCCGCCGCCACCAGATGGTGAGCAAGACCCCTCGACAGTGCTCGGGATCCCAATTGCGTTTCAGTTGGAACAAAACTATCCGAATCCGTTTAATCCGGTGACAACGATTAAGTATGAGATTGCTTCGGCTATGCCTCGCAATGACAACAATGTCACTGCGAGCGAACGCAGTGAGCGCGGCAGTCTCGTAACACTCAAAGTATACAATCTGCTGGGGCAGGAAGTGGCGACGCTAGTGAATGAAACAAAAGAACAGGGTAAGCACTCAGTGGAATGGAACGCTGGCAATAATCCAAGTGGTATGTATTTTTACCGCTTGACTGCTGGTAGCTACTGCGAAACAAAAAAAATGGTTTTAATAAAATAAAACCGAAATGTAATTTAAAGCCGATACCTGAACAGTATCGGCTCTTTTATTTATTATAAATAGATCCTGAATCAAGTTCAGGGTGACAATACTTTAATCAAGACGTTCCAAAACCTTAAAACCATCAATAACAGCATCACAAAAAAAATCTTCCAATTGACTAAAATCATTTTGAGTTTGCGCTTTATAAAGATAGGTATAATAAAGCTGTCTTTGGTTTTGGTTGATAATAGCAGGAGCAAAATTGGAACCAAGCAACATAGCATTTAAAAGCAATCTCCCCATGCGACCGTTGCCGTCGGAAAAAGGATGAATCTGTTCAAAATGACTATGAACGCCTGCTGATAAGGCAATAATATCTTTAGTGGACGAAACGGCACGCCTTATAACCTCCGCTATTAATTTGGGAACGCTTAAATAATTAGCGGTGGGCAAATTAACACCAGTAATCCTAACGGCATGGTTACGATATGAGCCGGCGTCTGATCTAATACCATTCATTAAAATACTATGAAGCTTTAATATTAAACTCTCATCAATTTTTTGAGCTTGACTAATATGAGCAAACAAGTAATTCAAAGCGGTTTGATGATTTTTTGCTTCCAAATGCTCAGTTAAACTTTTATCCGGCAAGGCGGCATTATCAAACAAAATAGCGGCCGTATCCAATTCGGTTAGAGTGCTACCCTCAATACTATTACTATGATAAGTAAGTTTTAAAATAAATTGATCACGGATATCGGGGTTGGCCAGAATTGTGGCAATAATACTTTTATGTTTAGACGACTTTTGCCGCAAGGCTTGCTTTTTGGCGGCAAGCGTACTAGCAGGAACTATTTTTTGCCCCGTTACTTCTAAAAACAACTGGTCGATGGCTGCTTGTTTTTTTGCCCTAGGCGAAGACTTTTCTGTCCACCAACTATTAAAGGTGACAAAAGACACGCCAAATCGTTCGGCTAACTTGGTTTGAGTAAGTGCCAACATTTTTTGTATAATTTCAAGTTTTTGACGAGTAGTCATAGATTTTTACTATATATCATCATATTATCAAACTTTATAAAGTTAGTCAAAATGGATATATTTTATGAAGTTGGATATTTAGACTTTTCTTAAGAGATTGTCCCGCTACGCGGGATCTCCCGAAGGGGTGACTTCATCGCTACGCCTCACAATGACAACAATGTCACTGCGAGCGAACGCAGTGAGCGCGGCAGTCTCTGGACTACTCTGAAGGTGTATAATCTGCTGGGGCAGGAAGTAGCCACATTGGTGGAATGGAATGCAGGTAATGCACCAAGCGGTATGTACTTTTACCAATTGCGCACTAGCGACAAAGTCGCGATCAAAAAAATGTTACTCTTAAAATAAGAGTAAGCGTAAAGAGTGAGAACAACCCCGAGGTCAATAAGACTTCGGGGTTTTTAATTTGCCAATTTTCAACAATAATACTATACTATTAGTTGGTCAAGAGTTTTTGGTCTATATTGCCAAAAATTGTAGGAATTTTTGTACTTCCAATTCTCGCTCCTTTTGTGAAGCGGAAGGATTTTTTTGATAATGATATAAATGAAATAGCTCGTGAGCAATACAGCGTAATTGTTCTGTTATTGATTTATGTGTTGGTATCATAAACCAGTTGTCACGCTCGTCATAAGGCATAAGGTAAGCAGTTGTTAGATTTACCTTAAAATTAATAGATTTTAAACCACCTAAGTAATCAAAAATTTGAGATGTAACTTTTTTCTCTATTTTTTTCCATTCCAGAGTAATACCATTAGCTAATTCATCAAAGCTTTTAATATCAGTTACGCTAATTGTTTTAACAATAGCATTAAATTTCTCGTGGTTTAGGGGTATATTTTTATCAAAAGGATAATATTTGATAATAGTAAATGTTTCAGGATAATTCTCTTTAATCCGAAACCAATTTTTTAGATCACGATTTGCATCGTAGGTAATGCGCATATTTTTATAAAAAATGGGGATTAAACTATATTCAGCTTAACATCGGCTCTTTTATTTTCCTCATTTATAATATTTAACACAAAAACCACATTTGTAAAAAACACACGATCGTTAGAAAAATGCAAATAATTCTATTTAATAGTTCGTGCTTCAAATACTTTTACCCAATCTGTTAAACGGTAGTATTTTAGAAAATCATTCAGCGGTTGAGTAACATTTTGTTTACTAAACCAAACGCTTTTTTGGATCTGCTTAAAATTATTTTCTCTCAAGAAATTTCTAAAATAATCTCTACCTTGCCGCGCTTGTTCTGGTATATCAAATATAACCATAGTTGATAAATTATCTTTATATGGTAAAGCGCTGGAAATTTTATATTTAAGCAATTCTTTTTTTCCCTTAGCCGTTAGGCTAACCATTAATCTGTTACCTATTTTTTTAGTTACTAAGTAGCGTGTTCTTTTCAGTTGGTAAATTTTATTGCGTAGATTTTTAAATTCCATTCTTCTTTTGATGTCTAAGACTTGCTCGTGGCCACCGCCGCTTAAATAAATTGTCTGGTAGCGTCTCATTTCAACAGCTATAGTTAAACCACGGGTTATAAGTTGAATAATTTCCCAAAGTAGTTTTTTAGTTTGAGTAGGCGAAGCCATAAAGAATTTTTTTAGAGAATTAATAGTAGCTTATTTTTCGTTATGGTCACATTTTATTGAATAATTCCACATTTGTAAAATTACCACGATCGTGTGATTTTTACAAATATTTGGATAGGGTGATATAAATTGGGAGATTGATGAGGATGGGTTATTTTATTGGTATTTGTATTACTTGTTTATCGTTCTGTTTTTTATGAGTTTGCCAAAGGGTAAAAATTGTGTTATAATTTAGTTATTATATGACCAAGGTTATTCGTTGGTATTATGCTATCAGTGCTCTAACATTAGGCTTTTTGTTAGTAGGCACTGGGCTTTTGTTTTGGCAGTATTCTGCTTTAGCTTTACTAGCACCATCAGAAAACGTAAATAATATTTTAGGTTGGGCTTGGAGCGGCAATACTGGCTGGATTTCTTTAAATTCAGAAAATTGTGAAAAGTTAAATGAATTCTTACCCCCTGAGGATTATATTTGCGACATTACTGACGGTGTTGATTATGGTTTGCGTTTATTAGTGAATGAGGATGGCACTGGCGGAGAGATTAAAGGATATGCCTGGTCAGAGAATTTAGGTTGGATTTGTTTTGGCGATGGTGGGGGGGACGATACGGCGGGCTGCACAGGCTCACCACCAATCGGCAATTTGGCAATAGAATTTTTTTGTAGAGCAGAAGTAGAAGGGGTTGAGAAAACCGTTGCTTGTGATACCCTAGGTATGTCTATTACCGAACTTTCAGGTTGGGGAAATATTTTAAGTTTAGGTAATCAAGGTTGGATTAAATTAAGCGGTGATATTTATGGCGCCCGCTTAGAACTTGATGATCCAGATGATGATAATGATTATACCCAATTAGCTGGCTGGATGTGGCAAAATGCCGGCGGTACTTCAATCAGCGATGCTTACGGTGTTGGTTGGATTTGTTTAGGCGATGATGCATTTTGCACTTATAGTAGACCGGAAATATTGTTTCCTTATTTAAGGGCAGAGGGCGGTGATATTTTTGCCAGAAGTATTAGCACTTTTTTCGGACCGCCACGGGGTGTATATAATTCCCAATTTAGAATTGAAGTGTTAAATAATATTGGTATCAGCACCAGGTTTACTAGTGAATGCGTAAGTGACTTATGCAAGCAGTCAAATATAGTGTTTGAAATTCCTGCGCCCGATCCCACCAACATCACTGATCCTTATAATTTTAAATTAGGACGTTTTGACATGCATGGTTTAACTACTAAATTCACTTCCAATACTCTTGGCGATGATTTGAATAAATATAATTATGTTGTGAAAATTGGGGCACCTGATTTTAATTCACCTTTGGATAATAAAGTTTATAATATTAATAGTGATTATACAGTTTCAAATTCATTAATTATTAATAATGGTTTATTAGAGGGTGAATCTGGCGCTGGCACCATTATTGTTAATGGTAATTTAAATATTAATAATAACATAATATATGAATCTGGCGAAGTGACAGAACGAAAACAGTTAGCATCTATTGTGTGGATTGTAATGGGTGATGTGCATATCAATCCTAACGTTACCAAGGTAGCTGGTTCTTTTATTGTCCTAGGACAAAGAAAATCAGACATGGACAAAGTGTTAGCTTGTATTGAAAGTGGAAGTCTAAATTATCGACAATTCTGTACAAGGGAGGTAATGCAACCACCACAGTGTGTCGGTATGAATAATACTTGCGGCGAAATGCCTAAATGTTTAGCTTATAATAAAAAAGGCAATATTTATGAAGATTGCGGTTGGTTTGATACTGGGCAAGGAAGTGAATTAAGTGATTATCCACTTACTGTTTACGGTTCGGTGTTTGCACGTCAGTTTGATTTAGGCCGGACTTACATTGACCCAGCAACTCGTAGTCCAGCAGAAAAGTTTATAGCCGACGGTCGGTTACAGCTTAATCCGCCGCCAGGAATGTCGGATTTTGCCAAAGGTTTACCTAGTTTTCAAAGGCAGTAAGATAATATTTTTTATATTCATTAACACCAAAATTGTATTCAATCCATTCAAAATTTTGGTTTGACAAATAATTAATAAATTTCAAAGCTTTAATTGGAATTTTGTGGTATACTTAATATATGGAACATAGTAATTTATTGTTAAATTAGGTCATGAGTTTATTTGCCAAAAAACAATCTTATTTAGGAGTTGATTTGGGAACAGCGAGCATTAAAATGGTGGAGTTAGCTAATGTTGGCGGCCAAGCCAAGTTGGTTACTTATGGTTTTGCTGAATTACCAGTGGAGGAGATTAAATTTAATATTCATGACAAAATTGATCAAAGCGCAAAAACTTTAGAGCAGATTTGCAAACAAGCGCGGGTTACTAGCCGCAAGGCGGTGGCGGCGTTGCCAACTTTTGCCGTATTTAGTTCGGTGTTGACTTTACCGGTAATGAGCGAAAAGGAAGTTGGTCAGGCTTTGGCTTATGAAGCAAAAAAAATTGTCCCCCTGCCTTTGGATGAAATGATTTTAGACTGGAAAATTTTAAAAAAACCAGTTGAGTCTAAACCAGCTACGCCGGATAAGCAAGCGATTACCAAAGTTGAATCGGGAAGAACAGACAAGGGCATTAGGGTATTGTTGACTGCTGCGCCTAAAAATTTAGTTAAGCAATATTTGGATATTTTTACCAAAGCTAACATTGAATTGTTAAGCTTGGAAACCGAAGCTTTTTCCTTAGGGCGTTCGTTGTTAGGTAGTGAAAACGATATTGTGTTGGTGGTAGATATTGGCGCACTGACTACTGATATTGTGATTATTGAGGATCATATTCCAGTTTTCAATCGCAGTATTGATGTAGGGGGTGTGACAGTTACTAAAGCAATAGCTGCCAGTTTGAATATTGATCAAAATCGAGCTGAACAATTTAAACGAGACGTTGGTATTGTATCCGAAGGTTCAGCTGGTGCTACCGGAGTGCCTAATACTATTAAAGACACTATCTCGCCAGTTGTTAATGAAATAAAATATTCTTTATCACTTTATCAAAGCGACAGTAGTAGACACATTGAAAAAATTATTATTACCGGCGGCTCGGCTTTTTTACCTAATATTGTCAAGTATTTGGAAGATATTTTTCAGCTTAAGGTGATAGTGGGCGACCCATGGGCACAAGTCTCTTATCCTTTGGAACTAAAAGGTGTGTTAGAAGATATTGCACCGCGTTTTGTAACTGCCATTGGTTTGGCGTTAAGGGAAATACATAAATAGATTTAAATTCTAAGCACTAAGCACGAAATACTAAACAAATCCCAATATCAAAATAATAAAATTTTAGGATTTAGATATTAAGATTTAGGATTTGTAAAAAGTTATGTCCGATATCAATTTATTACCTCAAGAACTAAGAAAACGCGAACAGCAAGAGCAAGCGCGTCCGGCTGAACATAAATCAACTTCGGTTTATAGTAAGCCGTCTGTATTGGAAGAGCGTTTGCGTGAGGCCGAAGCCGCGGATGTTTCTTGGTGGTCAAAAATTAAGAATTGGTTTAATAAATATCCAGAACCAACTAAAGAATTAACTGAACCAATTAAACTTACTCAACCAGTGCAGGACCAAAGGGTTAAATTAACCACTGTGGATTTTAAAGTAAAAAAAGAATCAAATCTAGCAGACTGGTGGAAAAACTTTTTTGGTTCTTGGAAAAAAGAAACAGTCACGACGTCGGCACCATCTAAACCAGTTAAACCTGCTGTTCCTTTGCCTATACCGCTAGTACCGCAACCTACACCGTCGGCGTCACAACCAGAACAGCCGGCACCGGTTAAACCACAGCATTCTCATCATGACAAATTTAAAAAATCATCAATCGAGCCAGAGCCACCGATTGGTGTGGTGCTGGATGTAAATTTGTTACCAGTGAGTTCACAACCTTCAAAACTAGGTCCTTATCTCAAAAAAATATTACTGGTGGCTGGCGGTTCACTGGTAATGGTGGCTTTATTATATGTAGTAGTTTACACCTTGATTAATCGGCAAAAAGTGGAAGTAAAAAAGGTGCAAGAAGAAGCCAGGATGTTAGTAACAGAAATTGATAAAAAAAGGTCCGGGTACGATGAATTAGAATTGGTTAGTCGTAAAATGAAGGCGATTAAACAGGTGGCGGCACAACGCAACGATTGGTTAAAGTTTTTTTCTGAATTACAAAAAATAACTTTATCCAATGTTAGTTTTAGTTCTTTGCAGGCTTCTGGTTCGGGCGAGATAGCATTACAGGCTCAAGCATTTACAGTGGCTGATTTAGCTAAACAATTAAAATCCTTTCAACAAGCAGATAAGATGATCGCCTCGGTGGCGATTGGCAGTATTTCTGTTAGTGAAGATGTTGAGGCCAAACAAGTTACAGTTGGAACTAGTTTTCGTATAGAATTAACCCCTGGTTGGCTAGCAAGTCAATAATTTAAATAATTATTATGTCACCTTTTGCTAAAGAAAATAAAGTTAGTTGGGGAGAACAGTTATTAGTCAAGTATTTTATTTGGTTGGCAATTTTAGTGGCGTTAATTATTATTGGTGGCGGTGGTTGGTGGCAGGTTAAACCATTATATTTGGAATGGCGCACAATGACACGCGCACAGGATTTAGAAAAATCGTTGGTGGAAATAAATACCCAAGTAGCGATGTTAGATAGTAAAGTAGCGTCTTGGAATAAAATTAAAAATCAGACAGACACAGATTTTCATTTAATTTTGCCCGTCAACATTGATATACCGAATCTTTTAATTCAAATAGAAGATTTAGTTATTCAACACAAGTATATTTTGAGTTCAATTTCAGTTAGTGAATCAGGAATAACCAATACAAAAAAGGTTGATAAAAACCCCACTAATACGTCGACTGGTGTACGATCGGTAAAAATTACCCTAGCTTTGTCAGGTCACGGTTATGAAAATTTTAAAACACTGCTGCAGGCATTACAATCTGCTTGGCGTATGTTAAATGTTAACTCTTTTGGTTATTCGGAAAATACTGATTCTTATAGTATTGAATTAACAAGTTATTATTATCCGCGCTAGTATGCTTATTCCTAAAAGTCTGCCATTAAAAAAAGTTATTATTTTATCTATTGTTTTAATAGTTGCCTTAGGATTAGCTGGTTATTTTATTTATGAAAATTTTTTAAAAGATAAGGTGGTTAGTACTTTAGAGAGTGGTTTTAGATCTAAGCAACAATTATTTGAACAACCAGTGGTACTGCCAGAAGTACAAGATTTTGATGCTAATTTTTTTAACAATGAACTGATTATTGAACTGCAAAATTACGGCCCGCTACCAGTAATAGTGGATGATAATACTCAAGGGCGTGATAATCCGTTTGCACCTTTGTCTACCCAAGGATCTACCAAAAAATAGCCAGTTCATTTAATTTAATGATTATTAAGAAATCTCTTTTTACTTCGTCGGGAATATCAATATTAACTATTATTAGTGTTTTGGCTTTATTATTAGTAGTATTAATGATAGTTGTGGCTAATATTAATCTGCGGCAAAAGCAGTCTCGGGATGAATTAAGAATTAAACATTTGGAAATTATCGGTTTAGCACAAGTATATTATTTTAACCAGCATCAGCAATACGGAATGCTAACTGACCTGTATCAAGATGAAATTATCAAACAGCAATATTTAGATCCAGCTAGTGGTGATAATTATAAAATTTTTTTAAATGTATTAGCTGATGAATGGTGTACTTGGTCAGCTAGTGAAGCAGAGGATAATAAATTTTATATACAAACAGAACAAGGGCCTGGAGTTATTAATAAGCAACCAATTAATTTAGCAACTTGTAAAGAATAATTATGACATCAGCAATAAAAAAACATGATTTTAGTACTTTTTTGACTGAAAATAAATATTTAAATATAAGCCAACTAGAAGAGCTGCGTCAACAAGCCGAAGTTGAACGACGGGGCGTAGAAGAGGTTATTTTGGAACGGGCAGCTTTATCGCCTGAACAATTGCTTAAAGCTAAAAGTACTTTTTATAATTTTCCGGCAGTAGATTTAACGCGCGAAGACATTAAAGATGATGTTTTAAAATTAGTGCCATTGGAAATTGCCCAGTATTATCAAATTGTGCCATTTCGACGAAAAGGCAATGAGGTCTGGCTGGCTATGGTACATCCGGAAAATTATAAAGCCATGGAAGCAATGGAGGTGTTGGCGCGGCAAAACGGTTGGAAACCAGTGTACGCCGTAACCACTAATGAAAGTTTAATGCAAATTCTGCGTCAATACAGCACTATCATGAGTGAAGTGTCGGAGGCATTAAAAATGACTGAAGAAGATGAACAAAGTGTATTGCGTGAACAAGGCAAAGAGCCAATAGATTTTGAGCAAGTATTAAAAGCCGCGCCGGTTTCTAAAATGGTCTCGGTTATTTTGAGGCATGCGGTGGAACGCGGTGCGTCGGATGTGCATATTGAGCCGGGTGAGGTTGATACGCGGGTGCGTTTTCGTATAGATGGCGTATTGCACACTTTGTTAACTTTACCAAAATATATTCATGCCGCAGTAATATCCCGAATTAAGGTTTTGGCCAATTTGAAAATTGATGAAACTAGGCTTCCTCAAGATGGCCGTATTCGTTTAAGAGTGTTAAGTAAAATTATTGATTTCCGTGTTTCCACTTTGCCGGTTATTGGCAATGAAAAAGTGGTAATGAGAATTTTGGACCCCACAACCGGTGTGCGCAGTTTTGAGGGGTTGGGTTTTTCTGGTTATAAATTAAGGGTATTGAATGAATCGATCAAAAAACCGCATGGTATGTTTTTAGTAACTGGTCCTACAGGGAGCGGTAAAACCACCACCCTTTATGCGGTGTTGAATATTTTAAATCACGATGACGTAAACATTATTACCCTAGAAGATCCAGTTGAATATTTTTTATCTGGCATTAGCCAGTCACAGGTTAATACAGATGTTGGTTTTACTTTTGCCTCAGGTTTGCGTTCAATCCTACGTCAAGATCCAGATATTGTTATGGTGGGAGAAATACGCGACGCTGAGACAGCAGAATTGGCAGTTCACGCTTCGTTGACTGGCCATATATTATTAGCTACTCTGCACACCAACGATGCCACTAGCGCTATTTTGCGGTTAATAGATATGCACCAGGAAGCGTTTTTATTAGCATCAACTATTAATGTTATTGTGGCTCAACGTTTAGTGCGTAGGTTATGTGAACATTGTAAACAGGAAGCAGAATTGCCATCGACTGAAGTTGATAAAATCACTAAAGCTTTTACTAGTTTAAATGACGAGGCACGAGCGGAAATTCCACCAGCGCCTTGGAAAGTGTATCAGGCTAAGGGTTGTAATAAATGTGAAAGTACGGGGTATCGGGGTCGGTTGGCAATTAGTGAAGTATTAATTAATACCTCTAAATTACAGCACATCATTACCGAAGGGGCCAAACCTTATGAGCTGAAGGCTGAGTTTGAAGCTCAGGGTGGCACTAGTATGATACAAGACGGCTTTTTTAAAGTATTGGCTGGTTTAACATCATTGGAAGAAGTTATTTCTGTGGCTCAGGAATAACTTTTATATAATCTTAAATACTAATTTCTAAACTCTAAACAAATCTTAATGTTAAAAATCCGAAAAAATATACGTATTATGATTTAGGTATTATAATTTCGGATTTAATTTTTATGTCTACTACTGATAATTTAACTATTAGTCGAATTTTAACTCAGGCTGCCGAGCGTCAGGTTTCCGATATTCATTTAAGTGCTGGTAACCAGCCAGTTTTTCGTCGTGACGGCAAACTGGAAATATTAAATCAAGAAGAAATGCTAACGCCAGAATTGCTGATGGAAATGATTCAAATTTTAGTTCCTCCGGAAAAGCAAACTATTTTACAGCAGCAAAAATCAATTACTGTGAGTTTTAGCTTAGGCACCCGTGCCCGTTTTCGGGTGCATGTTGATTACCAGAAAAATTTTCCAGATTTAGACTTAAGGTATATTCCGATGGTAGTGCCGACGCCAGAGAAGTTGGGTTTGGATAAAAATTTAATTAGTTTAACTGATAGGCGCGAAGGGTTAATTATTATTTCTGGACCTTTGGGTTCTGGGCGCACAACTACTTTAACTTCTTTGGTTGATAAACTTAATCATACTAGCGCCGAACACATTTTAACCTTAGAGGATCCGATCGAATATTTATTGGTTAATGATAAATCTTTAATTAAGCAGCGTGATTTGGGCGACGATTCGCCTTCACTCGTACAAGCACTAGACGATGTTAAGATTGAAGATGTAGATGTAGTTGCGGTTGATGCGCCAATACCAGCTTCAGCCTGGCCACAATTATTGAATTTAGCCAGCGCCGGAATTTTAGTATTAGTAGTATTGGAAGCAGATTCCACAGTTAGAGCCTTGGAGTCTTTAACCGCCGGTAGTATACCTAATACTGGTGATCGGGGATTTGATCAATTATTAGCTGAAATTT
Organism: Patescibacteria group bacterium; assembly: GCA_041648575.1. Lineage (GTDB taxonomy): Bacteria > Patescibacteriota > Patescibacteriia > Veblenbacterales > UBA10138 > JBAZOT01. The sequence goes on along the minus strand of JBAZOT010000002.1, from coordinate 25,509 downwards.
TTATTGGAGCTTCTTGTCAGCGTTTATTACCCCGTTTGGGTGGTGGTCGTATTTTGGTAACAGAATTATTACTAGGTACGCCAGCAGTTAAATCGTTGTTGCGTGAAGGAAAAGCAGCTCAATTGCAGTCAATTTTGGAAACCTCTCGCGCCGAGGGTATGGTTTCTTTGGAACGCGGTTTGGCTGATTTAGTTAAAACTGGCGAGATTCAATCCGATGAAGCAGTGTCTCAAGCGGCTAATAAAGATTCAATTAAGTCAATGTTAAGGATGAGATAACTTAAAAAATTCCAAAATCTAAATCCTAATGCCTAAACAATGCCAAAATCCAAAATTTCAATATCAAAATATTTTGTGATTTGTCATTAGAATTTATTTAGGATTTAGAAATTAGAATTTAGGATTTGATATATTATGTCATTATTTGAATACCAAGCAAAAAATATAGACGGTCAAACAATCCGCGGTATAGTGGAGGCGGTTTCGCGCGAAGGAGCAGTGGAGATTCTTACTGATCGTAGTCTCACGCCGATATATGTGAACGAACACAATGTTGGTCGTTTTAGTTGGCTTACAGCCATGCAGATTTCGAGGATTAAGTCCAAGGATTTGGTAATTTTTTCTCGTCAGCTTTCAGTAATGGCGTCAGCTACTTTGCCGATTGTGCAGTCTTTGCGCATTTTAGAAAAACAAACAGCCAATCCCAAACTAAAAGTGATTGTTTCAGAAATAGCAGATGATGTAGAAGCTGGCGCTAAACTTTCCGCGGCCTTGGCCAAATTTCCCGAGGTGTTTTCCAGTTTTTATATAAACATGATTACTTCGGGAGAGAGCTCGGGAAAAATTGATGAAGTATTAAATTATTTGGCAGATGAGCAGGAAAAAAATTATGATTTAACTTCGCGCGTCCGTGGCGCCATGATTTACCCGGCTTTCATTTTGGGCGCTTTGGTTATTGTCGGTGGTGTAATGATGGTTTATGTAGTGCCAAAATTAACAGCCATTTTAGAGGAAGCCGGAACAGAATTACCAATGTCTACCAAAATGTTAATTGCCGTTAGTTCGTTTATACAGAATTTTTGGTGGCTGCTGCTAATATTATTAGCGGGCGGGTTTATTTTATTTCGCTTATATGCCAAAACGCCACGCGGTAAGCATTTGTGGCATATGATTCAGCTTAAACTGCCAATTATCGGAACAATTTATAAGCATATTTATTTAGTTCGTTTTACCAGATCAATGTACACCTTGGTGGTGGGCGGAGTGCCGTTAACCAGAAGTTTGGAAATTGTTTCTTCGGTAGTAGGCAGCGCGGTTTATGAAAATTTAATTAAACGTACTATTAAGGAGGTGGAAGACGGCAATTCAATTTCTACCATTTTTAGCAAAAGCCCAGTAGTGCCAGTAATGGTTTCGCAAATGATGATTGTGGGTGAAAAAACCGGCCGGCTGGAGGAAATTTTTAAGCGCTTGTCTGATTTTTATGCTCATGAGGTGAACAGTTTGGTAGGTAATTTAGTAACACTGCTCGAGCCGATAATTATGCTAGTGATGGGAGTAGGTGTCGGTTTTATTGTGGCATCCATCTTAATGCCGATGTACAAACTTTCTGGATCGTTTTAAGTTAAATCCTAAATCCTAATTTCTAAATCCTAAATAATACCAAATGACTGAAATACAAAATTCAAAAAAGTATGATTTAGAAAAAAGGACATTGGATTTTGCCAGAGCAGTTACGGTGTATGTTAATAAATTATTAAAGAATATACCTAACATAGAATATGCCAAGCAGTTAGTCAGATCAGCTGGATCAGTAGGTGCAAATTATATTGAAGCTAATGAGTCGTTAAGCAGAAAAGACTTTTTAATGAGAATAAAAATATGTCGTAAAGAAGCAAAGGAAACCCGTTATTGGTTGGAGTTAATTGAAATAACTGATGAATTAAAAATCTTAAAGAACGATTTAATAAATGAGTCTACTGAATTGATGAAGATTTTTGGTTCAATTATAGAAAAGTCAAAATAATTTTTGGATTTAGAATTTTGAATTTGTTTAGAGTTTAGTATTTCGGATTTAGGATTTATAAGTTGGGCTAGCTAGCTACCTAGAATTGTGCTATAATATATATATAAGTTATCTTTTTTCCGTAAATATAGGAAGGAGGTGAGAAAATGAAAAATCATAAAGGTTTTACTTTGATTGAATTATTGGTGGTAATCGCTATTATTGCTATTCTCTCAACTTTGGCAGTGGTGGCTTTGGGCAACGCGCGGCAAAAATCTCGCGATGCCAAGCGCGTATCTGATGTTAAACAAATATCAACAGCATTAGAGCTTTATTTTGGAGATGTTAGTGGTTATCCAGTACAAACCACCACTTTAGGTACGGCAGCAACTACTGTTGTGCTTTGTAATGGCGCTACAGCTACTGGATTCCAGGCGACAGCGGTAGCTTGTCATGCTACGGCAAACACTGTGTATATGGGGCAGGTGCCGGCAGCACCAACGCCACCAACCGTTGCTACACAACCGCTTAACATTTATGCTTATGGGGCAGCCGCGGCTGGTACTTACTGTTTAGAATTTTGGCTTGAAGGTATAACTGGTGGTTTAGCAGCAGGTTCTAATCGCATGACTCCAGAAGGTGTGACAGCAGGAGTTTGTCCATAAAGAAGATATTTTTTTAAAGATTTAAAAAACAGCCCCCCTTTTTTAAAGGGGGGTTTGTGTTACACTATAATTAGTTATGTTAGAGCTAATTTTTTTTATTTTTGGTTTAATAATTGGCAGTTTTGCTAATGTAGTAATTTTTCGTTTAATCAAGGAAAAAAGCATTTTAGGGCGGTCGGTTTGCCAATATTGTTTAAGGCAATTAGCTTGGTATGAAAATATACCGCTGGTTTCTTTTATAGTTTTGCGCGGCAAGTGCTTAACGTGCCGTAAAAAAATTTCCTGGCAATATCCTGCTGTTGAATTAGCTTCGGGAATTTTATGGATGGTGGGTTACTTAGTCATTGCGAAACCGGAGGCCGTGGCAATCTCCGAGATTGCTTCGTCCCGATTGATATCGGGACTCGCAATGACGCCCGTTGAGTGGACGTCGGTAATAATTTTTGGAATTTTTTCCACGATTTTATTAATTTTATTTGTGTTTGATTTGCGTTGGTATATATTGCCCGACATTATTACTATTCCCGGAATTTTTATTGCTTTGTTGATTAATCTAATTGTAGGCAAAGATTGGTTGCAGCTGGTGATTTCTGCGGCTGTTGGCGCTGTTTGGTTTTTACTGCAATATGTTTTGTCGCGCGGCAAATGGGTGGGTTCGGGCGATATTCGTTTAGGCGCTTTGTTGGGCGCTATGCTTGGCAGTTGGCAGGGCTTATTAGTTACTTTTTTGTTAGCTTATATTGTTGGTAGTTTAGTTGCCATAGTGCTGGTGGCATTAAAGAAAAAACAATGGCAAAGCCAATTACCCTTTGGCACTTTTTTAGCAGTTGCTGGAGTAATTACACTGCTCTGGGGCTGGCAGCTTTGGGATTGGTATTTGGCACTGGTGTGGTAGAATAAAAACATTGGAGCTAAGATATAAATTTTCAATTTTTGTCCATTCTGGACATCTCCCGTATGGAGACAATGACCAATTTTCAATAAATTATCAATGAATCAATTACCAAATGATAACAAAAAGTATGATTTAGAAGAAAGAACCGCAAGACTGGCAGAAGAAATTATTGATTTTGTCAAAACAATAAAAGAGAATGTAATAAATAATAGAATTATTTCTCAATTAGTTGGAGCTATTGGTTCAATTGGCGCTAACTATTGTGAAGCTACCGAGGCAGAGAGTAAAAAAGATTTTATTCATAAAATAAGTATTTGCAAGAAAGAGATAAAAGAGGCAAGACACTGGTTGAGACTTTTAGCTAGAAGTAATCCGGAAAGAAAAGAAGAAATAAGAAAATTTTGGCAAGAAGTGCAAGAATTATTGTTAATCTTTGCTAAAATTATTAGAACTTCTAGGGTTAATGAAAAATAGAAAATTGGAGCTTGATTGAAAATCGCGAATTGTAAATTGATAATTATCAGCAAGATTTTAACATTTTAATTTGTCATTTTAATCATTGATATTTATATTTTACATTTAATTTATTAATGTCAGACCTTGAGATTTTTTATGAAAATTGTTTGTATCAGTAATCGCAATATTCCAGCTGGTTTTACTTTTATGGAATTGTTAATTTCCATAGCGATTTTTGTAATTATCACTGCTATGGTTATTGTTAATTTTCGCAGTGGACAATATCGCGATGAATTGCTTGGCGGCGCTGAAGCAATTGAAACCGCGCTGCGGGAAATGCAAACCAAAACTAATTCGGGAGAAACGGTTAAATGCCCATTACAGCCAGAGCCCAGCGCGCCTCGCGACGGCTATGGGGTACAAATTACTGATGCACCACCTTTAATAATAGCCTTTGCTGATTGTAGCGATGACAGTTCATATAAATATACTTATAATGCAACTGATGATTTGTTATTAAAAACTGTTTTATTGCCGGTTAATGTGGCAATAGAGGATTCTATTCCAGCTTCACCATGGAATATTGTTTTTTCACCGTTTAGCGAGGTAGTTATTGTTAATACTAATTATGATATTACTCCGGTTGTTCAAATCACATTGAAACACAGTAGAACAGAAAGAGAAATTACGGTAAAATTAAATCGGTTAACTGGCCAAACGTCTTATGAATAAGTTTTATTTTAAGCGGAAAAGTTTTACCAAGCAACCAGCCGGGCAAGGCTTGCTGGAGGCAATGTTGGCCATTGGTTTAATTTTGGTCGGATTAGGCGCGGTTTTATCTTTGACTTTAAGAAATATTTCTGCGGTAGCGGATAGCGGTCAAAGAATTGTGGCAGTTAATTTAGCGCGCGAAGCTATCGATGTGGTGCGGGGAATTAGAGACAGTAATTGGTTGGCAGCGTCTAATTCTGGCCCCAGCAGGTTATGGGATGACAAGTTAGTACCCGATAACAGTGGTCAGGGGGCTAGAGCAGTTCTAAATTTGCCTTTATTAGGTCCACCAGCGACGCCAGTAGCGTTTGAGATTGAGTTTATCGATGGTCGTGATGTAAATGATGATAGCTACAAAATGTATCGCGACAATGTTAATCATCAATGGTATCAAGATACAACTGCGCTTAAGGCGACTGGTTTTAATAGAATGATTTGGTTAGACCCGGTTTGCAAAACAGCAGGTGTATTAGCAGGAGTAGTTGGTTGTGGTGATACTGATACTAAAATTGGCATCCGCGTTCAAGTACAAGTTGCTTGGAATGCTTCTGGTATTTTTGGCAGTGTTAGTAAACGGCAATTAACAGTAGAAGAATATTTATATAATTGGCGATAGATGTATGATAATTTCTAAAGCTTACTAAAAAAATATTTTCACTTGTCACTGCGAGGCCTGCCTGTCGGCAGGCAGGGAGTCCGCCACGGCGGACGACTGAAGCAGTCTAGAGATTGTCCCGCTACACGGGATCTTCCGAAGGGATGACTTCGTCACTGAAGCTCCTCGCAATGACAAAGAAAAAAAGGACTCGTAATGACTATTTACTCTAAATTAAGATTTATAAAATTTATTTTGATTTAATTTACAATTAAAAGCATGAAAAATTTTTTATCAAAATTAATTCGTCGGCAGGGCTTTACTTTAATGGAGATAGTAGTAGTAATGTTTATTTTTACTTTGGCTTCAATTTTAATCGCGGAAATTTTTGTTAACGTGCAAAAGGCGCAACAGAAAATTCGCGATACCCAAGTGGCTTATACTGACGCGCGTTATTTAATGGAAGTGTTGGCGCGAGAAATTCGCTCGGATTTAATTGATTACAGCGCTTATGGCGGTAGCATCCCAACTGACCCAACTGACGAGGTAACGGAATTAAATTTAGTTACTAGCCAAGGCGCTAAATTAGTATTTGTATATAATAATCCATGCCCCGATGATCCGGCTATCGGCTGTATAACTATTAATCGTGATAGTGGAGGAGATAATGTTATTTCTTCACCCAAATTAAGCATAAATAAATTAGTTTTTTATATAACACCGTTAACCGACCCTTTTCCTGAAAATGTAACAGCCAGTACTCAAGATATTCAGCCGCAAGTAACCATTGTTTTAATGGCCAGCAGTACCAATATAAAAATTGAAGACCAAAAGCCAATTTATTTGCAAACCACGATAACTTCACGCGCTTATGCCAGATAAACTAAAAAAAATATTAACTAAAAAAATTAATGGCGTTACTGCTAAGCAGCGCGGTAATGTTTTGTTATTGGCTTTATTATTATTAGCTAGCGGAATTGTTGGCGGTTTAACTGTGGCGGTGTTGGTGATTAGCGAGTTAAGGCAGGCCTCTAGTATTGATAATGCCCTGGTGGCATATTCAGATGCGGAAAGCGGTTTGGAGCAGACTTTATATGATGTACGGCAAGAAGAAATTTGCCTTAACGGTGATTGTGACGACGGACAAAATTATAATAACTGTAAAAATGTTGCTAATTGTGAAGTTAATATTAATTCCAGTAGTCAAGTAGTTATTCCTTTGTTAAAAAAAGATGAGACTTTTCAGCTTGATTTAGAGCCAGGTGTAAATAATGATAATATTGAGTATTTTGAAGTTTACTGGACTGAAGCCAGTGCTGATCATTCATATTTAGAAATTACTTTTATTAATAAGACTGTTGATGGATTTGAAGTGTTAAAACCAAATTCTGGTTCGCCTTATGTTTGTGACTTTACTAGTACTGCTGGTGAGTGTTTAGAAACCGAAAACGATCCTATTTCTTTTTCTACGGGTGGGGTTTTATTAAATTCGGATAATACCAATCAAGTGAGATTTAAAGCGCTTTATAATAATATTATTAATTTACGTATAGAACCAGGTGATAATAAGAAATTCTCTCATTATTTAGATGTAAAAAGCCGCAGCCAGAAAAAAAATGTACAACAGGTTTTACAAACTAATATACCCAGCCAGTTACCGGCTTACGGGTTTGTTGATTATGTATTGTTTACCGAACAGGCGATTGTTAAGTAAAAATTTAATCTTAATCCGCCTTGGCCAGTTGGCAAATGGTGGACTAAATCCTAAATAATTCCAAATGACCAAAAATAAGGCCAAAGTGCGTATAGCCAAGCTAAGGGCGGAGATTAATCATCACCGCTATCTTTATCATGTTTTAGACCAGCAGGAAATTTCCGATGCTGCTTTGGATTCATTAAAACACGAGTTATATAAATTGGAGCAAGCTTATCCTGATTTAATTACAGCTGATTCGCCCACTCAGCGCGTGGCAGGCGAGCCGTTAGCTGAATTTAAAAAAGTCAGGCACTCACGGTCGGTAATTTCTATTGAGGACGCTTTTAGTTTGGAGGAAATTAAAGACTGGCAAGACCGTAATGAGAAATTACTAGAACAGAAGATTACTGGATATTACGGTGAGCTTAAAATGGATGGTTTAGCCATAGTTCTTACTTATGAACAGGGATTATTAGTGCGCGGAGCTACCCGCGGTAATGGTTTGGTAGGCGAGGAGGTAACTTCAAATTTACGTACCATTGAAAGCATACCGTTGCGTTTAGAAAAAATTAAACAGCACCTACCGTCGCGTTTGGAAGTTCGGGGTGAAATGGTAATTTATAAAAAAGAATTGGAGCGTATTAATCGTCTGCAACAGGGTCGTGGATTACCAGAGTTTGCTAATCCTCGTAATTTGGCTGCTGGTTCTATTCGCCAGCTGGATTCTAAAATTGCCAGTGAACGAGCTATGATTTTTTATGCTTTTGAAATTTTAACTGATATTGGGCAAACTACTCATCAGCAAGTACATAGTTTATTAAAACAGCTAGGTTTTAAAATTAACCCAAATTGCCGCCTGTTAACTAATTTACTAGCCGCAGCTCGCTATATTAAAGAATGGGAAAACAAGAGACAAAAGTTGCCTTATCAAACCGACGGCGCGGTTTTAGTGGTTAACAATATTAATCAGCAGCGGCTCTTGGGCAGTATTGGGAAGACCGAGCGCTGGATGATTGCTTATAAATTTCCTGCTGAACAAGCCACTACCCGTGTTAAGGATATTGTGGTGCAGGTTGGTCGCACTGGCACGTTAACACCAGTAGTAGTGCTGGAGTCGGTTAAACTTGCTGGCACTACAGTATCGCGCGCGACTTTGCATAATGAAGATGAAATTAAACGGTTGGATGTTAGGGTAGGTGATACGGTAATTGTACAAAAAGCCGGTGATATTATTCCGGATATTGTGCAAGTGTTGCCCAAGTTACGCACTGGTCAGGAAAAAATTTTTACCATGCCGAGGCACTGTCCGGTGTGCGGCGGATCGGTGAGCCGAAAGCCTGGCGAGGTGGCTTGGTATTGTACTAATAAAAATTGTTTTGCTATTTTAAGCGAGCGTTTGCATTACTTTGTTGGCAAAAAAAGTTTTGATATTGACGGTTTGGGCCCCAGGATCTTGGATTTATTATTAGAGCAGGGTTTAATTAAAGATGCAGCTGACCTATTTACTTTGAAAGCTGGCGATTTACAACCGTTAGAACGGTTTGCAGAAAAATCTGCGCAAAATTTAATTAATGCCATAGCCCAAGCAAAAAAAATTAGTTTTTCCCGATTTATTAATTCCTTAGGCATTCGTCATGTGGGTGAGGAAACTGCGATTGAATTAGCAGCGTATTTTGGTAGTGTAGCTCGCTTACAGCAAGTTAGTTTGCAGGAATTAGAAAACATTAAAGATATAGGCCCCGTAGTGGCTAAAAGTATTTATGATTTTTTTAACAATAGCACTAATCAGAAATTTATTAAGCGACTGCAGGATTTGGGGATAGATATTAAAACCGCAGCCGTGGTTCGGCAAGGTAAGTTAGCTGACCAGATCGTTGTGGTAACTGGCAGTTTAGAAAACTTTACTAGAGAAGAAGCCAAACAAGCGATAAGACAGGCTGGTGGAAAAGTCAGCGAGTCAGTGAGCCGAGAAACAGATTTGGTAGTGGTAGGTGAGGATTCGGGTAGTAAAGCAGATAAAGCTAAAAAATTGGGTGTAAAAATAATTAATGAGAATGAGTTTTCAAAGTTGGTTAGTTAAATATTCTGTTACCTTTTCTAGGAAAAGGTAACAGAAAAGTCGCCACTTAGCACAAAAAGCTAAGCAGTGCCCCGCCTTGCTGCGAGGCAGGTCGTTTTACTCACTGACGCCAGCTATGCTAAAGCGATCAGAAACACGCTGGAGTCGGACGTTTGTTAAACTTCCCTGCCTGCCGGCAGACAGGCGCTCTGCCGTTAATTTTTTGTGATAGTGGCAATATTAAATTAATAATCCTGCCGTTATAGCAGAGGGCTAGTAAACAACACGGCACCCGAGCGATGGGGTAAGTTGACCCGTGTTGTAGTTATTTAGCATAGGGTCAACCCCGAGCGAGGGTAGTGTTGTCTAGCCCGAAGCTCAAGACGGCGATTCTTGTGCTACTTATTTTAAAGAAGTAGCAAAAAAGAAATTATTTAGGAAAAGAGCGGTTACTTTTTATTGTAACCGCTCTGTTTTGATAGGGTACGACCAGAATCACTAATCCACTAATTATTTCTTTAAGGAGTATATAACATTTTTCCAGCCGTACCCTTGATTAAGCAAAACTCTTTAAGTTAATTTTCCTCCTGTTGTATAACCTTTGTCAAGTAGTTGTACTAGTCCAGCACATTTGAGACTCTTCTGCTGTTAATTGATTACAAATATACTTCAAGGGAGAAATTAATCCAAGCGACCAATGGGGTCTTCTCATATTGTACCACAGAAGCCAATCTATCAATTTATCATTGAAGGCTTCAATATCGTACGCCAGTAAGTACCGATTTTGCTTGATGAAGGCATCAGAGAGAGTCCGATTGAATCTTTCAATCTCGGAGTTTTGCTGGGGACATCTCGAATATGTATGGAAATGAATGATATTGTTTTTCTCCAGATACAGTTCGAAGTGTTTGGCAAATTCTGAACCGTTGTCTGTTTGGATATGAGTCAAGGATACTGGTGCGACTAATTTGAATTTCTGCATAAAATCCGTTGCCGCAACGGACGAATGATTTTTGTAAGCATAAGCGAAAGCGAACTTCTTTTCCCGATCCAAAGCGGTGATGATGTACCTTTTAATGCCATTATGAAATCGGATAATGGAATCGGCTTTGACCAGCCCGCCAATATATCCTTTGGAGCGCAATTTCTTGCGTTTAACCTTTACTTTCTCCCTGAAGCTGTCGCTATTCGCATAGTACGATAAACGAGCTTTTTTTGGGAGGGCACCTTTCTTCTTCAAGTCATCTAGTATTCTTCCGACTGTGGATGGAGAAAGTTTGGCAACGCGGTCTTCTGCCATTAGTTTGGCTAACTTATCTTTGGAAAGATGGGGGTCATATTGTCTCTCTTTCAGGATGAAATTTTTAACTGCTTCGGGAATGATTCGCGTTCTCTTGTTTTTGGGAGCCGTGCTTTTTTTGTTTAGAGCTTCCAGTTTTCCTCCCCCTGTTGAAAGAGCGCTCTGCCATCTAAACAGAGTAGGTCTAGAAATCTTAAAAGCTTCTTGGGTTGCCAGATCCCCATACTTCTCCCAGAAAGCGAGAATCCGGCACCTTTCTTTTGCTTGTTCGGTAATCATATACCGAAAGCGTAACACACGTTCCCAAATGGTGATGAATCCTTTAGTTCCCTTAAATTTGTTAAATTGCCCCATATTAAGACTTAATTAAAAGTCTCATATGTTTCTGAACTTATGCAGGGGGGGGGGAGTAGGGCAAGGCGCACCTTGAATTAACCTCTAGCCTCAGTAACAAATAATACTGGGACTAATCTTCTCGCCCCATGTTCCGCCTGGAGTGGATGTACGGGGTCAGGGGGTATTAGTCTTTTGTGGATTACCAACCGCCATAATAAGCCAAAACAGTAAAAACATAGACGGCACTGTCCACCAATAATGATCAAATAATGAAATTATAATGATAGGAATTATGAATAATGAATTATGAATCAAGAATGGTTTTATTTTTAAACGTACCCATAATAGCCATAGAAATAACAATAAACCAATAACGCCTAATTCCGTTAGTACCAGTAAAAATATATTGTGTACTGGTTGATAATACCAAGCTTTTAATCCTGGATTGTGTTGCGATAAAACATAAGTATAATTTCCCATACCAGTGCCTTTCCACCAAACCTGCTCTAATAAACTAGAGCTTTCTTTAACACTTCCTGCCCGGTCTTCAATCGACTGCTGCTCTAATTTACTGCCCCCAAAAATTCTCCCCATAGTTGGTTGCCAATAAATGCTTCCTAAAATTATGAACACAAATATAGTAACTATCACTATTACACCCAAACTGTCATTGCGAGCCGATCCCTCTATAGGCGGGAGAGGCGTGGCAATCTGATGAGATTGCGTCGTCGCTTCACTCCTCGCAATGACGGAGCGCTTATTATTCCACCACCATAAACCAAGTGTTAAAAATAAAGCCAGCCAAGCTCCGCGAGAGAAGGTAAAGAATAACCCAACAAGCTGAATAATGTAAAGCCAAAGAAAAAAACTGTCATTGCGAGCGAAGCGAAGCAATCTCCATAGATCGCCACGTCGGTCGGTTTTACCTCCCTCCTCGCGATGACGATTAAAATACAGCCACACTGTCACTAAACAAGTAACAATTAATAACCCACCCAGTACATTTGGATGAACCTGCCCGGCGTAAGCCCTAAGCCAACGCCCGGCTTCGGTTAAAACCACTGAGGTTCCACCTTGGGTTAAAGGATGAATAGCTACGCCCAGCCATTTATTGGCAAAAGTGGATTGAGATAAAAATTGCCAAATTCCCCACAAAGCCTGAATAACACCAGCTGCTACTAAACTTACAAAAATATATTTTAACTTTGGCTTAATTGCTAAAAATAACAACCACAATAATCCACCCTCTAGCAACCTTAAACTCCACACCATAGCCAATAACCTATCCCCAGACCATAAAATAGAAGTAAGAGATAGGAGTAAAAGTAAGAGAAAAATTATAAAAAAGTCATTACGAGTAAAGCGAAGCAATCTCGTAAACTGGGCCATAAGATTGCCACGTCGTCCCGCTTGGCGGGACTCCTCGCAATGACAATCGACTTTGAATTTTGTCCGCCAGTCGGCGGATTGAGTTTTGACATTCTTGATTGTTTGCCAAAGCAGCGGTAAATTAATGACCACCAAAATAACCAAAAGTATGTCCCATCCGTATAAACTTATCCTGCCATACTCCCACACCTCCCCGCCTAAATAAGGATCCCTAATAATCCACCTAGTTTGCCAAGGGAGAGAAAAAATAAGGAGATAAAATAAGTATTCACGAATTGTAACCCAAGACCATTTCACCTCTTTATTATCATCTATGTGCCAGCTATTGACAAATTTTATTAGGTTTCCTATACTATAAAGCTAAACAAAAACTGAAATAATTAACAATCAACCATAATATAAGGATTGTGTCATGAGCCTTAAAAATGCATTAATTGCGATGGTATGTGTGGTGATAGGAGTTATTATTGTCATATGTACTGTCATTTTTATAAATACCTCTACAGAACAGAAACAATCACAATTTCAATTTCAGGTAAAAGGGGTTAATTATTTAACCGGCCGCTACCAATATAACCAAGAACGACCCGTGCTCCACCCTGTCAAAATTCACAAGGTTTCCTATCCTGACTTCGGTTCTCCACTGGTAATCGTCGACATATCGTATCAAGACGATCCTGTAGACGTTGCTCTAATATTCGAGGCGGTTGGTTTTAATTTACCGCAATGGCACAGCGACACTTCTGGTTATGTCTATTGGACTTGGAGAGAAGACCCTGGTGAACATCCAATCTCGCAACTACCTATCTTTATAAAAAGAGAGATGGGAAACCAGTGGTTAAATGAAGAAATAGCCATTAAATACGACCGTATTCAATTAAAATAACGTCACTATGTTTTATAAACCGTATGGGAATAAACTTCTTATACGGTTATTTTATTTAATTTAATAATTTACAAAACTTTTTTCAACCACTGCCCGGTGTAGCTGGCTTTAACCTTCATCACTTCACGCGGAGTTCCTTGGGCTACAATTTCACCACCACTATCGCCTCCCTCGGGGCCTAAATCTACCACCCAATCAGCGCATTTAATAACATCCAAATTATGCTCAATTACCAACACAGTATTACCACGCTCAACCAATTCGTTTAAAACCTGAAGTAATTTTTTAATATCAGCAAAATGAAGCCCGGTAGTTGGTTCGTCTAAAATATATAAAGTTTTGCCAGTGGAACGGCGAGAAAGTTCAGTCGCTAATTTAATGCGCTGAGCTTCACCACCAGACAAAGTGGTAGCGCTTTGTCCTAGATGGATGTAACCCAACCCAACATCACACAGCACTTTTAACTTTTCTCTAATTACCGGAATATTTTCAAAAAAATTCATCGCCTCTTCAGCGGTCATTTCTAAAACGTCAGAAATATTCTTACTTTTATAATGTATTTCCAGGGCTTGTTTGTTATAACGCCGACCATGGCATTCTTCACATTCCACATAAACATCTGGTAAAAAATGCATTTCAATTCGCACTAAACCATCGCCTTCACAAGCTTCACAGCGACCGCCTTTTACATTAAATGAAAAACGTCCCGGATTGTAGCCACGAATTTTGGCCTCAGGTAATTCAGAAAATAAATCACGGATATAAGTAAATACTCCTGTGTAAGTAGCCGGATTAGAACGAGGCGTGCGACCAATGGGCGATTGGTCTATAGTGATTACTTTATCAATATTTTCCATACCTTTAATTTCTTTATGTTTACCTGGAATGTCCTTAGCTTTATAAAAGTGTTGGGCCAAAGCACGCGACAAAATATCAGTAATTAAAGTAGATTTACCTGAACCAGAAACGCCCGTGATACAAATAAATTTTCCCAAAGGCAAGCTAACGTTAATATTTTTCAAATTAAATTCACTGGCGCCGACTATATTTAAAGCTTTACCATTGCCTAGCCGATATTGTTTGGGGATGTTAATAGCAATTTTTTTAGAAAGATACTGGCCAGTTAATGAAGCTTTAACGCGTGACACTTCTTGAGGAGTGCCTTGAGCCACTACTTCGCCGCCGTGTTTACCAGCACCCGGACCAATGTCGATTAAGTGATCAGCGGACATCATAGTTTCATAATCATGCTCCACTACAATTACCGTGTTACCCAAGTCGCGCAAATGCTTTAAAGTTTCTATTAATCTATTATTATCGCGCTGATGCAAACCAACTGATGGTTCGTCTAAAATATAAGTTACGCCAACTAAACTTGAGCCAATCTGTGTGGCTAGGCGTATACGCTGCGATTCCCCGCCCGAAAGCGTGGCGGCAGTGCGATCGAGTGTTAAATAGCCAATTCCCACATCAATTAAAAAATTTAATCTTTGTACTATTTCCTTAAAAATCTGATTGGCGATTTTTAATTGACGACCAGTTAAAAATTTATTATTACTCAACTTAGTAATAAAATCGCACGCTGCTTCTACTGTTAAAGCGGTCACTTGAGAAATATTACTTTCCCCTACAGTCACGGCTAAAATTTCTGGTTTTAATCTTTTACCCTGGCAAGTAGGGCAAGGGTAAATGCGCATATAACGTTCTATTTCACCCCTGACATAATCTGATTCGGTTTCTTTATAACGCCGCTCTAAATTTGGTATCACACCTTCAAAGGTAGTAAAAAATTCTCTAACCTTACCAGCCGCTTCATATCCAGCATTAACATTATAATTCTTGCTGCCCGTTCCATATAAAACCTTGTCAAGTTGTGCTTTGGTTAATTTAGCTACTGGGTCGTTGGTTGAAAAGCCATTATCGCGTGCCATTGCCTCTACAATTCGAAAATACCAAGTTTGATTAGTAGCAGTTCGCGACCAAGGGCGAATAGCACCCTCGGCAATAGACAGTCGTTTATTGGGAATTACTAAATCAGCATCCACTTCGAGTTTGGTACCCAATCCGGTGCAAGCAGGGCAAGCGCCGTGAGGCGAATTAAAAGAAAAACTGCGTGGTTCAATACTAGATAAATCCACCTGGCAATGTGGGCAGGAAAAATGCTGACTAAACAAAATATCTTCAGCTGTATCTTGTTGTTCAATTATTACCAAACCATCGCCTAAATCCAAAGCGGTTTCTAAAGAATCTGTTAATCTGGTAATATCATCGGCATCTTTAGATACATTCAACCGGTCTACCACTATTTCAATAGTGTGTTTTTTTTGCTTATCAATTTTCAAATCTTCTGCTTCATCCATAGAAATTAAATTGCCATCAAAACGCACTCTAACGTACCCAGCTTTTTTAATTTCAGCAATCACCTGTTTATGTTCACCTTTTTGATCGCGAACTATGGGAGCCAACAGCGACAAAGCCGTACCTTGGGGCAGGGCTTGGATTCTTTCAACAATCTGATCAATAGTCTGCTTGCTTACTTCCCGGCCGCATTTAGGGCAATGAGGAATGCCGACGCGGGCAAATAACAATCGTAAATAATCATAAATTTCTGTGACTGTTCCCACAGTAGAACGAGGGTTATGTGAAGTAGAACGCTGGTCAATGGAAATCGCTGGACTTAAACCCTCTATTTGGTCAACATCTGGTTTGTCCATCATACCTAAAAACTGCCTGGCGTAAGATGACAAGGATTCAATATAACGGCGCTGACCTTCAGCATATATGGTATCAAAAACCAGTGACGATTTGCCCGATCCTGAAAGACCAGTTACTACCACTAGTTTGTTGCGTGGTAAACTAACATCAATATTTTTTAAATTATGAACTCGAGCACCCTTAACAACAATTTCCTCGGCGATGTGATTATTTTTCTTTTTAGGCACAAAATATTTACGAATAATAAGCAGAAGATAGTCTACTACAACTTTTACCAAAGGTCAAGTAGTTAATTAAAAAGCCCGAAAGTGTATTCTTCCGGGCCATTAACTACATTGTTTTTTTATTATTCTATCTACTAACTTCTTATACTGGTTCTACAGGCTCTTTTACATTAGAGAAAATACGCGGCAGATAGCCAAGTGCTCTTTCCATTAACACAATTTCTCCTAAAACCCACAAAGGTAGGTTTAATTCCTTTATCCAATCATGAACTAATAAAAGATCGATTTCTTCATAAGTTACCCTACCATCGCGTTTTATTCGATCCCATGGTTTGTAACGCACCCCCTCCCATAATTGTAGAGCTACTTGAAGTAAGGCAGTCTGATTAATATTTTCAACATTAACTTTTTGTCGTATTAAGCTCTTAGCTTGCAACATATACTCTGCTGGCACTGACACACCTTCACGAGTCGCTCCATCCCAAACTCCAACGGCTAAATATGGAACCATTTCCTTTTTATATATAGCATCACTTCGGGCCATATTTTTGGTGATTTCTTCCAACTCTCGTTCACTAAGCATGGTTATTTCTCCTTTTTTTGGTACAATTTTGATTTTTTTAAGTTATTTTATTTGATACCTTAAATTAACTCTTTAAATCGCATTTGTCAATAACAGACGCTATACTTAAATTATATGAAAAAATTATTAATGACCCAATTTAAGAATTTACCAACTAAACCAGGTGTTTACCAATTTTTTAATAAAAGCGGAAAACTGCTTTATGCGGGCAAGGCTAAGGTGTTAAAAAATCGGGTTCAGTCATATTTTAGAACCAAGGCTGAATTATCCCCAGCTAAACAGGAAATGGTGAAACAAATCCATCACTGGCGAACTATAGTGGTGGATAATGAACAAGAAGCACTACTATTAGAAAGCAATATAATTAAACAGCACAGGCCCCTTTATAATATAATTTTTAAAGATGATAAAAACTGGCTGTACTTAGCAATTGATCGCCGGGAAAAATTCCCTCGAGTAGAATTAACCAGGCGCACCATAAGCCGGGGTGTAAAATATTTTGGCCCTTATACTTCAGCCTCCACTATTAGAAACAGTTTTCGCTTGCTTAAAAAAATATTAGCCCTGCGGACTTGCGCTAACCCAGCGAACAAGCCCTGTTTTGATAGTAGTCTAGAGCGCTGTTTAGGGCACAACTTTAATACTTACAGTAAAAAATTATACCAAGAAAAAATAAAGCAATTGCAAGAATTTTTAACAGGCAATAGCAAATATTTACAGAATAAATTAAAAGTAGAAATGAAACTAGCCGCCCGCCAGCGTTTATTTGAACAAGCAACCAGTCGGCGCGACCAATTGATATTACTGGAACGATTATTAACTAAACAAAAAATTGTTTCCCGTACCACAGAATCATATGATGTTATTGGGCTGGCTACTCAAGGTAACTTAACAGCTATTAGTAAATTACCGATTCGCCGAGGATTATTATTAGATGACACAGAATTATTAATTGAACATAATCCGTCTTTACCAGCTAGCGAAATTTTAATTAATTTTTTAGAGCGTTATTATCCGCAAGTTACTGATAAGCCTAAGCTGATTTATATTCCCCTAGCCATTAAACAGCAACCCCTAACAATTAAAACATTTTACCCGCAAAAGGGAAGAAAAAAAGAATTAATAAGTCTGGCAAATAAAAACGCTGAAAATTTTCTGCATAATAGTTTTGCTTCTTGGCAAAAACAAGAACAGCGCGCCAATAACGGCTTAAAGCAATTAAAAAAAATATTAAAGCTTAAACTCCTTCCGCGCCGCATTGAAGGTTATGATATTTCCAATATTCAGGGGCAAAACGCTGTTGGCTCGCTAGTAGTTTTAACCAACGGTCTAATAGACAAATCACAGTATCGCAAATTTATTATTAAGCAAGTTACCGGCCCTAATGATGTGGCCATGCTGACTGAAATTTTAACCCGGCGTTTTAAACATCACCACACCTGGCCTAAGCCAGATTTAATAATGTTAGATGGTGGCAAACCTCAACTTAATACTGTTTTAAAAATTTTTAAACAACATCACCTTAACCTGCCGTTGATTGCTTTAGCAAAAAAACAAGAGTTAATCTTTACTCCTCAGTGTAAAAAACCTATTAAGTTACCAAACAATTCCCCTGCCTTATTATTACTGGAGAATTTGCGTGACGAAGCTCATCGTTTTGCGATAACTTTTTACCGCACTAAACACCGAAAGACTTTACTGCTCAAAAAATAACATTATACCAACTGATCCTCGTTTATTCTTTTCCACTCCAATAATTCTTCTGGAATATCTGAAATAAAACGTGAAGGAACGCCTAAAAAAGAAGTGCCTACTAAGGTACGTAGTGAAGTATAAATTAAATAAACCTTTTCCTTAGCCCTAGTAATACCAACGTAACACAAACGCCGCTCTTCATCTAATTCCTTGGGATCATCCATAGAATTAATATGAGGAAACAAACCTTCTTCCATGCCAACTAAAAAAACCACCGAGAATTCCAATCCCTTGGCCGCATGTAAGGTCATCAAGGTTACTCCAAGTTTACCTTGGTTAAATTTATCTTGATCTTGCACCAGCGCCACCTGCTCTATAAATTTTACTAACCCTTTACTGCCAGGTTCGCTGGTTCGCTCCATAGCGACAGTTTTTAATTCCTCAATATTTTCTAACCGAATAGCCCCCTCATTAGAACCGTCACTTAATTCGTCTTGCAAACCACTTTGTTTTGCTATTTCACTAATCATTTCTGGAACTGTTAATTGTTTAATTTTATTCTTCAACTGACTAATTAACTCGGCAAAACTCGCCAATAATTTTTGCTTGGCCAGCGGTAAATCTAAACCTATCGGTTTTAGACAAAATTCTATTAAGGAAATCTTATTTATTTGCGCTTGATATACAATTTTTTCAACCGTTTCTTCACCAATACCCCGACGCGGTGAAGTAATAGCTCGCCGAAAACTAATTGCATCATAAGGATTAACCAATAAACGCAAATAAGCCAACACATCTTTGACTTCTTTTCTTTCATAAAATTTTACACCGCCAATAAGCTGATAAGGTAATCCTGTTTTAAGCAACGCTTCTTCTAATACTCGGCTTTGGGCATTGGTGCGATATAAAATTGCAAAGTTACTAAGCTGTTTAAGCTGATCATTATTTAACCAACTAGCTACATCTTCCTCAGCCAGTGGCTGATAAGTTAATTCATCTTTATTCTCATTATTTAAGTGGAATAAAATTTCACTTACTACTAAATCTGCTTCACTGTGCTCATCTATTGTTTCTACTACATAAAGTTTTGCGCCCTCGGGGTTGTCTGTCCATAATACTTTGTCTGTTTTTAACTTAGCTTGCTCCATTATGGCATTACCAGCAGCAATTATATTTTTGGTAGAACGATAATTTTGCTCTAACTTGATAACTTTGGCTTGTGGGTAGTCTTTGGTAAATCTTAAAATATTGCCAAAGTCGGCACCACGCCAGGAATAAATTGACTGCCAATCATCTCCCACTACTGATAAATTTTTATTTTCACCAGCCAATAATCTAACCCATTCGTATTGAGCACGATTAGTATCTTGATATTCATCAACTAAAATATACCGGCAGCGTTCTTGGTACCGCTGCAGCAATTCCGGGAATTGATGCCATAAATAAACCATTTTGCCGATTAAATCATCAAAATCCAAAGCTTTAGCACTTTGTAATACTTGTTCGTACCGCTCATAAATCCGTGCTATCACTTTATTAAAACCGTCTTCTTCCACCCAATCTAAAAAACCTGCTGGTTCTATTAATTCTGACTTAGCACGAGAAATTGTTGAACAAATAGTCCCAAGTGGATATCGTTTTGGGGGTAAACCGAATTCCTTAATAATTGATTTAAACAATCGTTTTTGGTCGCTTTCGTCATAAATAGTAAATTGTCTAATTATTCCCAGTCGCGGTGCTTCACGTCTTAAAAAACTAGCGCTTGTGGAATGAAAAGTGCCAACTATAGGTAATGAACGATCTTTATTTCCTAACAGCTGCCAAACTCGAGCACGCATTTCCTGGGCCGCTTTATTAGTAAAAGTTACAGCTAAAATAGTATTAGCCGGAGTAATGTTTTCTTGAATTAAATAAGCCAAGCGATGCACTAGGGTTTTTGTCTTGCCCGAACCAGCCCCTGCTAAAATTAGTAGCGGACCCTGACTATGCTTTACTGCTAGCTGTTGTTGTTCGTTTAATTCATCTAAGATCATGGCTTTAATAAAGTCATTGTATCATAAGCTTTTCAAAATCATATCTTTTAATAATCAGCTTAAAATTATCTTAATAATAGTTAACTAAATAATATAGATTGACAAGTCAAATATAGTATAGTATAGTAAAAGTCAGTTTTAGACTATCAGCAGTCTTTTTTTGTCAATAATTACATGGAAAAAATAATACAACTAAGTACCATTATCGTCTCCATATTGCTAATTATTAGCATCCTACTTCAAAATCGTGGTGCTGGTTTAGGCGGTATTTTTGGTGGCGAGGGTAATATTTATCGCACTAAGCGCGGTGCGGAAAAAGTAATCTTCATTTCAACGATTGTATTATCGGTGATTTTTTTTGGCCTTGCTTTGGCCAGATTATTTTTAATTTAGCCCACTATAAATACTATACGACAACTAATCCGTAAAATCGGATTACAAGTACGTATTCAGAGTAAACGCTGGTGGCGTGTTTTTAGTAAACGCCCAATTGAATCCTCGCTATCTGAAGCAGTTATTAAACAAGAACATCGGCCAGCTTGGCGTCAAATAAAACTTTTTCCCGCAGTACTTACTCGTCCTGAAACCTATCTAATCATCGTATTATTTCTGTTCTTTATTATTAGCAGTACGATTTTAGCTGATCGCTGGTATTTACGCCATACCGAACTCATCCCCAAAATCGGTGGCGAATATACCGAAGGCTTACTAGGCAGCCCACGAACAATTAATCCTTTGTTTGCTTCAAGTAACGAAGTTGATGCCAGTATTACCCAATTAATATACAACGGCTTATTCCAAGCTAATGGCATGCAGTTAATTAACAATTTGGCAGAATCGTATACTGTCAGCGATGATGGAAAAATATACACCATTACTTTGCGAAAAAATTTAACTTGGTCTGATGGCGAACCTTTAACTGTTGCTGACATAATTTTTACCATTCAAGCTATTCAGGATCCAATAATAAAAAGTTCTTTAGCTAGTAGTCTTCAAAACGTGAAGACTAATGTCATTGACGACTATACTTTTACTTTAGAGTTATCTGAACCGTTTGCGCCCTTTTTAACAACCTTAACCTTTGGAATTTTACCCCAACATATTTGGCAGAATATTCAACCAACAAACTTTTTACTAGCAGAATTAAATATCAAACCTATTGGCAACGGACCTTATCAATTTAAATCTTTAACCAAGGACAAACAGGGCGGAATTCGCAGTTATACTTTAGAGCCCAATCCTAATTACTTTGGTCAAAAACCTTACTTAAAAAAAATCTCTTTTAAATTTTATCCTGACTATGAAACAGCTATTCAAGCGCTGCAGGATGGCAACATCGACAGTCTGGGATCACTGCCACGCGGCAGTGTAAAATCAAAAATCAATAATCGACTGTATAATCTTTACCAACTTTCCTTACCACAATACACGGCCATCTTTTTAAATCCCCAACTAAATGAGGTTTTAAAAAACAAAATAGTTAGACAAGCACTAATAATTGCCATTGATCGTGATAATCTGGTTAATAATACCCTTAGCGGACAAGCAAAAAAAATAGACGGCGCCATTCCACCCGGCGCTCTTGGTTATACTGATAATATTAAAAAATACTCTTTCGATTCAGGCTGGGCTGCTGAATTATTAGAACAAAACGGCTGGCCACGCCAAGATGACGGCTGGAGACATAAAGGAGAAGCCAAGTTAGCTATCACTTTAACTATTCCCGACCGTGAAGAATATATCGAGGTGGCCAACGCTATTAGAGACAACTGGAATAATATTGGTGTAGAAACCAGTTTAGAAGTGATCCCGACTTTTCGTTGGCAAAAAGATATTATTACTACCCGCAATTATCAGGCAGTACTAGCCAGTGAGATTCTATTATTAGACCCCGACCCTTATCCTTTTTGGCATTCCTCGCAAAATCAAGCTCCCGGTTTAAGCTTATCAATATTCGCCAATGACAATTTAGATAAAATACTTGAGCAAGCCCGACAAACTATTGACCCAAATTTCAGAGCAGTAAAATATAACGACTTTCAATCAATCTTAGCTGAAGAAATCTATGCCATCTTCCTATACAGTCCCAGTTATACTTATGTTATTAATAAAGATATTCAAGGCTTCAACTTATTTGAAATTAGCACTCCGGCCGAACGTTTAACTGATATTAACAGTTGGTACCGCTTAACTGATAGAATTTGGAAAAAATAAAACCAGGCCTTTCGCCGAGGTGATGCGAACGGGCGAGTGGCGGAACTGGCATACGCGTACGCTTCAGGAGCGTATGGTCGCAAGACTATGAGGGTTCAACTCCCTCCTCGCCCACCAGAATTAAACCTGTATCCCGCCAGTAGCGGGAAGTGACAATCCCATAGAGTTTCTCCGCTACCTTGATTAATAATTTTAAATAAAGGCGAATCAACCTTAGGCTGAGATTCATTTGTCTGATCTATCTACCAAACGACAATCACCAGACAAATCTTACCAACAATAGTTATAAACTAAACAGTAGATTTGATGTAAAATTAATTACAAACAACAATAAATTTATGTATTATCAACCAACTAAATCTTTTTCTCTTAAACCGAAGCCTTCTTTTGCTTCTGATAAATTTTATTATCGTCGCAAAAAAAATCATCCCAAACAACCTCAATCAATGTTGCCAACCGCTGTCCCTTCCAAATTTGGAGAAAAATTAAAAATTATCCCCTTAGGCGGCCAAGAAGAAGTGGGCCGCAACATGACGGTTTTTGAATATGGCAATGACATTGTTATTCTTGATATGGGATTGCAATTTCCCGAAGAGGATACACCTGGTGTTGATTACATTATTCCCGATATTCGCTATCTTAAAGGCAAAGAAAAAAATATTCGTGGTGTTATTATCAGCCATGGCCATCTTGATCATATTGGTGCCATTGCCCATTTAATGCCCAAACTTGGTTGGCCACCAATCTACGCCAGTAAAATGACTTTAGCGTTAATCCGCCGCCGCTTGGAAGAATCAAACCTACAAAAATATCTAAAAATTAACGAAATCAAGTCAGCAAACGAACAACTACGTTTGGGTAATTTTAAAATTAATTTCTTTAGTGTTACCCATAGTATTATGGACGCGGTGGGTATTATTATTCAAACGCCATTTATTAATATTATTCATCCCGGGGACTGGCGTTATGATTTAGAGCCAATCAAAGGACCAGCAACTGATTTTTCTCAACTGGCTGGGTGGAATACCAGAACCGCCCCCTCTATTTTAATGGCCGAAACTCTTGGTTCAACCCAAGAGGGTAAACAAATGTCAGAACAGGAAGTATATAAAAATATTAAAAGAATAATTGAGCAAGCGCCTAGCCGAATTATTATTGCTACTTTTGCCTCGATGGTAGAGCGAGTGGCTTGGATTGTGGAAATTGCTGAAATGTTAGGAAAAAAAGTTGCTTTTGATGGTTATTCCATGAAAACTAATATTGAAATTGCCAAAAACGTCGGTTATATAAAATATAAACCCAGCACCATCATTGATATTAAGCATTTGCGCGATTATCCAGACAACAAGGTGATTATTGTTTGCACTGGTGCCCAAGGTGAAGATCGCGCAGTATTAATGCGCATAGCTAACCACGAACACAAACAGGTCAAGCTTAAAAAATCAGACACTATTATTTTCTCCTCCTCAGTAATACCTGGCAACGAGCGCACAATTCAACGATTAAAAGACACGCTCTATCGCCAATGCGACAATGTCATTCATAAAGAAATTATGGGAGTTCATGGCGGCGGTCATGCGTTAATTGAAGATATTAAACTGTTACTGCAACAAGTTAAACCCAAATATTTTTTTCCAGTTTATGCCAACCATTACCTATTACAGGAGGGCGCCAAAGTTGCAACTTCAATTGGCTTTCCTAAACAAAATATTTTTATTTTAGATAATGGCAGTATCGCCGAAATAACACAACAGGGTATAAAAATGTCTCCTCATAAAATTCCTATTGAATATGTTTTTGTAGATGGTTTAGGAGTGGGTGATGTTTCCCAGGTAGTAATCCGCGATCGACAAATTTTAGCAGCTGACGGCATGTTGGTTATTGTTGCTACCATCGATGGTAAAACCGGCCAGCCAATAACTAGTCCCGATATTATTTCCCGTGGCTTTGTTTATATGAAAGATAATAAAAAACTGGTAGAAGAAACTAGAACCAAAGTAAAACAAATCTTAAAAGCTGAATCTTTAAAACCAGCTACTAACGATATTTATTTAAAAGATAAACTGCGCAATGACATTGGTAAATTCCTTTATACCAAAACAGAGCGGCGGCCAATGATATTAACTGTTATAATAGAAGTATAAGCTTATGCCTTTACCTGCCAACAAAACCATACTATCTGGTATTCAGCCTTCGGGTGAGTTGCATCTAGGTAATTACCTAGGTGCGCTGCAAAATTGGGTATTATTACAAGAAAACAACCACTGTTTTTTCTGTATTGTGGATTTGCATGCTATTACCGTGCCTTATGATGCCAAAACTTTTCCTGAAATAGTTTATAATACTGCATTGGATTATTTAGCTTGCGGCCTTGACCCGGCCAAAAGTATAATTTTTATTCAGTCTCAAATTCCTGAGCATACTGAACTTGCTTGGCTATTAAACACTATTACTCCACTTGGCGAACTAGAACGAATGACGCAGTTTAAAGATAAATCAGAACAGCATCGCGAATCTATTAATGCTGGTTTATTAAACTATCCAGTATTAATGGCAGCGGATATTTTGCTTTATCACCCCGATTTAGTGCCAGTAGGCGAAGATCAATACCAGCATGTTGAATTGGCTCGCGTCTTAGCCAGAAAATTTAATTCAACTTTTGGTGAATATTTTAAAGAGCCAAAAACTTATGAGGCATCAATTGCTCGGGTAATGTCGCTTCAAGATCCTGCTAAAAAAATGTCTAAATCATTTGGCCCCTCACACTGTATTGCTTTAGCTGACAGCCCGGATGTTATTAGAAAAAAAATCGCTAAAGCTGTAACTGATGAGGGCGGCGCAGTAAGTGGGCAAAAATCTGGCGGGCGCAACCTGTTGGATTTATTTAAAAATTTATCAACTGACCGCCCAAAGAAAAAGGAACTGGAAGAATTATACCAGGCTTGCGAATTAAAGTATTCTGAATTCAAGCCACTGTTGGCTGAAACGATTAT
>JBAZOT010000001.1:0-105348 GCA_041648575.1 Patescibacteria group bacterium | reverse complement strand
TTGCTCCAAATTTTTATGCGGATAAGCTGCTCCTACGTTAAGCAAATATTCCCGTGGTATTAATCTTGGTGATACTTGATTGTTATAATGGCGTCCATCAATAGTCGGCGCCTCATAAATGACACTGATTTTTTTCTCTGCAAATGGATAAAATTTGACAATATCTTTAGCTGTACTTTCACTGACAGCAATTATTTTACAAGCCTTTTTTATTACCCGCTTAATAACTTTAAAATATAAATTAATTTTTAAATTATACCGCCATAATGGTAAAGCTGTTACACGTTCATTTGAAAAATAATGAAGAATTAAATCATGAATAGTAACAACATATGGCTGCTTATAAATTACCGGAATATTCCAATGAGGAAAATGCATTAAGTCATGATTGTATTTCCTAAGCGTAAAGTAAAAATTAAGCTGCTCAGAAAACGAGTAAGCTTGATAAGGCGCCCGCACTATTTGCCAACTTTTAAATTTATGCGGAATCTTATCATCATTAGCAAACAAAAGGTATTTATTTATTTCATCAATCTGACTGATCTGATCGAGTAAACTGGAACAATAACGACCAATACCCCGATGATGAATTCCATACAGTCTAGCGTCAAAACCTATTATCATAACTAAACTAGAGATAAAAATAAATGTTCCATGGCTGTTGTTGTTTTATTCCAGGAAAAATCCTGTGCCCTAATTTTGCCTGCGGCACTATATTTTCGACATAGTTCCTGATCATTAACAACGGAAATTATTGTTTCTACCCACTCATCTATGACCCATGGGTCTAACAATATTGCAGCCTCATTAACTATTTCTGGCAATGAACTAGCACTAGATACCAAACAAGGAGTTCCGGCGGCCATTGCTTCAAGTGGCGGAAATCCAAAACCTTCATACAGCGAAGGATATAAAAAACATTTAGCATATGCATATAAACTATTCAACTCGTTATTAGGCACATAACCGATAAAATGGATTTTTTTTGTACACTTCATTTTTTTCCAATAATCAATGATTGGCCGCCACAACCAGCCGCGCGTTCCAACAATAACTAAATCATAATCGAAGTCCGGATGTTGATTGATAATTCGCTCATATGCCTTCAGTAGTAACAAATGATTTTTTCTTGGCTCAATTGTTCCCACAGTTAACAGATAATTCCTAGGCAAATTATAATGCTGAAGTATTGAGCCTAAATCAAGAGGGTTAGGCGCTTTAAAAAATACGTCCTCGATTCCTGACTGGATAACTTCAATCTTTTGCTCAACATTAGGATACAATGAAATTAAATCATCTTTGGTATGTTTAGATACGGCTATGATTTTATCAAAGTCACCAAGATTATTTTTTAATAATCTTTTCATGCTAGCTAAGTACCACAATCTTTTTTTTAAAGAAAAAAATTGAGGAAAATGTATAAACGATAAATCATGAATAGTTAACACCTTTTTTATTTTTTTTGAAAGCTGATAAAAGTGTAAATTGGGCAGCCAAAAAACATCAGGTCGTTTATCTTTTTTTACCATTAGTTCATCAAAATTTTGCCATAAATTATATCGTAATAGTAGATTTTGTAGTTTATTTGGATACTGCGTACTAATAAGATTATTACTATTTCTTATTTCTGTTGGTAGCTGATTATTTTGCTTAAATGAATTTGTATAATATAAAAGATCAAATAATGTTTTTTTTTCATTAAATGCTTTAATTATATTCCAAGTGTAATCTGCTACGCCGGTCCAGTATTTATCTTGCAAACATCTTATATCAATTGCCAGCCTCATTTACTTATTAAAACTTTATCAATAAATTCTCTAATTTGCCGTTGAAAATTATGGCTATCATATTGCTCTGCTTGTTTTCTAATAATTACTGGATCATACATTTTATAATCAAATCTAATTACTGCGTCAGCTAATGCCTCCCAGGTTTGTTCAGAAAAGAATTTACCACTAATTCCCTCTTTTATGATTTCTCGAGAACCGCCTGCGCCATAAGCAATAACCGGCCGACCGCTGGCCATCGCCTCTACAGCTGTAATGCCAAAATCCTCCTCCTGCGGAAAAATTAAAGCCCGACAGTGCGCTAAATAATATGCCTTCTCTACATCACTAACCTGCCCTAAAAACTCAATGTTTGACTTAGCAATTTTCTTAAGCTCGTGATATTGCTCACCAATGCCAATTATTTTTAAAGGTATCCCTAGCTTATTAAAAGCCTTTATTGCCAAATCTACTCTTTTGTAAGGTCTTAATCTTGATATTAATAAATAATAATCTTCTAATTTATCCTCTATTTTAAATTGACTAATATCGATCGGTGGATAAATTACCGTGGCGGGACGATGATAATAGCGCTGAATCCGCTTGGCTACAAAATTTGAATTAGCAATAAAATGATCAACGCGCTGAGCAGCCAATTGATCCCATATGCGCAATTTGGTCAATACTAATGGTAATAATCGTTTTATTAATCTGGGTTGCTCTAATTCTTCGGCGTACTGATGTGTGTCACTCCATAAATATCTCGTTGGTGTATGACAATAACAAACGTGCACCGTGTCTGGTTTTAAAACTAAACCCTTAATTAATGCCGAACAAGAGCTAAGCACCAAATCATAATTAGACAAATCAAGTTGTTCCACTGCCGCCGGCATTAAGCCAATATACCATTTAAAAAGCTTTGGCGAACCAGGCATTTTTTGTATAAATGAGGTCTTAATATCCCAATTTGAAAAATATTCTCCTACTGTACGCTGATCAAAAACCAAAGTATAAACAGGAGATTGTTTATACATGTTATGAAATTCAGACAAAACCTTTTCTGCTCCGCCGAATTGAGTTAAATGATCATGCGCTAAAGCAATTTTCATACTGCATCCTTTCGTTGTAAAACCACATAAATAGTCTTAATTAATATTATTAAATCCTGAGTCAGGCTCCAATTTTCAATATAAAAGCTGTCTAATTTAGCTTCGTCTTCAAAGCTTAAACTGGAACGTCCGGAAATTTGCGCTAATCCAGTTATCCCGGGTTTGATGTTTAATAATTTTTTATGATACCTAGCATATTTTGAAACTTCTTCTGGTTCGTGTGGACGTGGTCCCACTAAACTCATGCGTCCAGATAAAACGTCAAACAGTTGAGGCAATTCATCTAAGCTCCATTTTCTTAAAAATTTTCCAAAAGGCGTTACACGCGGGTCGTTGCTTAACTTAAATAATGGGCCATCAGCGCGTTCATTGAGTTGCCATAAATCTTGTTTCATTTTATGCGCCTCCGGCACCATTGATCTAAATTTATGTAAAATAAAATTTATACCCCTCTCCCCTGTTCGTTGTAATTTTACTATGACTGGTGAGCCATATTTAATTTTAATTATCAATAATATAATTATCAACAACGGTGATAATAATATTATCAATATTAGACAACATATTACATCAAATATCCTCTTGATTATTTTACCCCAGCCGTCGAGCGGTGTTTTTCTAATTTCCACAATTGGCAAGCCGGCTAAAGTATGTATGACTACATTATGGATTTGGGTGTTGAACACATCGGCAACATATTTAAAACCTAAATGATGCTCGTTACAATATTCCCAAATACTCAAACGATCATCAGGTGTTAATTTTGCTTCGGCCACTAAAATTTCATCAATAGCATTAACTCGTTGATTTATAACATCAATATCAAATTGGGCACTATTGGCTATTACCCGATAACCAAGCTTAGGATTAGTATTAAATAATTTTATTAGGGCTTGAGTATTATTGTCATTACCAATAATTAAAATGTTACTTAGAGCTACACCGCGGTGATATAATGAATTTTTTACTAAACGAAGCAGCCAGCGTTCTATACTTACAAATATGATCGCTAATAACCAAGACGCAAGTACAATAAAGCGTGAAGAAAACAAAGCTTGATTAAAGAAAAATAAAATAATAATAAGAGCTAAGCCTGTGGAACAAGCTAAAAATACTCTACGTAATTCCTCGTAAAACTTCAATTTAATATTTATTTGATATAATCCAGCAATCATAAAAAAAACTAGCCAAACAACAGCCACTGTTAATACTAAAATAAAATATTCGCCTAATGGCAAATAAAATATAATAGGACGTATTTCAGATATGACACTCTCAAAGCGCAAAAAATACGCTAATATGCCAGCCAAAATTAACGCTAAATAATCAAGTGGCAGGGCCAAAGCAGCCAGTAACAGCTGGGATTTTTTCATGAATATATTATAGCATTTATTGTATATTTATAAACCTAATTGATTATATATCAGCTATACAAAAAACTTCTACTACCTAGTAGTAGAAGTTTCAGTGTTAAGTAAATTTTATAAGCCGAATTCTGTTTTATTAGTTAGCGAACTAACTAACAAAGACGATAATCCATCTAGTTCCGATATTGCTATCGGACTCAAGCTACCAACCCGTCCATCCGCCAATTAGCAGAGAGACCTATTTGGTATTGCACCGGGTAGAGTTTGCCTAGCTTCCAATGTCACCATTGGAACTGGTGGGCTCTTACTTTATACGCCAATGCGCATTATTCCCTGTTGCGGGACCCACCGTTTCACCTCTTACCTCGTCTCAATAAATTGAAACGGGGCGAGTCTATTTTCTGTTGCACTTGTCCTGTGGCGCGCTTTACAGCGGCCAACGGCTGCCATTAACAGTTACCCCTCCCCTACGGGAGCGTTATGGTGTTCGGACTTTCCTCCCCCCACTAACTTTACTCAGCAAGGCTATACTTTATACGTTCCTTAATTCGTGTATAGTTCTGATTAAATCTTTTTAACTTTCTTTCACGCTCTTGCGCGTCTCGCCTTGCTAAAAAAGCTTCATAATATACTAGCTTATATGGTGCACCCGATTTTGTTGACTTAGACTGTCTAGAATTGTGTTAAAAGCCTACGTCTCAAATCATTGGTAAAACCGATATAAAGCTTGCCCGTTTTTGTACTCTTTAAAATATACACGTAATTCATAGAGTAAAGTTAGTGGGGGGCAATCGTCAAAACTTACTTAACAAAATTATTATACAAAACTTGTGACTCTTGTCAACCCTTGACAGAATTTATTACTTATGATTAGATTTTATCTAAAGAAAACAAATAATAAGTACATTTAATACAAAACAAACAATGAGGTAATCTATGTCAACTTCTTCACAACAAAAAACGATTAATTCTGATTCCTTGATTCAAATGTGCTCGAATATGAGTATCGGTGATAAAATGGAGTTTACTCTTGACCACGACCCGAAGCCATTTGAAACGGCTGTTATCACAACACGAATTAACTCCATGATAAAAAACCAGGAGGGGTAGCAATTATAAGGAGTGAACGCCATTTTAAAGCATACCGTTTCGATACAAAATATAAAAAACAAAAATAATGAACGATAGCCAGTTTCACTGCCGACCCGGATAGAATTTCAACTTTCTGGGTTTTTTATTTGCTAGAAATTTATACAACCCACACTAACGTCGATCTAATATTTGATTCAACAGCCAATCAGCGCGTTTATTTTGTCCTCGCAAAATGTGTGTGTATGTGACTTTAGTAAACTTTTGGCTGATATTCCAAATCTTTATAAACCATTTGCCTAAATTAGCATCTTTAATTTTATATTCACGATTTAATTGCTTAACCACTAATTCGCTATCCAAATAACATTTAACCTCTGTTGCGCCATGTTTTTTTGCCTCTTCTAAACCCGCAAATAAAGCTTGATATTCAGCCTGATTATTAGTAGTTTCGCCGATATATTTACCAAACTCTCTAATCAGATTACCGGATTCATCTTCTAGCACCACACCAATAGCTGCTGGGCCAGGATTACCGCGCGATCCACCGTCAGCTCGTACTATTATCTTTTTTATCATAAACTTTAATATCAATAATTTTTAATTGCAATTCTCTATTACCATTCCACTCGTTTACACCGATTTCAAACGCCACATCAATTATATCATTAATTTTTAAATCTGGCTGACTGGTAGATAAATTAAAAGCAATAAATTTCTTACTATCATTATTCTGGGTTAAAAACAATCTACGGTGCTGCGCCTCACTACCCATTGACTCTATGTTAGTAATTTGTAAATCCTTAGCCATAAATATCGGTCGACCATTACCCTGCCCCGTAGGCTCTAACTTATTAATTTGCTCATATAGTTTCCAATCAATTTGCTGTAAAGATAATACGCAGTCAATATTAAGTACAGGAGTTAAATCAACACTTTCCAGCTGCTTTTTAGCTACTTTCCTAAAAGCTTTTACAAAGGATTCAAAATTTTCCTTGGCTAATTTAAATCCGGCCGCTTGTTTGTGTCCACCATATTTTATTAAAAATTTTGAATTTATTGACAGCGCTTGAATTAAATCAAATGCTGGTAAACTTCTACCTGAACCAGATATCATTTGCTGATTAAAACACATCACAACCGCTGGGCGATTATAATATTGAACCAACTTACCGGCCACTAAACCTACTATTCCTAGTGACCAATCCGGCTTATAAGCAACCACTGCATAATCATTTTTTTTCAGTTCACCAATTTGCTCAATTGCTTCTTTTACCATTTCATCAGTAATTTTTTGCCGTTCGCTATTTTTCAAATTTAACGAGCGGGCCAATTCATCAGCTTGTTGTGCATCTTCTGTACTAAGTAAAGCAAAACCGGCATTGGCATGATCCATTCTACCGGCAGCATTAATTCTGGGTGCTATTTGCCAACCAATGGTATAGGTGCTTATATTTTCCGGCTTAATTGATGCTGTTTGCAAAAGTCTGCTTAATCCTAAACGCTTATTCTTTTGTAAAACAATCAACCCATATTTGGTTAGTGTACGAGCCTCACCTATCAAAGGCACCATATCAGCCACTAAAGAAATGGCCACTAAATCCAATAACCACTTTTCCCAACTTTCCTTGTCTTTAGTTGTCCAATCGCATAAATCGTTACGCAATAAACCTTGTACTAATTTAAAGGCCACTGCGCCACCAGATAAATTTTTACCAGGATAATTTTCACCTTCTAAATTAGGATGAATTATGGCGTCGGCTGGCGGTAAAATACTTTTAGCTTGATGATGATCAGTGATAATAATATCTATACCTAATTTTTTTACAGATTGAACTTCATCAACATTAGCAACTCCGCAATCACAAGTAACAATTAATTTTACTTTTTTATCTGCTAAATAATTAATCGCGGCCATATTTAATCCATAGCCCTCTTGTTCGCGGTGAGGAATATAAACTTCAACCCTGGCTCCCAACTTTTGTAGAGTAGTGCAAAGTATTACTCCCCCAGTAACACCATCAGCATCATAATCAGCATAAATGCCAATAATCTCACTATTATTTATTGCCTTATATACCCGCTCTACCGCCACCTGCATATTTTTAAACAAATAAGGATCGTGGACATCTTCACCCCAATCAGGATTTAAAAACTCATCAATTGTTTTTTGACTAGTGATATCACGATTATATAATAGTTGCACCAAAACCGGCTCAATTTCTGGAAATTGATTTCGAGTTTGGTTACTAATTGGTTCAGCCAATTGCCATTTTTTAGTCATCACGTGTATATTTTAGCTTTATCTTGACCTTAATGACAAGTTATATTAATCTTAGACAAAGAAATAACTAAATAAAACTTGTACCTTATAAAGGAGATTATATGCTGCTAATTAGAGTTGCTGACCCATTTGTATCTGTTACCATAATTTTGATTACTTTTTTTATCTCTCTTTACATTCTAAGGGATTTAAAATTGATAAGTCGCTTACTGTCCTGTATAGCTATGGCATCTGCATCATTTGTTGGATACGTTTATCTGGAAAAATTGCGCATTGAAGTTGGTAATCTTCAAGTTATGATTGTTCAACAACATCCCTGGATATTCATCGGAATTGAGATAGTCATGGTACCATTGTTGCTATTGATTGGATTATACTTATACCAAAAGTTCGATCCAACAACAATTTTTAACGAAACCAATTAAAAAATTAATAATTTATTTACTAAAGTGTACTAACAGTACACTTTTTTAATATTGACAAAATTCAGTTTATAAACTAATATAAGCTGAAATATAAAACAAAAATAAGGAGATTAAAAATGAACATATTCACAACATACTCATTTGCTATTTTTAGTTTGTTGTTATTAGCACCGATTATACTATATTCAAGCAAGCGTTGGTATTTGATAATACCGGCAACATTAATAAATTTACTAATCGGAGCGCAACAAAATGATAGTATCATTGTCAGAATATTACAGGCTTTATTAGTTTTATTTTACTGTAGTCTGATAATGGTAATGAAAAACAAAAGAGAGTTGATGTAAATTGTCATAAACAATTCCAACTCTCTTTTTCTTAACTTAATTTTTTCATCAATTCACTAATATCAATGTCATTAATCGGCTGATCAACTAAAGCTTGATCTTTTAATTGCGATAACTGATTCCAGTATGTTTCTTTATCATCTTTATAAAATAAACCAATAGGAATTTTAGTTTTAGCGCTTTCATCAATAAGTTCATCAGTTGGCCATTCCCGCGCTTTTAACCATGCCACTGATTTATCATTTGGTTGATACTTTGTTTTTTCCAATTCATAAATTCGGTCATAAAACCAATGAAAAGTATTTAAATGATTAAAAGTAACGCACGGCTGCAATACATCAATCAATGAAAAACCCTGATGCTGAATACCAGCGCTTATTAATCTAGTTAAATGATCAATATTACCAGTAAATCCACGAGCTACGAAACTTGCACCAACATCTATTGCCAATGCAATTGGATCAATTGGATCTTCAATAGATCCGAAAGGGGTTGATTTGCTGGTAAAACCCTTTTCTGAAGTTGGTGAGGTTTGCCCCTTGGTTAAGCCGTATATTTGATTATTATGCACAATATAAGTAATATCAATATTTCGCCTAATTGCGTGAATTAAGTGCCCCAAGCCAATACTATAGCCATCGCCATCTCCACTCACTGCTATAACCTTTAATTTGTGATTACAGAGCTTTATAGCAGTGGCTACGGGTATTACCCTGCCATGCAAGCCATGAAAGCCATAAACGTTTAAAAATGAGGCCATATTGCCTGAACAGCCAATACCAAACACTACAGCTACCTCGTGCGGTTTATACCCCTGCTCAACCAATGAATTCTTGAGTGCGGTCCAAATTCCATAGTTGCCACACCCGGGGCACCAGGTGGGAAATTGTTTTGTTTCAAAATCTTTTGTAGTGGACATAAATTAAACCCCTTACCTTGTCATAATTATACGCCAGCACTAGGTCGCCATATCAGTAGGAATTAAAATCATAATCATAAATGTGTACAAAAATAATAAAACGTAAATTAATGGAAATTGCAACAAACTCCAGCCAATAGCCCATTTCCAAGATTTGAAACCTCGATAATTCGCCCATAATTTATTTATAATAATTGCTGACAGAAAAGAAATGAGAATCATCCAAAAACTATTAACATTCCTTGGTAAACCCAACGATACCCAAAAGAGCATTATTGGGAGGAAAATTAAAGGTGGTAATAGTTGACTTATGGCGAACAAAAACTTTTGTTTCTTCCCCCACTTGACAGCGATTTGTTCGGTTTGATTTTGGACTATCTGTGTATCCATATGATTAGAGTTAATGATTAAACATTAATAATGTACCATATGTCATTCCGGCCTTGAACCGGAATCCAGAATTGATTTATTTTTCTGGATTCCCGCCCACGCGGGAATGACGCAGTTGGTCATGCTGAATTTATTTCAGCATCTTTACGAGATCCCGAACTTGTTTCGGGATTACAAAATTAATTGAGATGTCAAATTGTTAAAAAATTATCTGATTGAATTAACTTTCTCAATCACTTCTTCCGGATGTATCGGCCGGTCGTCATATTTTAAAGACTTATTACTGATATTAATATTGATCCGCTCATAAATAAGCTAGTAGGGTTGTTTGCTAGTCGTTACCATTTGAGTTTCTTCACAGCGCCAGAAAAGAATTGTTCAACCTCTGGCGGCGATATAACCGGCACCAAAAAACGTAAAGCAGAGTCGGTAATGTCCGATAGATCCACAAGCTGTTCTAAGAATAGTCGGGAGTTGAAGTTATCGCGGTACTTTTTTTCTGCGTCGGCAATCACGGTGGTTAAAGCATATCCTGACTGTAAAATGCTATACAAATCAAAGTAATCCTTAAAACTACCCCGTCGTCCAATAGTGTAAGCTTTTATGGCGGCGAGTTCAGCAATCGTCGCCAGCTGTACCCTCTCCACGAGAATTGTGGGATAGAGCAGTGGAAAGGGATATTTGAGAAAAGTAAGTTTGGTGTCGCTGATCAGGAGTGTTAATTCTTCACTATTATTCACCATAATTCGTTGTTTTTGTTCGTTAAAAAGCCGCTCAATAGAGGGTAACAAATCAAGCGAGAGGGACTTATCGCTAAAAAAATCAAAATCAACCGACACGCGGTGCCCCAGCTGCAAAGCCACGGCCGTGCCACCAGCCAAATAAAAATCGCCCAAGCTGGCCAACTGCGGCCAGAGCTTCGCCCCCTCTTCGGTTAAAGCCTCACGGTGCATAACAGGTTCATACTGTTAAGAGTAAGGAGAAAAGCTTGCGCGCTCGGCGGCGGAGTACTGTGGAGCTCTTGGCTTCTCCGAGTACTTGCTGCACTTCCTTGGTACCATAGCTTTCCACCAACCACCGCCATTGTTTAAGGTCGCCGTAGTTAACGGTATTCACAATTATCGAATGTCGATCACGCCAGGGGTCAAGCTTGGCCACATCATAAGACCACAGTACTGGAAAAAGATCTTTAGGAATGGTTTTGGGATGTGTCATAGATAAGATACTAATCAAAATAATTATATCATGTTTTAATCATCAATTCAATCGTGATGGGGCTCATTTTGTTAACTTTTTATCTTCTTTGTTTCTAGATTCCAGCTTAGTGGCTTGAATGACACAGTTGGTCATGCTGAATTTATTTCAGCATCTTTATGAGATCCCGAAACAAGTTCGGGATGACAAAATTAATTGAGATGTCTAATTGTTAAAAAATTACCTGATTGAATTAACTTTCTCAATCACTTCTTCTGGATGTATTGGTCGGCCGTCGTACTTTAAAAGCTTATCGGTTATCTCAATACCTGTCTTCTCACGAATTAATCCACCAAGTTGTGCGGAAAAATTATTTTCAATTAACAACCGATATTTAGCTTGACGTAAAACACTATCTACTTCTTTTACAGGAAAGGGACTTAATAATCTTATCTGTAAAAAGTTTACCCGCGTACCAGACCCGCTACGCGTTTCGGTACCGGACTTCGCCTTCATAGACTCGCTCTCGATCATCTTCATAGCCTCAAGTATCGCCCCTTTAGTAGATCCCCAACCAACGATAGTAATATCAGCATTTTTTGGTCCATAAAGTTTAACCGAATCTTTAATTCCATTTTTTAATAATTGCAATTTACGCATTCTTTTATCCATCATGATTTTTCTATTTTCCTCGCTCTCTTCCACTAAACCAGTAACATCATGTTCATCACTATTAGCAGTAAAAATTCCGCCGAGTGTTCCAGGCAAGGTTCTAGCTGAAACCCCTGTAGTGCTATCAGCATAACGATTAAATCTATCATATTCCAATTGATTAACAGAATTAACAATATCTCCCCTATCAATTTTTAATTTATCGGTTTTAAAAAAAGGAATCGATTGCTTAGCTTCAGCTAAATATTTATCACTTAAAATAATTACTGGCAATTGATATTTTTCCGCAATATTGAATGCTTCAAAAGTCATAAAAAAGCATTCTTCTGGATCGCCTGGAGCTAAAATAACGCGCGGCGAATCTCCTTGCCCGGCGTGCATGGCAAAACGCAAATCTCCTTGTTCAGTCCAAGTGGGCAGGCCAGTAGCTGGTCCTGGGCGTTGTACCAAAGCAATTACTGCTGGTGATTCCACCATGCCAGCCAAACCCAAAGCTTCACTCATCAGGGCAAAACCACCACCCGAGGTTGCAGTCATTGCCCGCACCCCAGTAAAGCCAGCACCAGCAACCATATTCATGGCTGATATTTCGTCTTCAGTTTGCTTAACCACAATACTATAATTTCTTTCTTGACTGGCTAAATAATGTAAAATTGACGAAGCTGGCGTCATTGGGTAAGCAGCAAAAAATTTCAATCCAGCTTTAATAGCACCCATAGCTATGGCTTCATTGCCATTAATTAGCATTCTTTTTTCTTTAACCTTCTTGGGTTTTAATTCACAAGCAAACTTGCCAGTGAAATTTTTAATCGCATGTTCATAAGCAACACGCGCTACTTCCAAATTTATATCAACAACTTCCTCACCCTTTTTTTTAAAAGCTCGGGTAATAAATTCTTCTATTAATTCAAATGGATATTTAACCAAGGCAAAAGAGGCAGCCACGCCTGCCACATTACTCATCATTTTTTGGCCACCAGCTTTTTCCGCTAAACTACCAAGCGGCATGCCAAAACAAATAATATCCTGTCGGGGGCAAGTCCACTCATTTAAAAATTTATCATTTGTGTCATACATCAAAACACCGCCTTCATTAAGTTCGTTAATATGACGATCAATAGTTTCCTTGTTAAGTGCCACTAACAAGTCGACTTGTGAAGAGT
This sequence comes from Patescibacteria group bacterium, assembly GCA_041648575.1. Classification (GTDB taxonomy): domain Bacteria; phylum Patescibacteriota; class Patescibacteriia; order Veblenbacterales; family UBA10138; genus JBAZOT01. The sequence continues at coordinate 92,623 of JBAZOT010000001.1, read as the reverse complement.
GAGATTGCACATTATCATCTCGCACCCATACTTGATAAGTATTGTGCCCGCCACGAATTAATGAAGGATATTCTAAATAAGCAAAAGTTTCTAAACCACCTCGCAGGCATGAATAAGCAAAAATCTCTCCAGCTGATAAAATACCATAACCAGCTTGACCGCCAATTTTCCAGTTCAAATTATTCACACGCAAATCTTTCATATTTTACAAATGATAATTCTTTTTAGTCATTACGAGGAGCTTTAGCGACGAAGTAATCTAGATTGCTTCGCTTCGCTCGCAATGACAGTACATTTTATTTTTCGCTATCATTATTATCTTGATGTTTAAGTTTATCTACCAAGTTTCCTAAACGCATAGTTATCAGTACGACTAATCCAGTAATAATTAAGGCGTAAACAAATTTTGCCCAAACCTCTGACTGTGTACCAAATAATTTTTTAAATAAAGATTGAATAGCATCGTTCCAAGCCAATGCTGCTACCAAGCCAAAACCAGCTGTAGCTAATTCAGTCATTTTTTGCATTATTTCTAATTTAAGTGAACGTTTACTCATAAACCCTTGATAGTCATTGCGAACCCCGTCAGACGGGGTGAAGCAATCTATTCTAATTATTGCAATTATTCTAACTCTTGACAAATAAACATCTCCTTGCTAGACTTAATTGATTTTAAAACAAAATAACTAATGAAAAACAAAACTTGGAGAAAATAATGATCTTTACAATTGTATTCGTCGTGCATGGTGATAAGATGAAATTTCAAACAACTGAAGACCCAGTGTTACTATCAAATCCCCCAATGAATGAACAAGGAATGATGCAGATACAATCCATTGTTCCTAAAATCAAGGAATTAGGACCATTCGATCTCGCGTACTCATCGCGGTTATGTCGCGGTAATGATGTCAATTCAATACTGTGTATGGCTCTTAATATGGATTGGCGGACAAGCCGTCTTCTTGGTCAACATGCTAGTCGACAAAGTGGAAAAACATATTTTTATCCCCAATGTGAAAAAGAATGGTACGATTATTGGCAAAAGAACGCCATATTATTTGTTACCAATAATCTACGAATGTCACATCTATCTCAAGACATGTCAGGAGAAGTAAAAGTACTAATTGGTACACACAGACCGATAGTCGCGGGACTTATTGGTTGGGCTAGAGGAGTTACTAATACTGAAATGCTTAAAGGATGGGCTCGCAGTGAAGAAATGTGGAAAGATCTAATTCATATTTTCAGATACAATCCTAACGCAGGGGTGTTTGAATACCTCAATGATTAAAAATCATAGTGGGTGAAAGTTGTCTAATAATTATCCCGATTCAAAAATTACTTGAATCGGGATTTTTTTAATATTTTTACAATCCTTTTATTGGCATCTACCTCTACTAAATCACCATCCTTCAAAACTTGAGTAGCAATTTTAGTGCCTATTATACAAGGTTTTTTCATTTCGCGAGAAATAATAGCGGCGTGACATAATATTCCACCTTCGTCAGTCACAAAAGCACTGGCTTTTTCCATGGCTGCAATAAAATTTGGAAAAGTCATAGGCGCCACTAATATATCGCCAGCCTGAACTTTACTTATATCACGAATTTGCATCACTATTTTTGCTTTACCGATGACTTTACCTGTATAGGCAGACGTACCAGTGAATTCTGTTTCCTGTTTAGATGAATGCTTATAATTTTTTAACAGCTGCTTCCAAATATTACCAGACAAAACTTGATATTTACCTTGTAATAAGAAGGCAGCGAAAAATTGTTGGCGTTTAATTATTTCACTTTTTGGTATTGATGACTCACCTTTTTTTGCCGAAGTAATAATTTCCTGAAATGTCAGATAAATAATGTCGCTGTGGGAAACATCTAAATTATCAGCCACCTTATAAAAAAGATGGCGCACTTTGTAACCTGCTCTATAGATTAAATCAGTACGCCAAGTGCGTATATAAGCAAATTCAGAAGCTAGTTTAACTAATCTATAAAGGCGGGGGTTTTTATCTATCTTAAGCTCTTTAATTAATTCAGTCCTGGCACGTTTCTGGTCTTTTTGGAAATTATCAAGATATTTAAGCTCTTTGGCAGGATTTTTACCTTGAAAAAATAAATTTTTAACCCTAGCTTCAATATCTTTTTTGTTCCAGGCATTATCAAAATAATATCCCCGTGCTCCTATCCAGGCATATTTATTAACATGCTTTCGTAGTAATCTGATATATTGCTGTTTATTTACTTGATAGGCAATAGCCAAACGATATAACGAGCGCTCTTCTTGGGTATGGCTATTTTCTTTAGCTGGAGAAGATAAAATAGCCAACCACCGACGTTTTTGCTCATCTGAGGCAGTAAGGAGCAACTTGATTATTTCTGAGGCAATAATACTATCTCCTACTGGAAAAGGTAATAAAAAACAATGCGCTTTAAGTGCCGCTTGATAATAGGAAACGAGCAAACTTATAATCTGACGATGGTTTAATTTATTACAATCAATTTCCTCAATTCGGGATGCTAATCTATCTAGATTACCAATATACTTTAGGAGTCTTGTTTTAAAATCAGTTCCCAATCTATCACTATACTCAGCTATGCTGTTACGCAACCCCTCCAACTCGTGGTGGCTATGATAAAATTCTCCGCTTATTAAACGCAAAATGTATTTAGGTTTCCAATGGATGCCAATGACTTGATACTGATAGCAAGTATCTGTCAGAGATCGAAATAGCAACGCTTCCCGGCGATTAATAACATATTCCCAATCAACCTTATTAATTTGTTTCAATAAGTTACGATTATCCATCAACTTTTCTTTTTTAATAATTTAACTATCCCCTTATTAGCATCTACTTCCACTCTATCCCCGTCTTTAAATATTTGCGTAGCTATTTTGGTACCAATAATACAAGGAATTTTAAACTCTCTTGAGATTATTGAAGCATGCGAGAGTAAACCACCTTCATTAGTGACAATAGCAGCAAACTTTTTTAATAAAACATTATCTTTCGGATTGGTGACATTTGTAACTAATATACTACCATGCTTGACTGTTTTTAAACCATGAAAAGTATTAAATACTTTTCCAACAACTTTACCAGGATAAGCCGGCACGCCTTTTATTATATTAACTATTTTTTTCGGAATAATAAATTCCTTATATACTTTATGAACAAAAGGTTTATCAATTAGTACATAATCTTTTTCTTTATAATATAAATAAACATAACCTTCTCTCCTTTTCTTTAAAGTTAGTAATATTTTTTTATTTATTCTTTTTGTTAATAAATACTCTTGCATCTCCCGTAAAGTCATATATTTTAAAAGATCACCATCAAAATTAAAATCTCTACCTATACTCTGGCAACTTTTTTTTAATAAAGGTTCAATAACGCAATAAATTAAGTTTGCTACCCTATCTTTATCTTTTGATACAAAATTAAACAAACTTCGCCAATATTTGGCTTTGTTTTTATCATCCTTGATATACCTCATCATAGAATTATAAAAACCAATTTGACCTAGCACTTGGAGATACAAGTCTAAAATAGTTGGAAGTGAATTGAAATAATTTTTAGACATCAAAGATTTCAAAACACTTTTATTATCAATTAATTTTTTAGAAAATTTTTTTATTAAAATTTTTTCTTTTCTCTTACTTACAAATTTATCGAATAACCTACCAATTTTATCCTCATTGATCAGAAAATATGCATTATCTTTTATGCCAATATTAGCAATTGTGCCGTATTGATAACCAACCTGACTTTTAAGTATTTCATTATAACCAAAAAAAATACAGCTAACCGTTATCAAGGGTAGATTTCTAGAACTGACGTGACGTAAGCCGGATGATCTAATTATGCTTATATATTCATCTTCTTTTTTCATATTTTATACAACAACTTCATTAACACTAAACTCTAACTCATCCCCGTTTCAAGTAGACTTACTATAAATAATTATTTATAATTTAACTATCTCCCTAGCAATCGCTAGCTCCTCGTTAGCAGGAATAACAAATTCCTGAATATGTTTAAGCGTTGGTAGTCCCTTCATAATGAAAGTGCGGATAGTTTCATTACGCTCACCAATACCGCCAGTAAACACAATGGCATCTACTTTACCCAAAATCGCAGCATAAGCGCCCAGATATTTTTGTACTCGATAAATAAACATTTTTAGCGCTAATTTTGCATTAATTTTTTCTTGGACGCTATAATTTTTCCGTGATTTATATCCTAACACCTCATAACCAGCCCGAGTTAAAACTTCCCTCATATCTTTTACACCAGCTATTCCCATTAAACCTGACTCATCATTCAACATTTTTTTAACTACTGCTGGTTTTAATTTTAATTCTTCAAATAAATACAATATCAAACCCGGATCAACGTCCCCGGGTCGCGTGGTCATCATTAAACCCTCTAGCGGAGTAAAGCCAAACGACGTATCAACCACTTTACCATTTTTTACCGCAGTGACGCTTGAACCGCTTCCCAGGTGACAAGTAATCAAGTTCACTTCTGCTAAATTTTTATTTAATAATCCGGCAGCTTTGGTGGCAACATACTGGTGAGAAATACCATGAAAACCAAAGCGTCTGATATTTTTCTTTTTTTGTAAATCCAAAGGCAAGGCATAATATTTGGCATAATCTGGTAAATCAGCAAACCACGCTGTATCAAACACTGCCCAGTGTTCAGTCGTACCTAAAAATTTAAACGACTGCTTAATTGTTTCTAATTCAATTGGATTATGCAGCGGCGCTAAATTGTTATAGACGCTCAACTGCTGAATCACTTTTTGGCTTAATTTAGTGGGTTTAATAAATTTATCACCACCATGAACTACTCGATGCCCTACTTTGATAATGCGTGACAATGGAATATGGTGCCAAGCAATTAATTTTAAAACCTGTGTTAGTGCTTGGTTGTGACTGCTGATTTTTTGTTTATTCACTATCAATTTGCCAGCAATCCTATTTTCACTAAAAGAATTTGCTAAACCAATGCGTTCTACTGCACCGCGCCCGCACTCTTGCAAATCACTGCTCGTATACAAAGCCCATTTCAAAGTAGCGCTTCCGGCATTTAAAACTAGAATATATTGTGTTTTATGATCAATAATCATAAATATCTATCTAATAATTATTTCACCCTGTTCTCCGCCTATTAAACCAGCAGCGTTGGCCTCGTCTGTATCTATCATAAAGGAAAGTTCATCTACGCCCGAATGACACCTTACGATTACTTGATGAAAAATAACTTTACGGCTGCTGCCAACTTTTATACAAATAACATCGTCATTCTTTAAATTATACTGCTCAGCTTGCTCGGGGTTAATATGCAAATGTCTTTGGGCTACCATCACGCCTTGTGTTAATATCGCTTCGCTTTTGGGCCCTACTAAAATACAACCGGGAGTATTTACTAAATCACCAGAAAGGCGAACTTCCGGCTTAATTCCTAATTTAATACAATCAGTTACAGCAAGCTCAACTTGTGTTTGATCACGGGTTGGACCAATAACTCTAACTGACAATTCTCCGTTATTCGTTTTAATAGAAACCTTTTCTTTGGCAGCAAATTGTCCAGGCTGAGAAATTTTTCTGTCTACCCGCAATTGATAATCTTTACCAAATAAATTTTCTAGATCAACGTCAGATAAATGCACATGCCGTGCTGATATTTCAATTGGTACCAATTTATTTTCCATAGCGCTTAACAAAATTTAATAATTTAGTTTTTTGTAATAATCCCTTTTGTGCCCCCACTTTCATAATTACTGAATTGCTATTAGCCATACCCCACCGCATGGCTTGTTTAATATCGCCACGTGAATTCAAAAAACCTGCCAGCCAACCAGATCCAAAAGCATCGCCTGCACCAATAGTATTTTTAGGTTTTACATGAAAGGATGGGCAAAAAACAACTCTATCATCTGCCAAACAATACGCTCCGCTTGCACCGGCAGTTACAATTACAATTTTAACGCCTAATTTCTGGATAATCCTCATTACTTCAACAATGGAATGTGGCCGAAATCCAAAATCATAAACCAATTTAAAAGCCTCATCTTTATTTAAATCCAACACAGTTAAATATTTAAGTAATGGTCTTAATTGTTTGGGTGATTTAAGTTGTAAACTGCCGGGATTCCAAAAAACGTTTTTTTGATTAACCTTAGCCTGACGTAAAAAACTGGCCATATATTTAAACCACGATGGATTAGCCAGAGAAGTAATATAAAACCATTGAAATGGTTTAATTGCTAGTTGAGTATTAATATTAAAGTTTAAAGTTGCTCCCCGATCTACAAATGCTACATGTTCATGCGCGCCACCTGACGTAATAATAAAAGAAATGGCTGAATACGCTTTTTTATCAAAAATAACATTGCTAATTCCAACACCCTCTTGTTTTAAATGATTAATTATATCTTTACTGCGCCAATCGTTTCCCAACTGTGTAACAATATCTACTGGAATCCCCAATCGCCGTAAACCAACTGAAACATTGGCTGCTCCACCACCAAAAGAATATTCACTGCCAATGGTATCAATTTTTGCTCCATATAAAAAAGCTAACGCTTGCTGTTTACGGCCACCGCTTTTGACATTCACAAATTTAGCTTCATTAGATGTGAGTAGTACATCCCAGGTAGCGCCACCAATAACACAAACTTTGTTCATAGCACAATAAGTATAGCATTAACAGCATTCGCTTGACAAAAATTAGCTTAAGGTCTATACTAATTTATTAAATAAAAATAGAAAATTGTAATTTATTAGCAAGATAAACTTGCACTGACTTGGGCAGATCCCAAGAGTTCCTTAACAAAAAAAGAGGATATATTATGAAACACCTTATTGTTGTTTTCACGCTGCTTCTCGCTTTTACCGCTTTTTCTTTTGCTCAACTTGACTCGCTTAAGGTTACGAAAACATACGCCGGCATCCTCTATACCGGTAGCTACAACAGCGAGTTGACGATCACACACGAGGCAAGTATTCGGGTTGGTGGCGATTTTACCGCCCCACTATTTGAGAGCATTGAGCTGGGTGCATGGGCAGGGTACGACTTCTCTCCCAGCAGTAATTCGGTTTTCGGAAAGTTCGTGCTTTCGAAGGATTTCGGAACCATAAAAATCGCCGGAGGGTTTATGCCTCGTCCTATTACGCTCATCATGCGGCCTATGCCACTCACGTCGGGCGGTCACTTCGAACCCCCAGCAATTGCGGCAATACCCGGAGTTGGAACGGGACTCGCAATCTCGCGGCAGTTTGCTAATGGACCATTTATCCAGGTTGGAAGCTACTATTTAGCTCCCCACAAAAAAATTGAATGGAACGCGTGTCTCGAACAGAAAACTGTTTTGGGCACACTCAAACTCGGAGGATTTGCGAGTACAGTGAGGAAAGGAATTGCAGCGGGTGTGGAATGTGATGAAATGACCCTGAAATGGTTCGTTGCGAATGACAAGGTCACAACCGGATTTGTTGAATATCGCGCAAAATGGTTTGCCCCCTATGTTACGGCAAACTACAACAAATACAGTCGCTCGTTCGACCACCTGGAACTCGGGTGGACTAAGGTCTATCAGGGGCCAAACGGCATTCAGACACTCGTGGGAATGGGATGGCAATATCATTCTAAGCTCACGAATTTGTACGTTCAGGTATATCTGTAATTGTATCTGTAGTAATTATGAAGGCACACTGCATCAACGGTGTGCCTTTTTCTTTCATACTGAGAATGTTGGGCAGAAAGACCAAAATGTTCGCGGTGGAAAATTTTTGAAAAGCGGAGACAGAAAATTTTTAAAGATATTTAAAAACTGGTTCTGAAAAAGTTTTTGCTTATAAAAGATTAGTTTCGGTAGCCTTGAAGAAGGATCTTTTGTGTGGTCGAAGGGGTATTCCGAAGTTGAGAACTAAGTGTCATATACTTCAATTATAGACGAACTCACGCCTTCGTGGAATAGAGCCTCTTTGAAACTCATTTTACGTTGGAAGCAATCCTTATTTGGGGCTCGTCTTGTATTGTACAAGACTGGCGCTCGCAAAAAATATAAAAAAAGTATACAATAATTGTATGATAAAATACTTTGCAAGAATTACGGGGATTATCTTAATGGGGGTTGGTTTATTTGGTATCTTTATAGTAAAAATTCCTTATGTGGTTGAGTTAGATATTTGGCAAAGCGCTGTTTATTTTATATTAGGATTAATTGGAATAAGCTTGGGTTGGTTTTCCCAATATGTTTTGTGGCTTAAGCGTTATCTGGAAGTAGTAACTGCTTTTGTTATGTTAATGCTGCTAGCTGGCTTAACTTTACCAAATCTATTTGATATTTTTCATTTAGAAGTGGTGGAAAATTTTTTTCACGCGATTTTATTTGTCTTCGCTATAATCGTTGGCATAATAAATAAAAAAAGGACGGCACTTTTGCCGCCAACTTCATCTATTTAAAAATCTAGCATTACTAGTATCAACAGAATTAATTACTTCTAATTAGTGCTTGTTTTAAGGCATCCAAAGATAACGTGGCGCATTTTTGGCGGTTTGGTCCAATTTCAATATTAAGCAAATCCAGAATCTTTTTTTTATCCCACGTTAATACTTGAGTAACTGTTTTACCAATTATTTCGTCTAATAAAATTGAAGCAGATGCTTGCGACAAAACACAACCCTCACCGTTAAAGGCAGCATCAATAATCTTGCCGCGGTCTATTTGCAATTCTATAATCAAACTATCACCACATGACGGCACATTGTGTTCACCCAGCACAGTCGCATTTTTTAACTTACCTTTATGCCGAGGGTGTTTGTAGTGATCTAAAATATTAGCCTGATATAAATCCACAATAAAAAAATTTAAGATTAAAATTCGTGATGAAAAAATTAATAATTACGTTAGTATTTTTTGGACTTGTTTAATTCCATCAACTAGCCTATCGATATCTTCTTTAGTATTATAAATTGCACAACTGGCTCTGGTGGTGGCAATTAATCCAAATTTTTTATGCAACGGCGCGGTACAATGATGCCCCGCTCTAACTGCTATACCTAATTCATTTAATACACCTGCGATGTCGTGCGCATGAAACTTGTTTAAAGTAAAAGAAAATAATGCACCACGATCATGGTTATCTGCCGGACCAAATAATTGCAAACCATTAATCATTTTTAATTGTTCTAAAGCATAATTAGTTAATTCTTGTTCATAATTTTCAATCGCGGTCCAACCAATTTCTTGAATAAACCTGATTGCCTCTGCAAAACCAATAGCTTCAGTAATAGGCGGCGTACCTGCTTCAAATTTTCCTGGCACCTCACTCCATGTAGCATTATTCCACCCCACATCAGCAATCATGTGTCCGCCGGTTAAAAATGGCGGCAATGATTCAAGTATTTCTTTTTTTCCATAAAGCGCACCAATACCAGATGGACCATAAATTTTGTGACTTGAAAAAACTAAAAAGTCACAATCAAGTTGCTGAACATTTATCGGATTATGAACCACCGCTTGCGCACCGTCAACCAAGACCAGTGCACCCAATTTTCGAGCCTTATCAATGATATATTTTATATCATTAATAGTTCCCAAAGTATTAGACATGGCAACAATACTTACTAAACGAGTTTTATTATTAAGAAGTTCATCAAGCTTGGCTAAATCTAATCGATAATCTTGAGTAACAGGAATGAAACGTAATTTAGCGCCCATGCGCCGTGCCACTTGCTGCCAAGGTATTAAATTTGCATGATGCTCCATTTCACTTAGCAATATTTCCTCATTAGGCTTGAATGTTGTACCTAAAGTATAAGCAACCAAATTAATTGCTTCAGTCGCGTTCTTGGTAAAAATAATATTATCGGAACTCGGAGCATTAATAAATTTAGCTACCATATCGCGCGCTTGTTCAAATTTCGTCGTAGCTACTTCTGCTATGTCATAAATACCGCGATGAATATTAGCATAGGTGGTTCGATAAAATTCATCCATCGCGCGTAACACGATTTCAGGTTTTTGCGAAGACGCCGCATTATCTAAGAATGCCCAATTTTTATTATTTTTTTTCTGTTTAAAAAATGGGAACTGATTTCTAATGATATTAACATTAAACATAATTATTTGTCTTTTTACTTAACCAATTAGTTATTCTGCCGCTGGATGGTAAAATTTCTTTAATAAATCCACTAATAATTAGTTTTTGTGCCTGGGATATGCTTAATCCGCGGGACTGTAAATAAAATATATCTTGATTTGATATTTGACCGCAGCTGGCCTGGTGCGATGCTTTAACGTTACTTGTTAATATTTCCAATGAAGGCACAAATTCGGCTGAACTGTTTTTCCCTAAAAGTAATGTTCTATCTGATAAAAGAGTATCGGTCTTATCCGCCTTTTTATCAACTTTAATCATACCATAATTTATTGTTTGCGACTTATCAATCTGCACTCGCTTATGACTAACCCTAGCAAAAGTGGCTGGTGCCCGATGCTCAACTTTGGTAACTTGCTCCTGCAAATCATTAGCTGTGCCAAAATAAAATATTTTACCATCAAATCTAGCTGCCCGCTGGTTTAAATCTACGTTTAATTTATTAATAATTTTCTTTGTCCCTGCAATTATGGAATAAAAAATAAGCTGGCTACCTGCTGCTTGTTTAATATTAACACTGCAGTTAATATTTTCAGGATTGCCGTAAATAATTAACCTAACTGTTGCGCCAGAGTTTAATGAAAAATTTAATTGTAAATCTTTCTTAATAGATTTATCAAGATGTATTAGACAATTGCTGTTTAGTTGGTGAGGAAAATTTAGATCAAATACACCTCGCCGCAGCCTGTTTGGTAAAATTTCAAATTTTCCAGATTTAGCTTGCATAATTAGGCAATTGAATTTTCCATTTCCAGATTAATTAAACGATTTAATTCCACAGCATATTCCATAGGCAATTCTTTGGCTACTGGCTCAATAAATCCACCGACGATTAAAGATATAGCTTCTATTTCACTTAAACCGCGGCTTTTTAAATAAAATAATTGCTCATCGCCTATTTTGGAAACTGTGGTTTCATGTTCTATTTGACAATCGTGTTCATAAACTTGCATTTTAGGATAAGTGTCTGATCGAGAATGTTTATCCAATAACAAAGCGTCACATTGTACCTTAGATTTTACTTTAGTGGCACCTTTATTAACTTTAACCAATCCGCGATAACTGCATCTACCACCCCCACTACTTACTGATTTAGAAACTATTTGCGAGCTGGTATCGGGCGCCATATGAATAACTTTAGCTCCGACATCTTGATGCTGGCTGCGCCTAGCTATAGCCATGGATAAAATATTAGCGTGCGCACCCCTACCCTTTAAAATTACAGCCGGATATTTCATAGTTAATTTGCTGCCAAAATTTCCATCCACCCATTCAATTATGGCACCTTCGTGTGCTACCGCACGCTTGGTTACCAAATTATAAACATTAGCTGACCAATTCTGCAGGGTGGTATAACGAATGCGTGAATACTTATGTGCAATCACTTCTACCACTGCGGCGTGTAATGAATCAACTGCATAAATTGGCGCTGTACAACCCTCAATATAATGAACAAAACTTCCCTCATCAGCAATAATTAAAGTTCGTTCAAATTGTCCCATATTTTGAGAATTAAGCCGAAAATATGCTTGCAAGGGAATTGTAACCTGAACATTTTTTGGCACATAGACAAAACTACCACCAGACCAAACAGCTGAATTAAGTGCGGCAAATTTATTATCACCAGCTGGTACCACACTGCCAAAATATTTTTTTACTAAATCTGGATATTTCTTGATAGCTGTTTCTAAATCAGAAAAAATAACTCCTTTTTTAAGCCATGCCTCCTGCAAATGGTGATAAATCATTTCGGATTCATATTGTGCACCAGCACCGGCTAAAAATCTTCGTTCGGCCTGCGGAACACCAAGTCGATCGAAAGTATTTTTTATGACTTTAGGCACTTGCTGCCAACTGCTTACTTGACGCTCTGTTGGTTTAATATAATATTGAATTTTACTAAAATCCAATTTACTTAAATCACCTCCCCAATTGGGCAATTTTTTTTGTTCAAAAATTTTCAAGGAATGATGACGTATTTTTTTGAGCCACTGAGGTTCTGATTTGATACTGGATAATTCAGCAACTACAGCAGCTGACAAGCCACGAGGTATAGAATAGACCGGCTTTAAATTATCATGAAAACCATAAGCATATTTTGTTGTTGACAACTGATGACGATTCATTAGTTTATTTAAAATTTAAAAATTTATAACCAAGCCGCTCTATCTGATTTGCCAATTCTGCTTTCCCTTTTTTTACAATTTTTCCATTAATGGAAACGTGTACATAGTCTGGTTTTAAATATTTTAAAATTCTCTGATAATGAGTAATGACTAAAATACCCATATTTTTCCGCTTGCCAATAACTCTGGCAATAACCTTTAATGCGTCTATATCTAAACCCGAATCAATTTCATCTATAATTGCCAATTTTGGTTTAAGTAATAACAGTTGTAAGATTTCTAATTTCTTTTTTTCTCCTCCTGAAAAATCTTCATTTACCGGACGCTCTAATAATTCTACTGGCAAATCCAAACTCGATGCTTGATCAAGTAATAATTTATTAAAATCCGTAACTGACAATATTTTTTTATTTTTAACACTCAATAAATTATTATAAATAGTGCGTAAAAAATCCCTTACTGCCAAACCAGCGATACTGTGGGGATGTTGCCAAGCTAAAAATATTCCCGCTCGCGCTCTTTCTTCAGGCGACCACTGATTTATTTTTTTACCTAAAAAATAAATTGCTCCTTGTTTGATAGTATATGATGGATTTCCCGCTATCACTTGTGCCAAAGTTGACTTACCAGAACCATTTGGTCCCATCAGCGCGTGAATTTCACCAAGATTTATAGCTAAATCTGAAATATCAATGATGGCGTTACTACCAACGCTAATGCAAAGTTTTTTTATTTGTAGCAACTTGGACATATTTATTTTTTAGCAAACTTCCGACTAACTTCCTGCCAATTAACTATTTTCCACCAGGCATCAATATAATCAGCTCGCTTGTTTTGATATTTTAAATAATAAGCGTGTTCCCAAACATCTATTGTTAATAGAGGTTTTAAACCCTGGGTAATGGGACTGTCCTGATTAGCAGTAGTAATAATAGAAAGTTTATTATCCCGATTAGCTACCAACCATGCCCAACCGCTGCCAAAAATACTCACTGCAGCTTTGGTAAAATCATCACGAAATTTTGTAACGTCACCAAAATCACGATCCACAGCACTGGCTAATTCGCCTTCCGGTTCTCCACCATTGCCTATTGGCGGCTGGATAATACTCCAAAAAAATAAGTGATTATAATGTCCACCGCCGTGATTAGTAACCACGGTTCGTATATTCTCTGGTACAACATTTAAATTAACCAGCAATTCTTCTATAGATTTAGTATAGAGCTCTGGTGCATTAGCTAAAGCCTCGTTAAGTTTAGTCACATAGGTAGCGTGGTGTTTAGAATGGTGCAATTCCATTGTCTGTTTATCAAAATAGGGTTCTAGAGCATCATAAGCATATGGTAATTTAAGTAAAGTAAACATATTTTTATTTGTTAATTATTATTCTTAAATAAATCTGCTAAAGTATAGCTTGATAAAATAAAATAAATTTTATTACGTACCCCTAGCCAACCTTGTTTCATAGTGCAAGTATCCTGCCTAGGGCATTTTAGATGATCGCCTGTACAAATAGTTGGTGCTAAATCTCCCTCTAAAATTTTGATCACATCAATTAATTTTATTTGGGCTATTGGTTTGGCTAAATAATAACCACCCTTAGCGCCCTCCTTACTTTTAATTAAGCCAGCACGTTTAAGCGATGAGGCCAAACGTTCCAAATATTTTATAGGTAACTTCTTGGCTTTGGCAATTTTTTTAAGAGAAACAACTGTAGTTGGCTCATAAGCCAAACTTTCTAGTAAACTTAAGCCATATTCGCCTTTTGTTGATAATCCAAACATAAAAATTACTCATACTTATATGGTAGGAGTATATCAAGTAACAATATAACAGTCAAATTTTAATTAATTGGCCTGTTTTGTAGAAATATAATCACTAATACTATTATCAAAAGTAATATAAATAATGCTACATAAAGTGGCAAAAAAGCGTTATAATCAAATCTCTTACTAGACGATTGATTAAATTCTATTATATCAGATTTATTCACTTGTTTAATTTCATTATTATTCAACGCTTGATTATCAGAATCAGTGCTAGCCTGCGACTCGATTATATTAAATTCTGCTGACCCAAGTGATCCCACAGTATTGTAGTCTTGTTCATCTATCACTTTACCAAAATTTATTTGCACAGAAGTCTTTCCTAATTTTATAGGTTTGAATGTTACCTCTAATAAATTATATTGAATCGTGTTTTGGTTCTCATTATTTAAAATGCCTATAAACGATATTATTCCCTTAGCATTAGAATACGACGGTTCCACTAGCCATTTTTTAATTTTAGAATTATTTAAATTTAAACTAACTACCTGTAAATTGGTTGGTTCAAAAACCAAACTAGCACTAACCTGGGTTGATTGTGGTTCTTCGGCTTTAAGCAATACCTTAACTGAAAAATTACTTTTTAACACATACTCGCCTTGATCAGGTATTAAAAATATTGTCGCCGCTGCTTGCACTACCAAACAATAAAACAGCCCGAATACTAATATGGACGGGATTAATAAATATTTTTTTCTTACTTCGCCCATATCGGGTGGTGGTAAGTTAATTTATTATTTACGCTGTGATAATTTAAACCAATCAACTAACAGCGGTGATGCTACAAAAATTGAAGAATAGGTCCCAATAGCAATACCAATAATCAGTGCCAAGGCAAAAAAATGAATACTCTCGCCGCCAAAAAAATAAAGTGCCGCCAGCACCAGCAACGTAGCTAGACCCGTATTAATAGAGCGAACCAAAGTATCATTAAGACTTTTATTAACAGTATCGGCAAAACTCTCAACACTGTGCCTAAAAATATTCTCGCGCGTGCGATCATATACTACAATGGTATCGTGAACTGAAAAACCAAGCAGTGTTAAAAGCGCTGACACAAATAAACTATCTACCTCTACTCCCCAAAAATGTCCTAGTACACTAAAAATACCAACAGTAATAACAGTATTGTGCGCTAGCGCTATAACTGCTGTTAAACCATATTTCCACGACGCCACGGGACGAGTTACTTTACGGAAAGCCCAGGCAATATAAATAATAATAAAAAATAACGCCACGCCAATCGCCCACAACGCCTTTCTCCACAGTTCAGCGCCCAAAGTCGGCCCGACAGATTCAAATCTCTTTTCGCTAATATCGCTATACTTTGCTTTTAAGGAAGCTAATAATTGCTGATGCTCGTCTTCGTTAAGATCACGTAAACGTACCATGACATCACTATCTCCCGATGGCTGTATTAATAAATTACCAAAATTCAAAGGAGATAAAACCTCTTGCAGTTCTTGATTGGATGGACGGCCAGACGGAAACTCAACCTGCAAGAGCGACCCGCCGGTAAAATCAATTCCTAATTTTAATCCCCATAACGATAAGCTCACAATACTAATAATTATCAAAGTAAGCGAAAAATTATAGGAAATATAACGATGTTTAATAAAACTTATCATAATACTTTTTGCTGTACAGCCAGCTTCTTTTTAGACACGCCAAATAAAAAAGTTAATTGATTAAATTTACCAGTGGCCAACAAACGCAAAAAAGTCCTCGTAATAGTAATGGCTGAAAACATACTTATTAAAATACCAATTGACAAAGTAATAGCAAAACCCTTAATTAAGGACGAGCCAAACCAAATCAAAATAATAGAAGTAATTAAACTTGATATATTGGAATCGCGAATAGAAGTCCAAGCGCGCTTAAAGCCCTCTTCTATCGCATGCGGCAATGGTTTGCCAGCCCGCAACTCTTCTTTCAATCTTTCAAAAATTAAAACATTAGCATCAACCGCCATGCCAATAGACAAAATATAACCAGCGATACCAGGCAAGGTTAAAGTTATAGGCCATAATTTAAATATGGCAAAGGTAATCAAAGTATAAATAGACAATGCTAATACTGATAAAAATCCTGGCAAACGATAATAAATAATCATAAACAAAGCCACAGCCAATAAACCAATGATGCCGGCTAACAAACTTTTTTCCACAGATTCTTTACCCAAAGTTGCGTCTATCACCTGCTGATTAATTAAATGAATCGGAACTGGTAAGGCACCAGCGTTTAAGCGCTGTACCAACTGCTTGGCTTCGGTCAAGGAAAAATTTCCTGTGATTACTGCTTCTCCACCAGTTATTGCTTGCTGTACTGTAGGAACGCTAATAGGTACGCCATCTAAAAAAATAGCTACTGGTTGACCTACATTACGAGCAGTAATTTCGCCAAATAAATCCTTACCTTCATCATTAAAAACTAACTGTACTTCTGGTAAACCAGCGCTACTGTCAAATTGTACTTGAGCGCGTTTAAGTTGCTTACCAGACAGGCCAGTTGCTTGCCAGTTTTCACCAACTTGAACATTAGGTGTTTTAATCAAAATATGACTAGCTTGGTATTCTGTAACTTCTTGTTCTCCTTCTGCAATCTGGCGCTCACCAGTCTTTTTGATAATATGAAAACCAAACTGCGTTTGCACCAAGGTTTTACTGATCTGATCTACTTTTAATTCCATTACAGCTTGCTCAAATTCGGGTACCATTACACCCGCCTTAAACCACCCCAAATCACCACCCTGTTCACGTGACCCTTCATCTTCTGAAAATTCTTTAGCCAATGCCGCAAAGTCAGTTTTGGGCTTTAAGGCGTCTGTTAAAACGCTATCCGCACGTTCACGCGCATCTGTTTCTGTATCGATTGGTTGAACTGGTACCGGGGCTTGTTCTTTAAATTCCAATATTGGAGTTTCACCAATCAGCTTAATAGCTTCGTTGACATCTTTAATACCAGGTAATTCTATAATGACTCGCCAATTATCTCCTGCCTTATTAGTTTGCACCACTGGTTCAGATACACCAAAAAAATTAACCCTTCTTTCAATAACATCCCTTACCCCCTCTACCGCTGACGACTCCTCTCCTGGGGGAATACCACTTAGATCTGCTTGATATACTAGATGACTACCGCCCTGTAAATCTAACCCTAATTGCACATTAAATTTATTCCAAAAACTGGTTCCCGGAACCCAATTCGGTACTTTGGGCCAATCAATTAAACCTGTAAATAAAGACATGGCCAAAATACCCACCAGCAAATACCACATCTGCTTGCGTTGGTTCATGTTGCCAAACATTAACTTACCCAACTTAACTAGTGGCCAAGATATCCACTTTAAAAAAGCTAAAGGTGAGTTTGATTCCTGTTCGTTGTCTGGTTGATGAGTTTTGTTATTATTAGGCATTTTTGAGAAAAAATACCAAGGGAAAACCCGAGGTAACAGGAATATAGTAACATATTAGTAAATCGTTGACAAGGAAATTTGATTAACTGTACATTATTAATGCTATTAAGTAATAAAACCGCCGGCTTGCAACCGCCACAGGGATTGATATAAACCGCCTGATTTTTTCAACAATTCCTGATGGCTACCCACTTCCTGAATCTTACCTTGGCATAAAACAATGATCCTATTCATTTTCATGATAGTAGAGAGCCGGTGAGCAATAACAATAGTAGTTCTTCCTTTCATTAAATTGGTTAAAGCATCCTGAATAATAGACTCGGCGTGAGAATCTAAACTGGAAGTGGCTTCGTCCAACACTAAAATTGGGGCATTTTTTAAAATAGCTCTGGCGATTGCCACACGCTGACGTTCTCCGCCAGACAATTTAATACCGCGCTCCCCAACAAAGGTTTGGTAACTTTGGGGCAAACGATTAATAAATTCATCACAGTGCGCCAACTTGGCTGCGACCACTACCTCTTCGTCGCTA
The DNA here is from genome assembly GCA_041648575.1 of Patescibacteria group bacterium. GTDB lineage: Bacteria > Patescibacteriota > Patescibacteriia > Veblenbacterales > UBA10138 > JBAZOT01. Next base: position 74,548 of record JBAZOT010000001.1, on the reverse strand, counting down.
GCATCTCTGCGTCCGTATCTAATATTTTCCAACAGAGTTCTGTGAAACAACACCGGATCCTGCGGTACTAAACTAACTTGGTTGCGTAAAGATTCTTGGGTCACCTGCGAAATATTTTGGCCATCAATAAAAATTCCGCCACTAGTTACATCAAAAAATCTAAATATTAAGGACACTAAAGTGGATTTGCCAGCGCCTGATGGGCCAACCAAACCAACTTTTTCACCTCGAGTAACTTGCAGATTAAAATCATTAATTACATCTAATTCTTGGGAGTAATTAAAACAAACATTTTTAAATTCAACATCGCCTTTAGTCACGATAAGTTTTTCAGCCCCGGGGGCATCTTTAACTTGGTGCGGAGTATATAATATCTCCACCATTTCTTCAGCATCTGCTAAATTCCTATAAATACGGCGAATAACTCTGCCAAAATCCCACAAACGCATAAATACCTGAATAATATAGCTTTGAATCAAAACAAATCCTCCAACCGTTAACAGACCTTTCTGCCACAGAGAAATTGCCGCATAAAAAACGGCAAACTCTAATATAACCATAAAAGCGCCTTGAACACTTTCGATATTAGAATCAAAATTCCAACTTTTTTTGGTTAATAAAAATTGCTCCTGGGTTAATCCACCGAAACCAGCTCGTTCGTGTTCTAAACCAACAAATACTTTAACATTAGCATTATTAGTTATAGTATCAGCTAAATAACCAGTTACCCGACTATCCATAGCTGCAGCGGCCTCATCCAATTTCAATTTCCGCAAAGTCAAAATATAATTAATTGTTAAATACAGTATAGTCCAACCCAATAAAATAAAACCCAACAGCGGATATAACCAAAACATAACTATTAAAACAGATAATACCCTAACGGCTGTTGGCAATAAATTCCAATATAGAGAATCGCTGATATCTTCAAAACCTCGCACAAAGCGACCAACCTTTCTCACTAGGGCACCAACAAAACGATTTATAAAAAAACCAAAAGAGTGATGATGTAAATAGTCAAAACTGGTGTTATATAAATCAGAAATAACTTTGGGTTGAAAATAATTATTTGCATAAGAGGCCACCCGATATAATAACCACTCTATTCCATTAAGCAACAAAATAAACCAAATGATATTTCTTAACTGTTCGACAATGTTATTTACCGACGATCCTGCCACCACCACATCAATAAATTTTTTATAATAAAACGGAACAATAATCGGCATAATAGCTGCCAAAGCAATAGCCAATACAATAATCCAAAAAAGCAGGCGGTAACGAACCGCGTGCTGCCAAAAAACTTTATAAGTTTGTTTAGTAATTATTTTCATAACTAATATTACTCTATTACATAGAGATTAATCATTATAGTATTATTTTTATCTCTCGTCAAACCATTAATTTTTTTATTTTTGAATGCTTACGTATCAGTAAATACCAGACAATATAAGTTATTATCAGTAAACCATAGTTCACGATCATGAAATTGGGATGGGCCCAAGAATAACCATCAAAAGTGTATGAAGACAGCGGCCAGAGGAAAGGTGTGGGGAAAAAGTCAGCTGCATGCGAAGGTATATCAATTACAATATGAATCACGGCAGCAGCCAGCGGCCACCAAGGTTTTTTATAAATTAACCAGATAACCAAAAAAATTCCCAGCCAAATAATCAAACTATGACTAATGTTATATAATACGTAAATATAATCAGGAACCAAATGAATCTGCGGTGGACCAAATAACCTGCCGCCAAACAAAGATTGAATAAACAAAATACCAAAAGATGATAAATCTGGCAACACGCCAAATAATATTGCCCACAGTCTAATACACCACTGAATACGACTATAAATTACACTGGTCCACAAACCGTGAGAAAAAATATCCATAACAACTATTTTTTAATTCTTTTTTTCTCTAACCAGTCAGGCACTGGTCCAAAAGTAATAGTTGGATATTCATTAATTTCATCATCAGTCACTTTAAAATATTTTTGATAGGCAATTGACACGCTACCGTGTAAAACATGTGACCAATCCAAAGCTAATTTTCCAGACACCTGTCTAACTAATTTTTCAGTACTCCCCTCTACTTCCACTGTCGTAGGAATCCATGGCCAAGTATCAATAGTAACTTCGCATTCATCTAAAATCCATGTTTCCCTTTTAGTTTCTTGATATCCTTTTTTTACCAAACCAATTGTTTCTAGCAACTCGCAAGTTAAATCAAAATCCGAAACCTCAACCGTAAGTTCTCTTATACCATATAAAGTACGATCTTTTTCTTGTTTATATGACAGGGTAATTTTATCACCCTCGTCACGAACTCTTACCCAACCGCCTTTATTTTTTAATAACAAATCCAGCAAATCAAAGGTTTGACGCCTCATTAATCTTTCCTTATGAATTAACTTAGCTCCTAATTTTTTTAACAGCTGACGTAACTGATTGGGATCAACATCCAAAAATTTTGCCTCAATCTCTGTTTCCATAACTTATCAATCAAATAATTCTATTAATGCGACGTTAATTACAAATGATAAATTACATCCTTGCGTTCAATTACGATTTCCCACTTGTTCTTCTTGGCAATTTCATACAAAGCGTGATTGGGATTAAAGCAAATTGGTTTATCCACCACCTCTAAAAAACTGGAATCCGATTCAGTATCACCTATACCAATAGAATTTTTTAATGACAACTGCTCTTCCGCAACATATTGTTCAATTACTGATTTCTTGTCTCTAATTGGCAAAAATTTTATCACGCCTGTATAACGATCATCTTCAACTTCAAACACCAAACCATAAACAGCATCAAATTTCCAAATCCTGTTAAACTCTTTGACTATTTCAATTGGTGAACCGGATATGGCCACCAGACGATAATCTTTGCGTAATTCTTTAATCAATTCGCGCGTATAAGTGTAAACTCGGTATTTTTGCTGTTCAATCACAATATTGGCTACTCTTCTGACATCGCTAACCAATACACCATTAATTCGCTGCTGATATGACTGAACAACTTTATTGATATAATCTTCATAAGAACCAGCGCGGTTTACCCACGCATAATAATTTTTTTCCAATTCCTTTTTTACTATTGGTGGAAAAACGCCAAAATAAACCAACGACATTAATAACTCGCGCTGCAAGGAAGAACGAAAAATAGTTCCATCAATATCCAACACTGCAATTTTCTTTTTAGATGATATTTTTGACATAACTATTAGCTGGTTTGCCTGCTAATTTTTTTTGTAGGCGACGACGCTCGATATAAATAACCAGTGCAATTGATAAAATTACCACTAGACCTAAAGCCACATACCAAGCAATATCTTGATGATATTCAAATAAATATTGATTTAAATAGGCAATCATTACCACAGTAGCAAAAAAAGTGAGCACAGTAAAAACCCTAAATAACGCCATTTGCCAAGTGTAATTCTTTCTTTTTCTAAAAACTAGCGCCAAAATTAAATAAATTAAAAATAATCCACCGCTTAAATAACTCCACAATAATATGCGCTCCCAAGCATAAGCTTCGCCAGAACAGTCACCGTATCCTGGCTCAGTTAATTGTTGGGTACAAACTTGGTAATGCGGATTAAAATACCGATTAACATCATACAACGCCTTAATTTGTAACACTACCAAAGCCAGTACTAAAATTATAGACAAAGTAATTGCCGTTACCGTAAGCCGTTCTGAAATTGGTGGCTTAGCTGGTTTGTGATGACGTTGTTGATTATTATCAGTAAAAATCGATTCATCTATCATAAATTTGCTTAAATCTTAACATTTCCTCAATCATCTAGCAAGCGTTACCTTATTGATTGACAAATTATAAATTTGATTATAAAGTGCATTCAAACAAACACAATTACAATAAAAAGGAGACACAAGATGAAAATCGTTATTTTAATAATCTTAATGATTTTGTTGCTAGGGCAAATTACCTGGGCGCAATCAGAATTAATAGAATTACCCGATTTCATTGAACATCAAGTAATCGATATCCACGTACTAAAAACAATTTTTCATGAGCAGAAAAATTACCAAGCAGAAAGGTCTACTGGAATTATTTGCTGGGGGACAGGAACCTACTTAAATTCTGATTCATTAAAAAATCCAATCTACTGGACTTTGGATGTAGTAGAAGGAAAAATAAATTTTGTTTTTAATTTTCCATTAGACATCATTGATGCTAAATACTTTGCCACCCTTAAAAAGAGCCCCTGGACATTAAAAGTTGACGACAGAGAAACTACTATTCATTTTGAAGTTTCTAATACCCTAACCAACAAGGGCACAATTGGTGACTTTGGACAAATCTGGAAAAAATCTTCCCAAGAATTATTAACTTTAAGATTTTTAAAAAATCTTGAGGTTAAAACAATATTTGATCAGGAAAAACCAAAACCTGATCCGCGTCTTAAAAAAATCCGCTATTTACCAAATGGCGGATTTATTTTAAATAAATTAAAATAACTTTTTTAATGATAATCTTGTTTATTGTTTTTTATTTTTGTTGCTTCGGTAATTGCTTGCTCTGTATCGATTACTTTATTCTTCAATCGTTCTAAAATATCATCAATGGCAGAAAACTCTGAATCGTTTGCTCCCATCATATAAATCTCCTGCCGAATGGCCTCAATCTCCTATTCAGGAGTCAATGGCTCTAATGTTTTCATTTCTGCACTTTCATTCATAAATTGATAATTAATTATAATTATTTATTTTTAGTTATAAGTCCTATTCAATTCCTGTTCTGCTTTCTTAGCCAACTCCACCAACTTATCAATATCAGCCGGAGTAAATTTTCTTGGCTTAATATCTTTTATACATAAAACTCCTATTGGATAATTACCGGTCTTGTCATATAACGCCACGCCAGCATAAAAACGAATCTTCGGTGGATTTATTACCGTAGGATTATCTTTAAAACGCAAATCAGTTAATGTATCCTCAACTATAAAAATAATTTTGGCATAAATAGCATGTCCGCAAAAAGATGTATTTCTCGGACCTTCTCTATTATCTAATCCGATTGACGATTTAAACCATTCACGATCCTTATCAAGTAGCGAAATAGTAGAAATAGGAACGTTAAAAATCTTAATTGCCTCATTGGTAATATTATCAAACCTCTCCTCGGGCTCGGTATCTAATAAGCCTAAATTTATTAATGCTTGTAATCTTTCATCTTCGTCTTGTTGTATAGGCGCTGATTGAATAAATTTACTTATTAAAATATTAAATTATTTTCCATGACCACCATTGTAAAAATAACGGATAGTCTCAACACTTTTTAATTTATCTGAACATCATTTTTAAAATATAATATGACTTCTGGCCCATTAAATTCTGTTTTGTCGCTAAGTTGTTTCATTAAAAAAATACCACGACCATCAGCTTTGGTTATATTCTCTTGCTGACGCGGATCCGGCACCTGATCATCTGGAATACCGCTACCCTCATCACGAATTACAACTTTAAAATCTAAATTATCAAGGGTTAATCTGATATAAACCTTGGCTTCTGGTTTATTTTTATTGCCATGCTTAACAGCGTTAGTAATTGCTTCATCAACTGCCACTAAAACCTTCTCAATCTTCTCTTCAACCCAACCAGCGGCCAACAATCTTCTTTCCAGCTCATTTCGCACGGGCTCTAAAATTCGCGTATCACTAGGTAAAATAAATTCATCTCCAGTAAAAACTAATTCCAACTCTCCTTTTATCTCGCCAGTTTCTTTTTCGGGATTATGCATAGGTACGTTTTTTAAAGGTTAAATTATTTCCCGTGACACTTCTTATCCTAGTAGTAGAAGTGTCACTTCACTACGGGACTGCGCTAGATTTATTTCATTAAATAAAAGTTGTGGCATATTGAACTTTAATTATACAAAAAAGCTATCTACCGTGACATCGCTTGTACTTTTTACCAGAACCACACGGGCAAGGGTCGTTGCGGCCGACTTTGTGCCCTTGGGCATCTTTAATTTTACTCTGCGGAACTGTGGCTGTAGAAGAAGTAGCGCCAAACATCATATTTTGGGTAGAACTCGTTTTAGCCGGCCCTAATTCTTGAGTTTTTCTAACTGGCGCTTCAGTAGCTCCAGCCATTCTTTGGGTTAATTCAGTCTTATAAATTGAATAAACAACTGAATTTCTAATTAGTGCAATCAAATCCTGATACATTTTATAACTCTCGCGCTTATACTCAACCAACGGTTCACGCTGACCATACCCCCTAAGCCCAATACCAACCCTAAGGTGATCTATAGAAGTTAAATGTTTTACCCAATGATTATCCAAGGATCGCAGTAAAATTGTACGTTCTACATTGCGCATAATTTTTTCCGGATCACCCTGCTGTAATTTTTCCGCTTGCTTAATTAATTGTTGCTCATGAGTTTCATATTCCTCAGTTGCTAATTTAGTTAAATAGTTAATTAGTTTATTTCGCGCCTTAGCATCGGCTGAAGCATCACCCGCTTGCTCTTCTATCTCATTAAGTTTTTTTCTAACCTCGAGCGACACCGGAAAAATTGTGTTGATTACTTCATAAATTTCCTGCAAATTCCATTCTTTTTCATCTGTTAAGGCCGTATGAAATGATACCACACTAGCAATTTCTGCCGTTACTTGTTCTAAAACCAAATTCTTCAACTCAGCTGGATTTTCTTCAGCTAAATCTAAAATCTCTACTCGTCGACGGTAGATTGCCTCACGCTGTTTATTTAAAACATCGTCATAATCAACCAAATGTTTTCTAATATCAAAATTATCACCTTCAACTTTTTTTTGAGCTGCGGCAATTGATTTAGAAACTATAGCGTTAGTAATAGGTACATCATCTGGCAATCCTAGTCGCTCCATCATCATTTTTACTCTTTCACCGCCAAAAATTCTCATTAAGTCGTCTTCCAAGCTAACAAAAAATTGTGACGACCCAGGATCACCTTGGCGGCCCGATCTGCCTCTTAGCTGGTTATCAATACGTCGCGATTCATGGCGCTCTGTACCAATTACATGCAAACCACCTGCTTGTTTGATAAATTCAGCTTCGATTTGATCCAATGGAAAGCCACCCAAAATAATATCTACGCCGCGTCCCGCCATGTTAGTAGCTAATGTCACAGCGCCCCTACGACCCGCTTGCGCAATTATACTTGCTTCACGCGCGTGGTTCTTAGCATTTAATACTTCATGAGGTACTCCTTCACGTTTTAACATTTCATCCAAAATTTCATTCTTAGCAATGGAAATAGTACCAACCAATACTGGCTGACCCGCTTCGTGTCTCGTTTTGATTTCCTGAACCACAGCGTCAAATTTTGACTGCTCTGTTTTATAAATTAAATCTGAAGCATCCAAACGAATCATTGGTTTATTGGTTGGTATAGTGACTACTTCCAAATCATATATTTTAGAAAATTCCTCTGCTTCAGTAGCAGCTGTACCAGTCATGCCAGCTAATTTTTCATACATTCTAAAATAATTTTGAAATGTGACTGTGGCCATAGTCATACTTTCCCGTTGAATTTTTACATTTTCCTTGGCTTCGATAGCTTGATGCAACCCCTCGGAATATCGCCGGCCAAACATCAGCCTACCAGTAAACTCATCCACAATTACCACTTCGTTATCGCGTACCACATATTGCTTATCCCGTTTAAACAAAGCTTTGGCTTTCAAACCAGCCTCTAGTAGATGGATTATTTCCACATCTGCTCCAGTATACAAATTTTCCACGCCCAGCCATTTTTCTGCCCTAGTTACACCTTCTTCACTAAACGTGGCGGCATGCATTTTTTCATCAACATTATAATCAGTATTTTCTTGCAAACCAGCTAAAAACCGAGCCACATCATAATATTTCTCAACTGCTTCTTCGGCTGGCGCAGAAATAATTAACGGCGTTCTAGCTTCATCTACCAATATGGAGTCAACTTCGTCAACAATGGCATAATTAAGCGCGCGTTGTGCTTTTTGCTGCAGTTGCCAAACCATATTGTCGCGCAAATAATCAAAACCAAATTCGTTATTGGTTCCATAAGTAATATCAGCCTGATACGCCTCCTGCCGAGTAACCTCCTTTAACTTGTTATATGAAGCATCCTCGTGAATTACTTCTGGGCTGTAAATAAACGACCGCTCGTGATTAATACAACCAGCCACCAAACCAAGAGCGTAATAAATTTGCCCCATCCACACAGCATCACGTCGCGATAAATAATCATTTACCGTTACCACGTGCACGCCCTTGCTTGATAAGGCATTTAAATATACAGCCAAAGTAGCAGTTAAAGTTTTTCCTTCACCAGTTCTCATTTCCGCGATTTGTCCGCGATGTAAAACAATACCGCCGATTAATTGCGCATCAAAATGACGTTGACCCAAAGTGCGCTTGGCCGCCTCCCTAACACAAGCAAATGCATCGGGCAACAAATCATCCAAAGTTTCTCCTTTAGACAATCGATCCTTAAATTCTTGAGATTTACCTTTTAGTGCCTCATTTGTCAACTTTTGCACTTCTGGCTCTAAAGAATTTATTTTCTGGACTATTGGTTCCAAAGTCTTAATTACCTTAGCGTTTGGGTCACCAAATAGTTTAGTTAAAAATGACATAGAGTAGAATTTACTTTACTATATTTTTATACTCTTGACAAGACGGAAATATAATGTTAGCCTTAAATAAATAAAAATTAAATAATAACCAATTAATATAGGAGTTAAAAATGAACATTATAATCGTTACACTGAACACTGCTTCTGTTGCACTGTTGAAACAAATTCAAGGAATACATAATATTCGCATTGCGCAAAGTTATAACCAAGCATTATCTGTTTTTGATCAAATTCGGTTAGAAAAAGAAGCATCTAATCTCAGCGAGAAAGATTATATTATGCTCACTGAATTTGATATACCTTTAGCCAACGGGTGCGATTCGCAACCGCTCAATTGTATTACTCTTTGCAAGGAAGCGGCAAAAAGACATTACCCACTTATAATCGTGGGATTACGTCCGCATAGTTGCAACCATGAAACCATAGCACTAGTTAATTCATTAGGGAAACAAGAGCCTAATCAATGGTATATTACAAAACAAGAAATGCAAACCGCGAATGAACTTTCAACAATCGTTTACTTCGTTAAACTCCCAATATTAACTCATGGTGTAGATGAAACACTATTAAGACCCGAGGCATATGATTGGCCAGCTATTATTACAACTGTGAAGAAAAATATAGCCAAAGAGAATATTAATGCCTAAACACCAAATTGTTAAGTAAAAATATATTTACATCAAAAAGCCTCCCCATAAAATCTATTAGGGAGGCTGATTTTTCTATTTAATATATTTAATAAAATTAACATTATTTGTAATCTTAGTTAAAGTATTGACAATTTGATAAAATATTATAACCAAATATTATAAACATTGACAAAAAAACAGCCTTATGTTAAGGTGTTGCGATAAATATAAATATAAATATTGATAAAATTCACAATTAAATAACAATGTTTCACATTCAACGAAAGGAGTAAATCATGCCAATATTCATCGCGTTGGCTATTGCTGGCATTATTTGGCTAGCATCTTCACTAATCTTTGGTCATGATCATGATGTTTCTACTGATACCGACCACGATACAACCATTGATCATGAAGGCACTTCGGAAACTACCATCAGTATTTTTAGTACCAAGGTTATTGCTACTGGTATTATGGTATTCGGAGCAGCCGGTGCAATCGCAAGATATTATAATGTCGATATAGTTGCGTCATCCCTAATCGGCATATTGTTTGGCGTTATAGTCGCTGGGCTAATGTTTTTTGGCTTAAGCCTGATGTATAAACAACAAGGAACTTCACTTATTCCAACATCAGCCACCATCGGATTAATCGGGTCAGTTGTAACTTCCATCAGTAAAAATGGAATAGGAGAAATTAGCGTTACCGTCTATGGTGCTTACAAAACTTACCTAGCCCGCTCACAAAACGGCGAGCCAATAGAAAAAGGCCGGGCAATAAAAATTGTCGGTAACAACGGAAGCGAATTACTAGTAACACTAACTTGAGTTTTTGTACGATCATAAATCACAAATTACAAACAAAATAATGGAGAATAATCATGGACGCAATAGGAAATTTCTTCGGAAGCGTTTTCGTACCAATAATGATACTACTCGTAGTATTTGGTATTTTATTTACACTACGAGTCATGGCCAGTCGTTACAAAAAAATTCCTCCTGGAAGAGTAGGAATTTACTACGGCCGAAAATACACTTATTCCGATCCCCGGGATAAAGCTGTGGAAAAGGATGGCGCTAAACTAGCACCAAAAAGAACATTTGGTTTTAAGGTTGTTCCCTCGGGTGGTGGCATCGTAATCCCGTTTGTTGAAAATTTCGCAGAACTTTCCACAACAGCCTTTCAAATCAACATCGATGAGAAAGAAATCCCGAACAAAGATAATGTACCGATTAATGTTAAAGGTGTCGCCACCTGCAAAATTGGCACGGCACCAGAGGATTTAATGAATGCCGCGGAAAACTTTCTTGGAAAAGCCGAGGATGAGATTCATAAAATTGTTCAAAATATCCTCCAGGGCCACAACCGATCTATTATCGGAAATCTGGACATCGATGGGCTCCTGCGAAAGCGAGACGAGTACAATAAAAAGGTCGTGGAAGAATCAAAAGAGGAACTAAAACGGCTGGGTATTGAAATCGTCACCTTGGTCATCCAAGAAGTAAAGGACGCCGAGGGCTACATTGATGCTCTTGGTAAAAAAGCAGTAGCCGAGGCTAAAAAAGATGCCGCCGTCAAGGTAGCAGAAGCCGACAGGGATACGCAGGTTAAAACATCTGATGCGCTCAAAGAAGCCGCTCTTGTCAAAGCTAAAAATGAGGCGTTGATAGCGGAGGCTGAAAAAGACCGGGACATAAAAAAAGCACAATACCAGGTCTCGACAGCTAATGAGGTGGCTAAAGCGGAAACAGCAAAGTCGATTGCCTTAGCAGCTCAACAAGAACAATTGAAAATTGCCGAGGCCAAACGAGATGCCGCGGGAAAACAAGCACAAATTGCTGTTGAGGAAAAAGAAGCAGAACGCAAAAAAGCTGAACTTAATGCATCAATTATCATGCAGGCCGAAGCCAATCGCAAGCAGATAGAAATCAATGCGGATGCCGCTCGAAAGAAAATCGAGATTGAAGCTGTAGCGGCTAAGAGAAAACGCGAATTGGAAGCTGAAGCCTTAGCTATCGCTCTGAAAACGGAAGCTGAAGGTAAAAAAGATGCCGACACCCTGAAGGGTGAAGGTGAAGCAGCGTTGAAACTCAAGGTCATGCTCGCTGATGCTGACGGCCAAAGGGCAATACTGTTAGCTCAAGCTGAAGGTAAGAAACAAGGCTTACTAGCTGATGCTGAAGGTAAGAAACAATACCTACTAGCTGAAGCTGAAGGTAAGAAACAAGGCTTACTAGCTGATGCTGATGGCGCCAAAGCCATGAATGTGGCAATGATGGAAATGAGTGAGGCAGCCAAACTGCTACTCATTCTAGATCGGTTACCGCGACTGCTTGAGGAAGCTGGCGAAGCTGGCTCGAAAGTCATGGAATCAATCTTCCGGTCGACAGCCGCTGGTTTAAGCAACATCGACAATATCTCAATTGTCGATTTGGGCGGAGGAAAAAACGGTGATGGCGGTATTGAGCGAATGAGCACTCTCGTTCCTAATATTATTTTTAAAGTCTTCACGCAAATGAAGGCGTTGAAAATGGACATCACCGGCTTTCTTGAAAAAATTGGGATTAAACCTGATGAAATCGAGAAATTACTTCCTGGGCTGAAATTCAAGGAGGAACACCCAAAACATACCACAGTCGAAGCCTAAGCAACATGCAAAGGAAAAAACAGTGGGAGAGTACAAAACTCTCCCACATAATATTTAATTGATTTGCCAATAACAAGAGGAATATAATCTATGGCTGAAAAAGATAAATCTAATATTGCACCAACAGGAACTGTTGAAAAATTTACGACCGTGTTGGAATTTCCAGTCGACCTTGATTCAAACCCCGAAGCCATCATAATTCACTGCGACGATCCCCGCTTTCAAAATGCCTTCCGTAATTTCATCGAAGGCCAACAAGAAAAAGGATGCCTAGAACTTGCTCAAGGAAAATATGTACCCATTATTATCCCGGGCGGCATCAGTTCGTTGTCAGAAATGGATGCGCTCCCTAAGCACTTCAAGGTGACTAAGGAGCAGATCGAGTTTATACTTGATCATTTCCATTCGGTCAAAGTGGTTATCCTTATTAATCACGAAGACTGCCAAGCTTATGAATCGCTGCGGGAGAAAATTGGAACCAATACCTTCCTACGCAGTCTGCGAGATATGGCTGAAAGACAAAAAGTAGATCTAAGCAAAGTCTCGAAGTTTCTGGTGAAGCATTTCTTCACCGGTACTAATTTCAAACTATATTTCGCAAAATTTGCGAATGAACAGCACACTCAGGTCACATTTGAGGAAGTGACTAAATAAGGCTACTAAGTAGCTGGTTGGGCCATTTGATTTTCATTAAAAAAATCAGATGGCTCTTTTTTATTACAAAAATTGAATCAAATTAACAGATTAATTCACTTCCTACCAAAAAAAGAATAACCAATAATTTTATAAGCTAATTTCGCAGCTAAGAAATCCTCTGCCGGCTGGCCAGGGATTGGTGCTAATTCCACAATATCAGCTCCGACAATTTTTTTCTGCTTACCAACAGCACGCAATAAATCAATAACCTGATACCAGTTTAACCCTCCTGGTTCAGGGGTACCGGTTCCGGGCATAATACTAGAATCAAAACCATCTACATCTACCGTGATATATACATAATCACTTAAGCATTTTAATACTGTATCAACTGGAATCTCAGGTGCATAAAAAATTCTACTGGCAAGTTTGGCATTACTAATAAACTTTGTTTCTTCTTCACTAACCGAACGAATACCAACTGCTGCAGTTGGAATATTTAAGTCATAAACACGTCGCATGGCACAAGCATGACTATATTTAGTGCCTTGGTATTCATTCCGCAAATCAGTATGCGCATCTATTTGTAATACTGATAATTTTTTGTATTTACTCTGCACCGCCGCCACTACCGCTGGTGTTATTGAATGTTCGCCACCTAACACCAAAGGCCATTTTTCATCTTTTACTATTTCAGCTACAGCATCTTGAATACGACCCATGGTTTGTTCTGGACCAGACATATCTGGTTCTAATTCCGGAAAAGTAAAAAAACCAAGACGAGAAAAATCCTTGCCTAACTCTATATCCCATAATTCCATATGCCGCGAAGCGTCAATAATAGCAGATGGACCCCGAGCCGTACCGCCGCCATAAGTGGTTGTGCTTTCATAAGGGATTGGTAAAACCGCCACCCTTGCCTTATCCCAAGTGGCTGGCTCTAATCCCCCAAAATTAAATGGTTCTTTTTGATACTTAAGTTTCATAAAATTATTACCACCCAAATTGTTTACCTACTTCTTCTGCGCTCTCTCTTTTTCTCGCCACCATTAAAACCCCATTTTGAGCAATTATCTTAGCTGGTGATGATAATAAGCAATGATGTGATGCTAGGGAATCTTGATAAGCGCCAGTAGAAAGCATGGCTACAAACTGCTGATCACCGTTTTCTAAGTCTTCCAATCGAGGCAATAAAATATATTCCCCACCAGCAGTATATTTATCATCTGAATCACAAGACAGACCAGCTAACCACACCCTGGTTAATTTTTTAGCATGTAAATTATTAATCGGCACTACTTGCCATTTTTGATGAATAGCCCAAGTATCTTTTAAATCGTTCATAAAACTTCCGTCAACCACATACCATTTTTTCGCCATAGCGTTTTCAATTGGCTTTTCATTCAACACCCGATAAATTGTCATTTGTGCTGGTGCCACTAAATAACTTCCCCACTCTACCAAGATATCAGGATTAGGAACTCCAGCACGATCTGTTGTTCGCTGAATATTCCTAATAATTCGTTTAACAATAGCTTCGGTATTATACAGCGGCGTTCCTTCATAAGGCACAGGCAAGCCACCACCTAAATCAATCATATCTAAATTAGGATTAGTTTTATGCAGTTTAACATACAGATTAAGGGCTTTTTTTAATGGTGCAATCAAATCCTCTTGATATTCAATCTGTGTTGACATGTGATAGTGCAGTAATTTTAAATTTCTAATGCGTCCTAATTTTAATATTTCTTTAGCCGGTAAACCAAATCGGCCAAATTTCTTGTCCCAATGTGCTCGTATTCTAACATCTGGGTCCAGTCGTATCCCAACATCACCTTTAAAACCATTAATGGACACTACCTCATCCATATCTTCAATAATCGGTGTTATTTGTAAACCCTTTTCTCTTAATTCAGAAATAAGTGACAAATAATAATTAGTTTTTGGTCCATTACAAATTACTCTGATTCTAGTATTAAACTGACCTTGCTCCCACAACCGCTTAACCAACCACAATTCGTTGGCACTTGTTACCTCAATATTTCCACCTTCAGAAATTATCGGCAGCACAAATTCCTTATTCTGGTTTACTTTCATTGGGTAATGATAAAAAAATTTGCCCCGATAACGATACGCTTTAATCCACTTATTAAAAATCGCTATTAATTCCTGCAATCGCTTTTCAATAATAAAAGGAAATACTAATTCTAGTGAAGTGTTAAATTTACGCGTTAGATCAAATAAATTGTATTGATAATTCCCCTCTTTAACTACTAGTTGACCATTTTTGTTAATATCAAAATAATCAGTATTTAAATCTGCTCTGCCTAATTTCCAAAATTTCTTTCTACTTTTCATTTTTATGATTTTAATTTTCTTTGTCGGCTTAACACCTTACCGCGCATTTTGCGAATTTGACTTTCCAATTTAGGAACCACTAAATCTATAGCTGCATGCATGTCAGCTGCTTCAGACTCGGCCTCGATATCAGGCCCCGACACCTCTAGCCAAACTCTAACTTGCGAAATATTGCCTGCAGATTTAACACGGCCAACTGATAACTCAACATTGGCCCGAATAATCTCACCCCAAAAACGCTCCACTTTACCAACTTTTTCTTCAGTATAAGTAATCAGCGAAGGAGTAAGTTTGAAATTTTTTGCACTAATTATAATATCCATCTGTGGAAAACTTTATATGATATTAAGTTTAGATAATATTAAGCAACTTGTAAACAAGTTGTTGCTACTAAATCAAGCTTGACGCCAGACTCTACCTAGTGTTAAGGTAATTTACCAAACAAAAATCGAATCTTAAAATAATTTTCATATAACAGCGTCTATTATAAGGAGATCAATAATGAATAAGCTAACTATCGCTAGTACACAATCAGATGCTAATTTTTCGTCCAAAGTAGCACATTTACTTCATACAAATTTAATTCCGATCACAATGACTAATTATGCAGACGGAAACAAAAAACGACAATTCAGCCGTAGTATCCGCGGAAACGATATATATATTATTGCTAGTTTACATGGAACCTCACCAATTGGTTCTGCTGTCAGATTAGAAAATTTAAAATATCTTATTCACGCAGCAAAATTAGCTTCCGCCAGTCGCGTGACTGTGGTAATTACATATTTTGAAGGGAGAGATGATCGAAAATCAAGTCCTCGTATGGATATCACGGCTTTACGCTGGGCCAATGAAATTGTAAACGCCGGCGCAGATAGAGTTATAACCATGGATCTGCACGCTGATCAAATTGTCGGATTTTTTGACCCAATACCGGTTGATCATTTATTTGCTTCACTAAATCTGATACCAGCAATTAAACGTATGCATATAAAAAACTTGGTCCTTGTATCACCAGATGTTGGGGGCAGTAAGCGTATTGAAAAATATGCAGACTATCTAAACGCAGTAGATATCGCTTTTATCACCAAACGCCGACCACGACCAAACGCTATTAAAGAGATGCGAATTAGTGGAAATGTATCCGGAAAAAATTGTTTGCTCCTAGACGACCTAATTGACACCGCTGGTACTTTTTTCAACGCGACAACCAAGCTGCGCGAAATGGAAGCAAACGAAATTCATGCCTGTGGCATACACTCTCTTATGTCTGGCGATGCGGTGAGAATGATACAAAAAAGTAAATTAACAAGCTTAACAGTTACCGATACTATTCCTCTTCAACCAGATGCTGATTTTCACACCAAACTTAATATAATATCGGTGACTGATATATTTGCCGCCGCTATTTCTGCCGCACATCGAGGCACGTCAATTTCGCACTTGTTCATTGAGAACAAAAATTAACTGGCTTTAACAACTAACTTACAAAGCGTCTAGCCAAACTAGACGCTTTTTTAAAACCCAATATACTGTACCTCTTCTTTTAATTGAATTCCAAATTTATCACGCACTTGCTGCTTAATAAAAGAAATCAGCATAACCACGTGTTCAGCTTTGGCATTATTTATATTAACAATATAATTTGCATGATCGGTTGACACCTGTACCCCACCGATAATTTTTCCTTTTAATCCAGCTAGTTCAATTAGCCAACCGGCAGGAATTTGCCCACGTAATAAGAAATCATCTAGCTTCGGCTCGCTAGTTATTTTATTTTTGATTTCTGCTTCTTGTTTTTTAGTTTTTACTTCCACATTTGTAAAAATGCAACCTGTTGATGGAAGATGATACGGCTGGCCTTTTCTTTGGGCAATATATTTTTTAATTAATTTTTCACTTACCAACTTATCTGCTGGCTTCAATTCTAAAATAACGCTTAATATTATGTCTTTGGTTTGTTTAAATAACGAGTTACGATAACTAAATTTGCACTGCTTGTTATTCAGCTTAACAATTTTATCATCACCCAAAACTGTTACTTCATAAATCCAATCGCCAATACATCCTTTGGCTATTTGCGGCAATCCAGCATTACCATAAACCGCGCCGCCTACTGATCCAGGAATTGCTACCAAAGGTTCAAGCCCTGCCAAGCCTGCAGATACGGTTTGTGAAACTAAAAAACCCAAATTCACCCCAGCTTCGGCGCTAACTAAATTACCATTGATCGACCAGATTTGATTTTTAGCAATAATAACCAAACCTGCAAAACCATTATCCGACACCAATACATTAGCCCCTCCCCCAAGCACTATTGTTGGAATTTGCAACTCACGCGCAGTTTGAACAGCACGCTCCAAATCAGTACTAGTCAATGCCTCAAAATAATATTTAGCTGGCCCACCTATTTTAAAGTTAGTATGCCTACTAAGCGACTCGTTAAGTTTAATGTTCGACCCAATATTTTCTTTTAGAGTGTCAAATATGTCTTTCATAATATCCTATTTTAAGACTAGTTTAAGTTGGTGGAACAATCAACTAATTAACCATGCTTTTTGGCTAAATTTAGCAATAAAAGATTAATTGGAGCCTAAAAACAAAGGGGTTTAATAACTATTGTTCCATAACTATTGACAAAAATATCATTATACCCTATACTAAACTGTTAAATTAAAATCCAGAAACAACCCAGGTGCTTGGGGCTAAACTAAAGGTGTTTATCTAGGTATCAGTATTTGGCAAGCACAACCGGTTGCAGCTTGTCCCGTTAATATTCATTCATGAATAAGCTCATAAATTTGGGTGTATCTGAATCGCAGTCGAATAAGCGATAATAAAAAAATATTTACTGGGTCGAATTAGCAGATACGGAAAGCAAGCTCAATCTGATATCGAGATAAACACCTTTTTATTTAACATATTGCTCATTACATAAGGATAAAAAAATGAATCGCGAAAAATTCTGGATAGGACTGATATTGTTTCTATGCCTCAACCTTGGAACGGGTGTCATTCTCCAAGCTAATAAAGTTTGGATAAATCACTCAGACGCACTGCCGATTATCTGCATCATCCTGCTCGTCATTGATGTACTGATAGCCAGAGACATGATCTCGGCGATTCACACCAGATAATCACTTCTTAAAGGAGAAAGAAAAAAATCTCTTTCTCCTTCCTACCTGAGTAAATAAAAATTACTTATTCAGGCGGGAAGTTCATTAACAAAATTTCTTTCTTATTAACTTGGAGGAGAGAGTTGGCAATTTACTTTAGTAGCCTTGGTTTCGACTGGGCGCTACTTGGGACATTGCTTAGTCTTGGATACATCCGCGAGCAGCGGATATAAATCCAGACACTTCCTCCAGATTAATAAGAAAGAAAAAATAATATCATAAGGAAGAAAAAAATGAAAACGAAACTTGTGTTAATGCTTTTAGCATTAACACTAATAGTTGGCTGCGATCGATTTACTTTCGCACCAGAGGTCTTTGTAACCTATGTAATGGAAAACAGGGACCCATTGGGGAGATCGATCGTAATAAGATTATTCTCTGCTGAAGGTGGCTTAGTAGATGAATATGACCTTGATCCTGGAATGATTGGACAGGATCAAAAAGAAATTGCGACAATTGATCGTCGCTATAATTCCAAATACGCAGACTACCGAGTTCAGGTAGTCTGGACCGTTAGTATTATTACATCCAGCGGTCGTGACAGCGTTGTTGCTTCCGCGTCAATGGAATTGCGTCACGGCCGTACCGCCAGAATAGTCTGGCGAGGTAAATTGGAAGTAAAGGGACAAACAGTCCCTAATCAACCAATAAATGAAAATACTGAATCAGTTTATTACATAAATACTGATTCAAGATCAACCACCATTCCTCACGCGGAATTGGTGCAACAAATAAAATCACTGAATCGATAAAAACAAAGGAGCATATATGCCTTTTTATTGAAGGTGATAAACTTTCATAAAATGCGAGGTGCCAAAGGGCAAGGCACCGAAAAATAAGGCCCGGGAGAACTAAAATCTTAGTTCTCCCAAACTTTTTTAAGCTCGCAATTAGTTTGTGGTTTTAAAAAAGTTAAACAATCTCTCAAAAACAAATAGGAAAACTAAAATGTTATTAAACATTATCGACCAAACTGGTCTGAGTATGGGAAAACAAATTCTCATACTAGTAATAATTGCGATCTTAGCAATAGTAATTGTATTAATCACTGGTGCAGATTATATACTGCCCGACTCCCCGCGCCCATAAATAATTGCCGATCACGAACAATCGTTGGTCGGCTTTTTCATTTTTGGATAATACTTCCTCTACGCTTTTGGTTGGAATTAAATCGGGGAAAAATGTCCGATCGGACAAAAATCCCCAATGTCATTTACATCTTATACCGCTGCTATAATTATAATTGGAAACCAGGAAGAATTAATTATTGTCCTGTGTTAAACCCAATTTTTTTATCAGCTCATCCCCTACTTTCCACACATCACCAGCACCCATAGTGATCACTAAATCGCTGCGACTTAAAGAATTAGCCAAATATTCTACTACATCTGATATTTTGGGCTGATATATTACTTTCGGATGATGTTTAATTATTTCCTCAACTAATTGTTCAGAAGTAATATCACCTGTAGTTTCACGGGCTGATGCATAAATATCTAACACAATTACTTCATCAGCGTCTTTAAAACTTATACCAAAATCAGTAAGCAATGCCTTGGTTCTAGAAAAAGTATGAGGATGAAAAACCACTCGAATATTTTTATAAGGGTAATAATCACGCGCTGCTTTTAAACTGGCTAATATTTCCCGTGGGTGATGGGCATAATCATCAATAATAATTACTTGGTTAGTTAATTTTCCTTTATACTCAAATCTGCGACTGGTACCAGAAAACTCGGCTAATGATTTTCTAATTACTTCTATATCAACACCCAATCGCCTGGCGCAGGCTAGGGCTGCTAAAGCATTAGATACATTATGGCTGCCAACCAATTTTAACCAAAAATCACCTAAAAATTCTTCTCCACCATTAGCAGAAAAATGCCAACTGCCCTGATCTAGCCACATTCTTTCCAATTGCCAAAAACCAGCAGTTAAACCGTAACTTGATATTTGCTCGGGCTTAAGCCCAGCTTCTGTTACAGCCTGGCGCACTAAATCATTATCATAATTCGCCACCACAAATCCGTCTAACGGAATTTTTTGTAAAAATTTTACAAAGGCATCAAAGTACGATTCTGGAGTTTTAAAAAAATCTGGATGATCCCAATCAATATTAGTTAACACAACAGCTTGAGGAAAAAAATAATTGAATTTGTTTTGATATTCATCTGCCTCAAAAACAAATAATTCACCAAAACCGATTAGAGCATTACCTTGCCACTGCGGTACTTGTGAGCCAACAACTGCCGTGGGTGACAATCCTGCTTGTTTTAATATAAAAGCCAACATTGCAGCTACTGTAGTTTTTCCGTGACTCCCTGCAACGGCAATAGATTTATTAAGCTTGGTTAATTCACCTAAAGCTTCAGCATAAGTCAATATAGGTAAATTACGTTCCTTGGCAGCATTAACTTCTGGATTAGCTTCATTATAAGCTGATGAATATATTACCAAATCAACCTGATCAGGAACATTAGATATTTTAAAATCTTCCTTTAGATCAATCCCGGCTTTGGATAAAACTTTATCGGTAAAAAATTTTTCTGTGGTGTCAGAACCAGAAACAATCTTTCCTTGTTGTTTTAAAATTTGCGCCAGCGCAGTCATACCTACTCCTTTTATTCCAATCATATAAATTCTTTGTGCCTGTGTAATATTCATATTTTTTTTGCAGCCCGCATTACTATCTCGGCTAGTTGACCAGCAGAGTTCTGGGGAAACAAAGCCTTAAGATTTATTCCTAACTTAATCAATGACTCTGGATCGCTATTTAGCCTATGTACTATATTAATTAATTTATCTCCAGTCAACTGGGACTGCTCAATAACCAACGCCGCATTATGCTGGTGTAAATATTGAGCATTTTTCTCTTGATGTGTGTTTGGTAAAGGCACTATTATTGAAGGCTTAGCAAAATAAGCCAGCTCTGATATTAATCCCATGCCTGCCCTGCTCAAAACTAAATCCGCCACTGCTAAATATTCAGATATTTTATTTGTTACTAGTTCGTAAGTTTTATAATTCTTGTCGCTATTATGATTAGCAGATTTATTTATTCCAGTTATATGAATTATTTGACATACTTTTTTTAACCCATCTAAATTTTGGGCAATTAATTTATTTAGAAATTCTGCTCCAGTACCACCACCAATAACCAATATAACCGGTAAGTTTTCATTAAATCCCAAGGCAGATAATATCTGTTGTTTATCAACTGGTTGTTGAAAAATTTTCCGTAGCGGCGTACCAATAACTTTTGTTTTATCAGGAAAAAAACCACCAGAAGCTACAGGCCAAGTAGTGGTGATTTTAGCCGCGCACCAACCTAACAATCGATTTGCTAAACCAATTTCCACATCCTGCTGATGAATAATTAACGGTACACCCCAAGCCCAAGCTGCCCAACCAACTGGAACGCCAACAAATCCGCCAGCTACCACTACAACTTGAGGATCTAGCTTATACATTAAATACAAAGACTTAATCAAACCAGTTAACACCTTCAATATATCAAAAATATTTTTTAAACTAAAATATCTGCGCCACTTGCCCGCAGGAATAGCAATAAATTTTAGTTGTGCCTGTTCAACTAAAAAGTGTTCTGGGCCCGCTTTGGTTCCCAACCATAAAAAATCAATAGACTGATCTTGTTTTAACTGATCAACCAACGCCAATAAAGGCGTAACAGAACCCAAAGTACCACCACCGCTTAATATGATCTTCATCTTCTTGTCTCCACTACCCGAGCTTGACTCGAGATATTAACAATTATACCCAAAGCTGCTAAACCCACAACCATAGCTGAACCGCCGTGCGAAATAAATGGCAAAGGTATACCAGTTAATGGCAATAAGTTAAGCATAGCCGCGATATTAATAAAAGTTTGTAATCCTAGCCAAACCATAATACCAGATGTTAATAATTTACCCAAATTATCTGGCGCTTGTTTGGCAATTCTAAAACCGCGCAAAATTAATGACGCTAATAAAATAATAAGCACGGTCGTTAATAAAAAACCCAACTCCTCAGCCACTACAGCAAAAATTGAATCACCAGTCACCTCTGGTAAATATTGATATTTTTGCCGCGAATGCCCCAGCCCTAAACCCCAAAACCCCCCTGATCCAACTGCTAATAAGGCTTGATTGATATGATAACCAATGCCTTGTGGATCAGATTCGGGATTTAAAAAAACCGTTAGGCGACTTAACCGATAAGGAGCAATCTTAATTAAAAAATATAATAAACCGCTACCCGCAAACATTAAAGTAATAATATTGAACAATCGAGCACCAGCTAAAAAATAAAGAATCATGGCGCTTAAAATAATTACCATCATTGTACCCATATCTGGTTGCATTATTAATAATACCGATACAGTACCTATTATAATAATAAACGGCAGTGTTCCCTGTTTCCAGGTTCTTATTTCTTCTATACCTTTTATATCAAACCAATATGCTAAATATATAAGCAATGACAATTTAGCAATTTCTGACGGCTGAAAACTAAACCAACCAAGATCTAGCCAACGGCTAGCTCCACCAAAACCGGAACCAACTTGGGGAATTAATACGGCAATTAAGGTTATGATACTTGCAATAAAAACTGGCAAGGCATATTTTACTATTCGATGATAATCAATTTTTGATAGAATCAAAAATAAAATTATACCAGGCAATAAACCATATAACAATTGCCGCTGAACATAATAGTAACTAAATCCAAATTTTTGAAAAGATACCACCGATGACGCTGATGACAACAATAATAATCCTAAACCAACAATCACAAAAGATAAAATTATAAAAATATAATCAACCGATGAAGTTTGTTTAAGCTTCAGCATAAATTAATTCAACAATTTAACCGATTTAATAAATTGCTCTCCACGATCCCATTCATTTACAAATAATCCAAAGCTTGCTGCGGCTGGAGACATAATTACCACACCACCGTTAGGTGTAACTCGAGCGGCTAGCTTTACCGCCTGACGCATACTATTTACTAAATAAAATTGATATTTCGGGGATAATTCACGTTTCAGTTTATCCGTTGCTGTTCCGGGTAATAGTATTAATTTATTTACCTGTTTCTTAATTTGTTTAGCCAGCGTACAAAAATCCAATTTTTTATCTGCCCCCCCCGCAATTAGAGTGATTGACTTTTGTTTAAATGAATCCAAAGCTGCTAGTGTTGCCAAAGGAATAGTCGCTGTAGTGTCATTATAATATTTTACACCATGCTTACTAGCCACCAGCTCTAGTCGTGAATGCAAACCCTTAAATTCTTTTATCCCTTGCCTAATAAATTTTGTGGGCATACCCGCAACTTTAGCTAAAGTAGTAACAGCTAAAGCATTAGATAAATTATGCTGTCCAAGTAATTTTATACTTTTTACGCTATATATTTTCTGCGATTTGCCATGGTAACAATAATAAACATAACCCTTTTTTATATAACAACCATTGGCAACTATATGAGTTGTACTATACCAGAATAATCGACTTGAAATTTTACGACTTAATCTTTGAGTAACCTGATTATCGTAATTTAACACCACCAAATCATTTTTTTTCTGAAATTTAAAAATATTCGTTTTTGCTTTTACATAATCATCAATTGTACGGTAACGATTTAAATGATCAGGTAAAATATTGGTAATAAGTGCAACCTGCGGACTTAAACGCCAGCGTGACAAACCTTCTAAATGCCAAGAAGATAACTCTAAGATGACTGGTGTATTCGGTTTAACATGTGGCAATTCGTCTAACATCAATCGGTCTTTAATATTTCCCGCAACTACAGTTTTTTTATTATACGAGGAAAATATTTTTCCCAACCAGGCCGTCACAGTGGATTTTCCTTTACTACCAGTTATGGCAATTATTGGTGCTAAACAAAATTTAAAAAAAAGACTTGCTTCGTTTTCAATTGGTAATGCTTGAGTAACAGCAGCTTTAATTATTTTAGAATCATTCGGAACCGCCGGATTTTGTACTATTAATTCTTGACCTTTTAATATTTTTAAATTATGCCCACCTAATCTATAAACTACCGGACAACCTTTCAAAGACCGCACACTTCTGATTAATTGTTTTTTGGTTTTTAAATCAGTAACTGTGACTTTTGCCCCTTGCTCAACCAACCATTTAACCGTGCTTACTCCCCCACCTTGTAAACCTAAACCAACTACTAAAACTTTTTTATTTTTCAAATACATAATTTCAAGCAACTTTATCTACTAAAAACAAAATGACCCCGATGACAGCCATTACTCCGGCTATTACCCAAAAACGCATTACTATTTTAGGCTCGGGCCAACCAATTGCTTCTAAATGGTGATGCAAAGGGCTAGAAAGAAAAATCTTTTTTCCGGTAGTTCTTTTGGATATCACCTGTACAATTACCGAAAGTGATTCAACTACAAATAATAAACCAATTACTGGTAACAACCAAACGGTATTAGTTAACATGGCTACTATACCCAAGGTTACACCTAATGACATGGCGCCGGTGTCTCCCATAAAAAATCTGGCAGGATTAATATTAAACCATAAAAAAGCTAATAAACTTCCAACAATTACTCCACAAAAAGCTGCTAAATCAATTTTTCCTTCTATAAACGCTATAGCACCAAATGCACCAAAGGCAGCCAACAAAGTACCCCCAGCTAGTCCGTCTAAACCGTCGATCTCGTTTACAGAAAAAGAAGTTGCAACAATGATAAAAATGAATAAGGGGATATACCACCAACCAATATCAATATTTCCTAAACCGGGTAAATATAATATTGTCCAGTCTAATTTATAATAAAACCACCAAGCTCCGACAATTGCGATGGCGCTATAAATTAATAACTTATGACGCATTTTTAATCCTCCTCCACGCGCACCTAATCCTTTAACATTAAACCAATCATCTATCAAACCAACAAGCGCCGACGCGACCAAAGCACCTAATGGCAACAAGGTTTCAGTGCGGCTCAAGAAATTTATTATCGGTGGTATAATATTCAAACTACTTAAAAAGAAAAAAATAACTGCCAAAACTAAAGTAGTCAACCAAATTAATATTCCACCCATAGTCGGCGTTCCGTTTTTTGCTTGATGCAATCTCGACATCACTGGTGCTTGAATTTCGTCACGCACATTTTTTCCTAATTTATATTTATACAAAAAATGTGTTAGCAAAGGCGTGGCTAACAAGGCCACAATAAATGACACAGTTGTTAGTGTCAATATTTTCACAATTGCTACGATATCCATAAACAAAACTTTGTTTAACTATTAAATACAATTAACAATATCTCTAACCAACAAAATGCTAAACAAATTATTACTGTCTGCCAAAGAATAATCGAACGTAAAATTAGACTTATTTTACCAACTGTATAACTGATAAAAGTATTGACAATAATAAATATCAAACAAATAACAGCTGGTAAAAAAATAAAATATTTAGCTGCTAACCAATTGGTGCCAACATATATTGAATAACGAATTGTCAAAAAATCACTATCAAAGCTTAATTGCCAATATGGCAACAACCAAACAAGTACATCAATAAATAACGACAAACACAATGGCACTAAAACTTTTGGCGAACGCCAATAAGCACGCCAAGCAAAACTTCTAGCAGCATTTAAATGAATAGGCATAACTATCATTGATTTTAATCTTTATTAGGTGTTTTTGGCAACTATCAACTACATTTCTCGTATATTTCTTGTAAATGTCATGCTAAATTACAATCGACCATATATTCCAATCATCGTAAAAATACCATCAATCCTAATGATTAGATTTGAGACTCACTTAATTTAATGGTATAATATTATAAGGTAGTATAAACTTAAACTAGTGAATTTGAAAACAATTATGCTTAATCAAGATAAAATTACCCAAGCATTACAAGCCAGTTCCGTTCTTACAGAAGAACAGTCTAAACGGATACAGGCAGAAGCAAAAAACAAAAAATTTCTGTTGGAGGAATATCTATTGACCAACAATATCATCAGCGAAAATAAGCTGTATGAATTAGTAGCTAACCAAATTAAAATACCTTTTATTGATCTTAAAAATACCGTGATCAGAAAAGACATTTTACTGGCAATTCCAGAACCCATTGCTCAAACTCACGGTATAATTGCTTTTGATAAAACCAAAGACGCAATCAAAATTGCTACCATAGATCCTGACGATTTACAAACATTTGAGTTTATTGAAAAAAAATTCAACATCAAGCTTGAGATCCACCTTACTACCCCCTCGTCTATTAAGGAGGTTATTAAACAATATCATAAAAGCCTACGAGCTGAATTTGAGGCATTAACTCACGAAGAAATTTCCAGCGAGGAGGCAAGCGGCGAAAAACTTGAACAATTAGCAGAAGATGTACCAGTGGTTCGTATGGTTGATACCTTATTAGAATATGCGATTTTTGAACGTGCTTCTGATATTCATATTGAACCCAGTGAAACGGACGTTATTGTTCGCTACCGCATTGATGGTGTCTTACACGATGTAATGACTTTACCTAAAAATGTCCAAGCTGGTCTTACAGCCAGAATAAAAATTTTATCTAACCTAAAATTAGACGAACACCGACTACCTCAGGACGGCCGTTTTAAAATAAAAACTAGTGAATATGAAGTGTCTTTTCGCGTATCAATAATCCCTGTTTTTACTGGAGAAAAAATTGTTATGCGTTTGTTGCACGAATCAGCTCAAGTATTAACATTAGAGCAATTAGGATTTCAAAATCATCCACTTGAAACAATAAAGCGCAACATTGAAAAACCTCACGGCATGATTTTGGTTACTGGCCCCACTGGTTCTGGTAAAACAACTACGTTGTATTCAATAATGCACATGCTGAATAAGCCTGAAGTAAATATTTCAACTATTGAGGACCCAATTGAATACCGCATGCCAAGAATTAACCAAAGTCAAGTAAGTCCACGAATTGGTTTTAGTTTTGCCAATGGTTTACGATCTCTGTTACGTCAAGATCCTGATATCATTATGGTAGGAGAAATACGTGATACCGAAACTGCAGAAATCGCTATTCACTCTGCTATGACCGGACACCTGGTTTTATCAACTCTACACACTAACGATGCGATTGGTACCCTACCGCGCCTTTCCCAAATGGGCATTCCATCTTTTTTAATTTCTTCAACTGTTAATATAGTTGTTGGCCAACGTTTAGTACGCAAACTTTGCCCTAATTGCATGACCCCTTATCATTTATCAAAAACAAATATTGACGATCTTGGTAAAAAAATTAACACCGACAAATTATTACAAACCTTGATCAAATTCAAAATTATTAAGAGCAATGAAGGAATTGATAAAATATCTTTTTATAAAGCAGTTGGCTGTAAACAATGCGGGCAAGATGGTTATAAAGGAAGATTGGGAATTTACGAAATCTTAGAAGTGTCACCAGAGATTGCCGATTTAATTTTAAATAAAAGCTCATCGGATAAAATTGAAGAACAGGCTATTGATCAGGGTATGATTCCTATGTTCTATGATGGTATAATAAAAGCCATCAAGGGATCAACCAGCTTGGAAGAAATAATCAGGGTTACTAAAGAATAATATAATATGAAATTCGCTTACAATGCTAGAACTGAAAAGGGTGAAATTAAAATGGGTGAAATTGATTTACCCTCAGAAGAAGTTTTGGCTGATTATTTACGTCAACAGAATCTATTACTCACCAAAGCCACCCTTTTAAATCACACCACCAAAAAAAACTGGCTAAAATACGCTATGAATTGGCAACGTATTAAGGCTGTTGATAAAATATTTTTTACTCAAAATCTACAAGTGATGCTTAAAGCTGGATTAACAGTAACTGCCGCTTTGCACACTTTGGCTGAACAAACTCAAAATAAACGATTCAAAACTATACTCCAGGAATTAAAAACTTATGTGGAAAAAGGAGTAAACCTATCTGATGCGATGGGGCACTACTCTAAAATATTTTCCGAGTTGTTCATAAATATGATTAAGGCTGGTGAAAAAAGCGGCAAATTAGAAGAAGTATTACTTTACCTCACTAATCAACTTAGAAAGAACCACACTTTAGTAGCCAAGGTACGAGGCGCCCTTATTTATCCAATTATTGTGATCGTAGCTATGATAGGTATTGGTATTACCATGATTGTCTTTGTTATACCACAAATAACTGCTTTATTTGATGAGGTTAGTGCCACCTTACCATTACCAACCAGGGTGTTGATTGCGATCAGTAATTTTATAGTTGATTATGGCTACTGGGTAGCGGCTGGGTCGTTGTTACTAATTGCTTTATTCATATTTGCAATACGATCTACTCAGGGAAAAATAGTCTGGCATAGTTTTCTTTTAAAGTTGCCAATGATTGGAAATATTTTCAGACAAATCAACTTAGCAAAATTTTCACGCACCTTTTCCTCTTTATTGAAAACTGATATCCCAATTGTACAAACCTTTCAAATAACCGCTACCACTTTAGGTAATGTCCGCTATCATCAAGCAATGATTAATGCGGCTGATCAAGTTAAGACCGGGATTAGTGTATCACAATCTATGGCTCCTTATAAAAAATTATTTCCACCATTAGTTATCCAAATGCTGGCAGTAGGTGAAGAAACTGGTACCTTGGATACTGTGCTAGAAGATCTGGCCTCCTTTTACGAAGAGGAAGTTGATAGAATTATGTCAAACCTATCTACGATAATTGAACCAATATTAATGCTAATATTAGGAGTGGCGGTTGGTTTTTTTGCAGTTTCAATAATTATGCCAATGTATAGTCTAAGCGAAGCAATATAGTATGGAAATTGAACAGCAACCAAATACTATTGGATTAGATATTAGTGAACGGTCACTAAAAGCTATTCAATTTACCAGCTACTGGGGCAAAAAAATAAAACTTAAAGCAATTAGTGATCTTGCACTAGAGAAGGGAATTATTGTTGATGGAGAAATAATTATTAAAGATCAGTTTGTTCGAGCCGTAGATCAACTATTAAGTCATCCAAAAATTGGTAAATTTGGTACCCAATATGTTGTAGCCTGTTTACCAGAAACTAAAACATTTATTAAAATGATTGATATTCCACTAATGACCAAAGAGGAAATGCCCCAAGCAATTAAATGGGAGGCCGAACACCACATACCTTTGTCTATTGACGAAACATATTGGGATTGGCAGGTGGTTGATACTAAATTAAAAAGCCAGCGCATACCTATTTTATTAGGTGTAGCGCCAAAAAACATCATTAATTCATATACTGAATCTTTAACCCAGGCTAAATTAATTACTTTAGCGCTAGAAATTGAGGCAGTACCCATAGTACGTAGCCTAATAGACAAGGATATACCTCCCTCTACTGAGGCAACTATGATTATTGATTTTGGAGCTTCACATACTAGTTTGTGTGTGGTTGATAAAAACACCATTCAATTTACTGTCAGTGTGCCAATCTCTGGATATCAAATGACTGAAATTATAGCCAAAAAACTTAATTTCTCCGAAGACGAAGCTGAAAAAGCAAAAATTATTTGCGGTCTTGACTCTAAAAAATGCGAAGGCGCCATGCGAGAAATTCTATATAAAGTTATTGATGATTTAATTAAGCGCATAAAAGAGACGTTTATATTTTATAGTGAACATTTCCCTAATGGTGATCCTATTAAAAAAATTATTTTGTGTGGTGGTGGATCGAATTTTAAATTTATTGATTCCTATATTACCGACATAATAAAAATAAAAGTTGAACTAGGTAACCCGTGGTGTAATCTTAAGAAGGTCACACCTCCCTATAAGCCATCGGCATTACTTTCTTACACTACAGCTATCGGATTAGCTTTAAGAGCATTTGAAAATGATTATGATAAAGCTTAATTTAATCAGTCCTGAACAAAAAGAATCACTTCATTTCGAGTTTATTTATTTATCCATTAGAAAAGTAGCCTGGTTGATAATAATTTTTTCTATTATTATAACGGCCATGATTGTTTCTGCTAGGATAATGCTAGAGGATAATTATAGTACCTTAGTTTTTGAAACAACTTTAGTGACTCAACGCAACCAAGGAATTGATTCAGAAATAGCTAAAATTAATTCTACACTTAGAGAATTATCAGCAATTCAGAAAAATTTTGTAAAATGGTCTAGTTTTTTTGTTAATTTTACAAACGCAGTACCACCAAACATTAGCATTTCATCTTTAACAATTGACAAAGAACTTAAAACATTAAGCTTAGTAGGTGTGGCCACAACCAGAGATGATTTCATTAAACTGGAAAATAATCTTAACCAGTTATTATATTTATCCAAGGTTTCAAGGCCCCTAACCAACTTATTGGATAAAACAAATGTTAATTTTCAGTTTTCTGCTGTAATAAATTTTGACCAATTACCCTAATTTATGTTACTCCTTTCATCAGCCAGTCCACCGAAACAAAAAATTATTATCAGTTTATCTGCTGTGGCTATTATTGTTAGTGGCCTAATTATTCTACTAATCTACCCCTGTATTACTAGAATTAAGGAACTTAGTAACGAAATTTTTACTCAAAGGGTAGAACTCGAAAAAATTTATTTACGTGGTCAAAATTTAAAGCAAACCTTAGAACAATATCAACAAATCAAACCAACTGTTTTACTACTTAATCGTGCTTATATTCAATCGGGTCAAGAATTAGATTTATTCACTTCTCTAGAAAATTTGTCAGAAAATAATAACATTGTGCCAAATATTAAACTTACCTCAACCACTCCAAAGGAAAAAACAATCAAAACCTTGCCCCTGCAAATTACCTTGGTTAGTAATTTTACTAACTTAATGAACTACTTAGTTGGCTTAGAAAATCTTGATTATTATCTTAACATCTCAACTATTAGAATTAATACCGGCTCAGTAAATCCACAAGAAGTATTTAATAATCATTCCAATATAACTACTCTACTATTAGCTAACGCTTACTATAAACCATGAAATTTAACTTATCTTTTAAAAAAATAAAAGTTACGCCTGGCGCCCTGTTAAAATTATTACCCGTTGGCACACTAGCTGTAATTATTGTGATATTAATTTGGCTGGTTAATTTCTTATATGTTTACTTTTACAATACACTTACCCAAGCTGAAGAAATTTATATTTACCGAAGTCAAATATCTTTAAAGACTATTGATATGAATTTGTATAATGAAGTTTTTTCTGCTTTAGAAAGCAAAAAGGAATATGATCAACAGGCAATAGATTCTCTTGGCAATCCTTTTGCTGAAACCAAAAAACCCGTTGTTAAACAGGAAATATTACCTGATGAAGAACCACTGGAAGGTAGTGACACTGATTCAACTGAATAACTATTAAACTGATCTAACTTCTTTTATTGAGGGTATTTTTGCTGTTAGTGCTTGTTCTAAACCATACTTCAGTGTTAAATGTGACATTGAACAATTTTGACAAGCACCTAATAATTCAACATCAACTGTCCCTGTTTTGGCATCCCAACTAATAAACTTAATACTGCCACCGTGACCAATAATATAGGGGCTAAACTGATCTATAATCTTTATGATTTGCTTTTCAATACTAGTTTTTTGCATATTACAAAAGTCATTTTATATCATTTTTAATTAAATAACAAAAAGATTACTCGCTAAAAAAGCAAAAGTGTTATAAAATAAATAAGACTTATGGCTAACAACTACGAAAACAATTTCTTCCAACCGCATAATACACCTTCTGATTTTATTCCTCCAAAAAGTAACCTAAATTATACCAAGAGGATTAAATTACATTTTGCTGCTAAATTTAAAATATATCTTAAAATTAGTTACGGGATAGTTATTCTAGCAATTTTTATATTCGGCTTACTAACTGGCATGGGCTATACTATTAGCCTACAAAAAAAATCTGAAATTCAAAATCAAAACGTCTCTTTTTTAGTTGAGCTTTATGATACTGTTAAGGAAAATCACTGGGATAAAATAACTGATGAACAATTAACTAATTTATACCGACTGGGAGTGGAAAAATTAACTGGTAAACCACAAATCCTAAAAAAACCCGAACGCGCTAGTTTAGTTAACCTACTTGACGACTGGTTGAATAATTATGACCAAACTAAACAACAAGAACTGGTGGTAACTTTAGGGGATGCTATTTTAGCAAGTCTATCTCCCCAAAACAGAAGCAGACTTTACAGTAATGACAAACAACAAGAATTAAGAAATAAAGTAAACAGTACTGACCCAACTACTGATCTTTATTTTGTTTTAGGCGTAGATAAAAATGCCCCACCAGATAAAATCAACCAAATTTATCAGAATAAAATTACAACTTTGAAAGACGACACTTCTGCAGAAGCTCAACAACAATTGTCTTCAGCCAAACGTGCTTTTGAAACCATTGGTGATCCTTTGGCGCGGACTACATATGATAAAACAGGAGCTGAACCAACTATAGTTTATAAAATCTGCGAGCCAGATATTCTTTATTTAAAAATTAAACAAATCGCTCCAACTACTATTGACGAATTCAAACAGCGTTTACAAGAAACGGCCAATGATAACTTAAAAGCTTTGATTATTGATTTACGAAGTAATTTTGGCGGCAATATCGATACCCTGCCATATCTCGCCGGCTTTTTTATTGGCCATAACCAATATGCTTATGATTATTTTCGTAAAGGTGAAACTGAACCGCATAAAACTGTTACTGAAAAAATTTCAAGTTTAGCACGATTTAGAAGAATTATTGTTTTGATTGACAAAGGAACGCAATCCACAGCTGAAGTTTTGGCTACCACTTTAAAAAAATACAATATCGGTATATTAATTGGTGAAACTACTGGCGGTCGCGGTACTGTAGAAAACTTCTTCCCTCTTAAAACCATAATTAAGGATAATATTGAATATTCAGCTCTCATAGTTAAAGCTGTAACTTTAAGAGACGATAATCAACCGATCGAAGGCCGCGGTGTAGAACCTAATATTTCTATTAAGGACAAAGATTGGCAACAACAATTAACTGATTATTACAACGATAGGAACTTAACCTCGATTACAGCTGAACTTTTGGTTAGTAAATAAAAAGAAGATTACTTGATATATTTTTGAGTTTTTTTATTTACCCAAAATCCACCCAGCAAGAACGTCAAACGTTCCAGATACTGGGGAGCTGGGACCGCTACCGGGAGTTGAACCCCGAAGAATCCGCCCGAGGCGGGTCTACGGCGCAGGCTCGGATTACAATTCTACACCATAAATGATACTGGTAGCGCATAGGGGAATCGAACCCCTGTTGCATGGATGAGAACCATGTGTCCTAGCCACTAGACGAATGCGCCATGGGATAGTTCATTTTAATAACACCAAAATATTTCTTACTTTAGTTGTCTCCTCCGGAGGAGGATCTGCATCTAGCAGACCAACCACTAGACGATAGCGTCTTATATATATTACTAACAGTTAATAAAAAATACGTTAAAAATCTATTTTAGTCAATAGTTTCAAGACTTCCCAAATTTTTCCCTTAATTTATCCAAAATCAATTTGGTCATTTTGGTTAAATCATATTGATGACCCCAACCCCATTGCTCTCTGGCCTCATTATCATTAATAGTCTTTGGCCAGGAATCAGCAATAGCTTGATGAAAATCTGGCTTATATTCACAAACAAAATCCGGAATATATTTATTTATTTCCTGTAATAATTCTTTGGGTGAAAAACTAATAGCAGCTAAATTATAACTGGTTCTAATTTTTATATTTTCTGCTGGTGCATCCATTAAGGCAATTGTCGCCCAAATAGCATCATCAATATACATCATTGGCAATAAGGTATTGTCAGTTAAAAAACAACTAAAAACTTTAACCCCTTTAGCTGCCTCATATAACATTGTTATAGAATATTCTGTTGTTCCGTCAGACGGCTCTGTTTTATACGTGATAATACCAGGATAGCGTACACTCCTAACATCGACGCCGTATTTCAAAAAATAATACTGACATAATAATTCGCCAGCCAGTTTGGTAACGCCATAAATTGTTGTGGGCTCCATAATTGTATGCTGAGGTGTATTAATTTTTGGTGTAGTTGGTCCAAACGCTCCTATTGAACTGGGCCAAAAAACCTTTAACTTTTTATCACGTGCAAGGTCTAAAATATTTTTTAGACCACCCATATTCACTTGCCAAGCTAAATCCGGATCACGCTCACACTTAGCCGAAAGGAATGATGCTAAATGATAAATAGTATCAATGTTGTATTTTTTTATTACATCATTCAATGAACTAGTATCGGAAATTGATATTTTTTCCGATATTCCGACAAATTTTTCGGGTAAATTGCTGTGACCAGCAGCGATAACATTATCCAATCCATATTTTTGCTGAAGTACTGGAACTAATTCACTACCAATTTGTCCAAAAGCTCCAGTGATTAAAATTTTTGACATAGCTTTAAAATATTAAATCCAAGGTTTATATTGTCGTACTAATAAATCATTTGCTTTGGTAGGATCGGCCATTAGTTCTTTAACCGCCCGTTCCATACGAATCCCTTGCGAACCTTTAATTAACAATACATCTCCCTCACACAATTTATCTTTAACAAACAGGGCTGCTTCTTGAGCAGTGGCAAAATGAACATAATTATCACGCCCAAACCCGCTCGCTCCCGCGCCCCTACCAAGATCTCTGGATTGCTCACCTACTGTCATTAAATAATCAATTCCTAAATTAGCAACCAATTCACCACATTCGCGGTGCAACTTAATACTATCAGCCCCTAATTCCAACATGTCACCTAAGATTGCCCAGCGCTTTGCTTGCCCATTAAGCGGAAAATCAGCTAAAGTTTTAAGTGCTTCTTTTAAAGCTAAAGGTGAAGAATTATAACTATCGTCAATAACTTTTGTATTCTTAACTCCTGGTATTAATTTCATTCTGCCTGGCGGAAAAGTAAAATTTCTTAGCGCTGAAGATACATCAACAGCAGTAAACTCTAAACCCAAACCAATTGCCGCCGCAGCTAGTGCAATATTAATTTGATGTCTGCCTAAAACCTGCGGCAACAATAATGGCGTTACTCCCCCACCATAATGCAATTTAAAACTCAAACCCTGCACCTCGTTGTTGTTATTTTTGGACATTTGAATACCATCAGCCCAAACTTGTGCTTGATTGGAAAAACCGAAAGTTATGATCTTCGCCTTAATTTTATCTAACAATGTTAATAAGCGTTGATCTTCGCAATTTATTACTGCAATACCCTGCTTAGGCAACGACCGTAACAACTTTCCCTTTTCGTAAACCACGTTATCAATACTACCTAAAAATTCCAAATGAACTTCGGACACTGCGGTTAACACTCCAGCTTCGGGCTGAACAATTGAAAGTAAATAATCCATATCGCCTTTGTGATCAATACCCATTTCCAATATTAAAAATTCAGGATATTTATTATTCTTGACAATAATTTGCCATAAAGCCCTAACAAAAATTATCAACCAAGTAATCGGATTTCTATATCCAGAATTCTTAGCACCGATAATTGTCAGGGGCAGACCAATTTCATTATTAAAATTCTTATTCGTTTGCCCAACAGAATATCTTAAAGCCAAAATAGCAGCTATAGCCTCCTTAGTTGAGGTTTTGCCCACCGACCCAGTAATTCCCACTACCCTTGGTTGATACCTAGTAATTGTGGATCTAGCCAAAACTTTAAGTATAAATTGTATGATTTTCTTCATAATTAACTATTTTATCTCACGCTCTGGAGGCACCTGATAATAGTCTAACAAGAATTTAGCTACTCGACCAAACAACGGTGCCGCGGTACTTTCAGCAAAAGTGACATCTTTTGGATTATCAATTTTAACCAACATAACAAAAATGGGATCATCAACCGGAGCAAAACCAACGAATGTACCAATGGTTTTATCAGGATCATAACCAGCCTTATTCTGTAATGGTACTTGCGCGGTACCGGTTTTACCAGCAACATAATATCCAGGCACTCCTGCACGCTTGCCATGCCCTTCCTCCACCACTTGAACCATCATGCCTGCTAAAGTACGCGCTTCCATGGGTGTTAAAACTGCCCTAATTTCTTGTACTGACGTTATTTCACTACGACCATCTGGGGCTATAATTTCTTTTACAATATAAGGTCTCATTAAAATACCCCGATTAGCAATGGCACTATAAGCCGTAATTAACTGTAATGGTGTAACTGATATACCTTGCCCAAAAGATGCCGTAGCTAAATATATTTCATTATTTTCATAAATTGACCGAATGTCACCGGTTGACTCGGTTGGTAATTCAATATTAAATAAAGAACCAAAGCCAAAATTAACTACCATTTTTTGAAAATTTTCTGCACCTGCCTGGCGCATGGCAAAAATTGCACCGGTATTTAATGACTTTTCTAATACGCTTATCATAGTTTGTTGCCCGTGAGCTTGTTCATCAGAATTTTTTATTACCTTTGAACCGATAACTACTTGTCCAGTATCTTCATAAATAGTTTCCGGAGTTACTGCGCCAGAGTGCAAAGCGGCTGCTATAGTTATTGGCTTGAATACCGATCCTGGTTCATAAGGATGTGAAATAACTGGATTAGTGAAAAATTTAATATTTTCTACCTCTCCATAATTATTCGGGTCAAAATTTGGCGCATTACAAAGTGCCTTAATAGCTCCACTTTTCGGATCCATAATTATTAAACTACCACTATCAGCTCCGTGTTTTTTAACAGCCTTTTCTAATTCAGTACAAGCATCTAACTGAATATTATAATCTATAGTCAACACAATGTCTGATCCGTTAATAGCTGAAATTATATCGCGTTTACCCAATGCAATTAAACTTCCCGCCACATCTTTTTCCGCTCGGAGACTTCCTTGTTTACCTGCGAGCGTTTTTTCCCAAAAACCCTCTATCCCATATTGCCCTTGCCTTAAATTCTCATTATAACCTAAAAAACCCGTAACCTGTCCTAGATCTGGAATTGGGGCATAATATCTCATAGTTTCAGTGGTAAACTTAATTCCAGCAAGTTGTAACTGATTTATATTTTTTACTAATTCTTCAGGTACTTGATGTAGTAGCGGTTCATACGGATCTCCTGGTTTAT
Organism: Patescibacteria group bacterium; assembly: GCA_041648575.1. Taxonomy (GTDB): domain Bacteria; phylum Patescibacteriota; class Patescibacteriia; order Veblenbacterales; family UBA10138; genus JBAZOT01. Next base: position 37,308 of record JBAZOT010000001.1, on the reverse strand, counting down.
TAATTAATAATTTTAGCTGTTCAACATCCATATCAATTAACGGACTAAGTTTTTCCGCCACCTGATCTACATCGGTAATTTCTTCCGGAACTGCATAAAGTAACGTAGCGTCTCGATTTACCGCTGCCATTATTCTGCCGCTGGCTGCATATTTATCTTGAATGTATATTTGACCTCGTTTGGGGATTAATTCAGATAAGACATCGTGTTGACCTGATGCTAATGCTTCATACCATGCATGATTTAATATTTGTAAATCAAATAATCTAACTATTACTATAAAAATTATAATCAAAAAAACTAGCTTAATAAATGCCAGTCTTCTATATAAAAAATTCCCGTTTCCGTTTCCGGTTCCAGTGCTATTCATAAAAAATTATTGGTTAACCGCTACTCCACTAGATGTTGGTATAGTACTTAGATATTCAACTTTTTCCACTGCTACAAAATCCTTTATTTGCAAATTATTCATATTATTAAGGGCCTGCAATTCACCGGCTTTAAGTTCATATTCTTCGTAACTTTGCTCTAATGCTTCTACCTGCTGTTCTAAGGCCCTAATTTCATACCCTTTAGTTGCTAACTCATTAGTTTCAACAACATAAGCAATTAAAAGAATTATAAAAGAAGTTAATAATGATATGCTTAAAACTCGGCTAACTTTTTTTTGATCAACCTGTGAATTGGCTTTAGGTGAATTAATTAGATATGATGGCATATTTTTGTTTTATATTTTTTCCATTATTCGCAAGTGAGCGCTATGCGAACTAGGATTAATTATTATTTCTTTTAAAGTAGGTTTGATTGCTTTACGGGTTATTAGTCGTAAACTTGCTTGATGCTGGCAGCGGCAAACGGGTACTTCTGGTGAGCAAAGACAATCTCTTGACTCAGTTTTAATAAAATTTTTAATTATTCTATCCTCTCCCGAATGAAAACTGATAATAGCTAGCCTACCGTGTTTCTTTAAGACATTGAGGGCCTGAGGCATTGTTTTCCTTAACTCTTCAAATTCATCATTGACGGCGATTCTTAATGCTTGCCAAATTTTTGTTGCCGGATGCAGTTGACCGCGTTTCACTTTTTTAATTTGATAAATAACGTCCAATAAGTCTTGAGTGCGGTCAAATTTCTTCTTTTTCCGTTGTTGGATTATTGCCCGAGCCAGCGGCAAAGCAAATCGCTCGTCAGCGTAATTTTTAAAAATCAATTGTAAATTTTTTTCTGTTTCCTGATTTAAGATATCAGCCGCTGTTCTACCTTGAGCCGAATTATAACGTAAGTCTAGATACCCGTTTGTTTGGTAAGAAAATCCTCTATTATTATTGACCAATTGGTCGGTTGACCAACCAAGGTCCAAAAGGATGGCAACCACAGGCTTAAAATTATAGCGACCCACATAATATTCTAATTTACTAAACGATGAATTAATTAAGGTAACTCGATTTTTATATTGATCTAATTTTTTTTCAACTAATTTTATGGCCTTAGGGTCGGCATCAAATCCCAATAGTTTTCCTCTGGGCGCTATGGCTTTCAAGATTCCTTCGCTATGACCAGCTCCCCCAACTGTGCAGTCGATAACATTATCATTGGCTTCAAGTTTTAATAATTGCAGAGCCTCTGTGTAAAGAACGGGCTGATGCTTAGTATTCATTTTTATACACCCAAGTCACCCAATGTCTCGGCAATCGCTACACTACTCTTTTCCGTTCCCTGTTTATACTTTTGCCATTCTGTTTTATCCCAAATTTCCAAACGACTATATAATCCAGCAATTACCACTGTTTTTTTCAAAGCCGCATAATCGCGCAAAAAATCAGGGACCAACATTCTTCCCTGATTATCAATATCCACATCCATTGCCCCAGCCAACATCAATCTAGCAAAAGCGCGAGTAGAAGCTTTGCCAATAGGCAACTTGGAAAGCTTTTCCGCCAAACTCAACCATGCTTTTTTAGTATAAAGGAATAAACAATTATCAATCCCCCGCGTTACTACAGCTCCTTTACCTAATTCTTGGCGTAATTTAGCAGGAATTTGCAAACGGCCTTTATTATCAATGCTATGTTGGTATTCACCAATAAACATAAAATTTGTTGAAAAGTCAATGTTTGTGTCTTAATAAACTAACTTATCCACGTTTGATTAAACTTATCCCCACTTTTATCCACTTTATACCACCACTACTCCATTTTACACCACAATAATACAACTGTCAATTAATGTGTTAATATCTCGAATAAGATACAAAAATTACTAGCTTGTCAAGCTAGTAATAAAACCACAAAACAGTATATTTACCCTTTAAAAAATTGAATTTGTATTATTAATTATAATAGATTGAATTGGTAGATTGAGAAAATCTTACTCGAGATAAATGAGTAAACACCTGATTATTTTTTTTAATATCAATACGAGCCACTGATATTTGCCAAACATAAGCCAAGGTATTGGCTATGGCAGTTACTATTCGATTCTGACAATAACTCCCCTGCCCTTGCGCAATTACCATACCTCCAATTGAAATTGATTTATCAGCTACTAGAAAATTATTTAAGATAGATAAGAATTTTTCTGTATTAGCGCCCTGCTTTGTCCTCACTTGTTTTAATATTCGATGCTTATTAAATAACATTAAATGCAAATCGTGACTAGATACTGCATCGATATATAAATATCCTGAATTAATATCTTTTTTCTCAATTAAGAAATTGGATTTTTTCGCCATATAGTTATTCCAGTATCGGTACCACAAACACTAAGGCTAATAAATGCTCAGAAAAAACAATTGACAGTGCTGATAAATCTTGGGTTAAGGGTTTACTAAAAAGAGCGTCAGTACTCCATAGTACTGCCGCTAAAGCAATAAACAACGAACGAAGATTTAACATCATACTACAACCAATGCCGGCGTTTAAAATACCAAATCAAAGACAACGTCACTAATACCATTAATAATAATGCAGATGGATATCCCCAGACACTGTATAATTCTGGCATATAACGAAAATTCATACCATATATTCCAGCAATTAACGTTAATGGCAATAAAATAACAGTTACCACAGTAAGTACCTTCATAACTTCATTCAATTTGTTTGAAACCACAGACAAATATGCTTCTAAAGTTGATGATAAAATATCCCGAAACGAATCCAACATCTCAGTTATTCTAAATAAGCGATCATAAATATCACGGAAATATACTGCAGTAGTTTTTGATATTTGAATAAATTCATTACGACTAAGCTGATTAAAAATGTCCCGTTGGGGTGTCAATAGACGCTTTAAGCCCGTAATACTCTTTTTTACCTGCAATATTGATCCAGTTAAACCGACTGCGCCATGGGTAGTTGGTATTTTGCCCTTAAAAACAGAGTCTTCAATGGTGTCGATCTCGGTGTCTAACATTTCTAAAACTGGAAAATATTCATCTACATATTTGCTAGCTATCACATGAAATAATAAATCTGGCTTCACTGCGGCTGGTAAACCACCCATTAAAAAATGCTTTCTAATAGTAGCTAAAGTATCGGCTGAACCACGATGAACAGTGATTAAACATTTGGGCTGAATAAAAAAATCAACTTCACTCGTCTTATAAGTTACTCCTTTTAAGGATTCCACTGTATGTAAAATCACAAACAAATAATCAGCAAATTGCTCTATTTTTGGATAATGGACATCGTCCAAACAGTCAGCAACCGAAAGTTGATGAAAATTAAAAATACTAGTTAAGATTTTTGCGTCCTTTTTTTCTTTAATTTCAAGATCTACCCACACTATCTCCTTTTTTAGTAACGACACAAGCTCTGACTCCTGAGGATTTGTTAGACAGCGTAGTTGGGAACTTAAAATACAAACATTAATCATAAATTTATTCTTCTGTAGTAATATCGTCCACCACTATTACTTTGGGGCCATTCATCGCAGTTAATAAGAATTTATCTCCCAAACTACGTCGCTCATTATAATCTCTGGTGGACAGTAAAGTATAATTAATTTCACGACCTATCTCTCGCTGAAATTTTTCAATCGCATTAACCAGCATAGCTTTATTTACCTGTCCAACAATTAAAATATCTGTGGGGGATTGTTTTAATCCGGTAAACGATCCGGTTAATAGTAAATAACGAATCTTACCAGTTTCTTTCATGTTCTTAATAAAATGCTGCTCTAATAAAATCTGTGATTTAAGTAGCAGATCACTTAACTCTTTAACTAGAGCAAAGTTTTTATTCAACTGATAATATTTTTTTTCACCCTGATTAACCGTAGTTACCAACCCTAAAGATAATAAATTAGACAACTCCCTTCTAACAGAATTCAACTGCTCATCAATTTTTCTAGTAATCTCCCTAACATAAAAAGCAGTATCCTGATTTATTAAAAATAGTCTTAATAATTTTACCCTGGTTCGTGAACCAAACAATTGTTCAAGCATAAAAATTTAGCATTTATTATTTTTATATAAAAATTAACTTATTTTCAGTCTCGCTGACTTATAGTATACTTAAATATAGTCAATTAGTAAACCTTATTCATTATTTACCTTGTTATTCTTCCTGTGTTTGTATGGTATTTAGGTGAATAATAATCTGTTAATAACTATATCCGATGAGTGAAAAAAAAATAATAATCAATATCAAATTAGCCCGGCTGGCGATAGAAAACATGCAAACCCCAAGTTTGGCTAATGTTTGGTCGCGTGATAATGAACATTTATTATTAGTCGGGGAATTAGATCTGCCTTATGCCACAGCCCAGGGTGTAGGAGCGGCATTACTTTCACGTATTGATAGTCTATGGTACGAAACAACACACCGTTTGGAGTTAGCAGAAGAAATAATGGAAAATATTCTAATGGAGGTGAATAAAACATTAGCTCGCTTACTATCACCATTCCCTTTTAATCCCCAAGCGCCACGTTATCATTTGGCTATTGCCTTATTTAGAAATCCGGAAATTTGCGTATCAACGATTGGTGCGGCTAGCGCATTTGTTATCTCAACAACGCGTTTTACAAATATCGTAAAAACGAGTATTCAAAATGATAATGATTATTCTGTAATAAGTAAAAAACCAGTTTTTCAGCAATTGATTAGCGGCCATCTAAAGCTTGGAGAATCGTTATTATTATCAAACCCTGGAATAATGGATTATTTTTCTGTTGATAAACTAAGACAAATTATTAGTACGGCTGCACCTGGTTCCGCCACGAAAATTATTGAAAAATTAATTACTCAAATGGATCGTCAACCACCGGTAAGCTTAATTATCCTTAATCTTTCCACGCCACAACATATTACTACTACTGAAGATTCAGTAAATCAATTAATTAGATCAGCGAAACGAACCACCAATATTTTAAAACCGAATTTTTTTCTTCATATTAAAGCCAAAATTATTAGACTTTTACCAACACTAAAAAATATTGCTAGCTTCCAATATAACAATCGGTCAAAACCGGTATCTCAATCAGTAATAAGTGAAGAAAGTGAACATTCTACTACGGTTAGGCTAACCAAAAAAATAATTAATATAATTACTAATATTCATATCCCCTGGCGTCGTTCTGAACTTAAAAATTATGTAATATCTAGTTTTGAAAAAATTATCAAGCAATACCGATCGTCAGTGCAGATTCATCGTGTATTAGGGACAATCGTGTTAATTTTGGTATTTATTTTTTCTTATAGTATTGTTCTTTCTGGTAGAATAAACCTGCAAGGTTCAGATAATAATAACTATAAGACGATTATCAATAATATAACCGAAAAACGCGGCGCCATTGAAGCATCTTTGATTTATCACGATGACGCTAAAGCTGCAAAACTTTTAGATGAAGCGCGAATATTGTTAGCTCAACTTCCACGCAAAGCTAAAGATCAAAAACAAGAGTATCAACAACTTTCTGATTCGCTTAACCAACTAGGTCAGCGAGCGCTGCGTCAAATCGTGGTTTTAGAACCTAAACTGGTCGGTGACTTATCATTATTAGAAACTGGTCACTGGCGCGGACTATTGTGGATGAATAAATTAATCGCCTACTCTGAATCAGGGCGCTTGGCTACTACCAGCGAGGAGTCAGGAAGTAAAATCCTTTTTACTCTATCCAATACCGGTCCTATTAAATATGCTACGCCTGTTAATCAAACCCTGGCGCTATTTAATAGCAACTCTAATCTGAATTTTTTGGTAAATATAACAACCAAAGTAAATGAACCTATAAGCCGTCAATTTCCAGATCTTAAAGATATTAGCCCTTACGATGGTCAAAATGTATATCTGCTTAGCAATAATCCATCACTAATATACCGCACTACTTTAACTGATAATTCTTTATCTTCAGCTTCCCGTTGGCTTAATACTAGCCAGGATGAATTAAAAAATGCAGTATCACTTACTGTTGATGGGTCAATATATATTTTATATAGTAACGGCTTAATCGAAAAATACGTACGTGGAGTAAATAAAAATTTTCCTTCACCCACTATTAATCCAAACGTAACCAGTGCCAACAAAATAAGAACCAGTTCGGACACTGACTATTTATATATATTGGAAACAGCAACCAAACGAATTATTGTTATAGACAAACAAGGAATAATAGTAGCACAACTAATGTTTCCAACCCTAACCGCGCCGACGGATATTGTTATAAATAAAACAAATAACTTGATTTTTATACTAGATGGGGATAAAGTTTACAGTTATTCTGCTAGCGATTTAACGAAATAGTCTAATAAAAAACAAGCCCCATAACATGAGACTTGTTTTAATATTTGAACTTACTTCAAGGTAACTTTCCCACCGGCTTCTTCAATTTTTTTCTTCATTTTTTCTGCCTCTTCTTTAGCTACACCTTCTTTTACCATCTTGGGCGCGCTATCAACCAAATCTTTTGCCTCTTTCAACCCAAGTTGTGTTACTTCGCGTAATGCCTTAATCACGCCAATTTTATTGGCACCAGATTCAGTCAATTCAACATTAAAGCTTGATTTCTCTTCTACAGCTTCACCCGGCGCACCAGCACCCACTGCAGCAGCAACAGCAACCGGAGCGGCCGCAGAAACGCCAAATTTATCTTCCAGAACTTTTACCAGTTCTGATAAATCAAGTACTGACAATTTTTCAATCTCAGAAACAAGATTTTTAAACTTTTCTGGTACTTGAACATCTTTTTTTTGTTCGTCTGACATATGATATATAATTAAAAATTAAAATTTATAAATTATTTAAGCTTGTTTTTTATATAAAGTTGATAAAACTTGAACCAAACCACGAATATTGCCTGATAACACTCTAACCAAACCAGTAACTGGAGCAGCTATTGTGCCAACCAACTGTCCTAACAATTCCTGCTTGCTTGGTAATTTGGCTAATGTTAATACCTGTTCGAGTTCAATAAAATTCCGGTTCATAATGCCGCCCAACACTTTGAGTTTTTCATGTGTCTTGGCAAAATTAACTAAAATTTTTGCCGGCGCCACTTCGTCTTCTGATGAAGCTGCTAAACTAACACTGCCGACAAATTTATCCACCGAAATATTTTCTAGTTTTGCCTCTTTTATAGACTTTGTAAGTAAAGTCTTTTTTAACACCTCATATGCAATACCCTGTTCCCTTAAACCTTTTCGAAGCTCTTTCATTTCTTTTACAGTCAAACCGGTAAAATCAGCAAACACCGCGCCCTTAACATCTTTCAACATCACAGCAACTTCTGCTACTAATGATTCTTTTTTTTGCCTAGTTTTTGCCATATAAATCTTTAACTTTTAAATATTAAAAAACTGTGGATAACCACAGACTAGATACTATTAACCATTTGCTATAAACCAGCGGCTAATCTGCCTCGGTAGGCCCTTTTGTGAGGCTTAATCTCGTCCGCCAAATGGCGAGACGGAACCTACTGTCTGTGGCTCTCTATTTATTATGTATGACTATTGTAGCATAACCGAAAAACCTGTCAAATTCTAAAGTACACTTTAATACCGACCACCAGCAATATATATCTTTTTTATTCTGGTCATGTCCGCTTATTGCACGCCGTAGTTCTGATTTTTATTAGAACGAAGGTGTGTTAATATTAACAAACATTAGACCAACTTGACACTGACTATCAAAGCGGTTAAGTGGAATATAATAAACATTGATTTTTGAAAAAAATCCATCAAGAAAGGATAAAATAAACTAATGTACTATCATAATCTGAGACAAATTAAATGGGGACTAACTTTTGGCGGTTTAATAATCGTTCTATTAATAGCAATAACGGCTATAACATTACCAGTGTCCATTAAACAAGGGATCTCATGCCTTCATTCAACAATTTTCATTATTGGTATGGTGGTAATATTTATACTCTCCATCTTCAGTTCGCGACTGATATCAATATATCTTGTTGATGAATTCGAGGTAAAAGCCAGAAAAAAATTTGGCTACTACCTATATGGTACAACTGGCGGTTTACTTATACTACTCCTGTGTTATGGTTGGCTAACAAATGATACGGTTAACAATATGATATCTGACTTCTTATTAGGAATACTCATGCCTCTGGGTGTGGGATTTATTTTTGGACAACTATTATCCTATTGGTCTAAACCAGACCCCAAAATATAACAATCAAAAATCTCTCAAATTATTTCAGTTTGGGAGATTTTTATTTTATAAAAAATAAAATGCCTTCTCATATAGGGAAGGCATGTATTCTTGGTTATTTACTTAAGGAACAATGGTTTTCACCCTATATCGACCAGCAGGCAATTTATCAATTTCAATAGCAGTGTTGATTAACATAAAGCTATCTAAATTAATGCCGACAGCTACGGCTAAATCTTTTAAAGACCCGGTTTTAGACAACTCAATGATCGTATCTTTAACTTCTGGTAATGCTTGATATTGCGGACTATTATTTAGTCCCAATAGTTCGGGATGATCAAATATGTAACATAGGGCGATATACTGCGGTACATATCTCTTGGTTTCTTTTGGTAAAGATCTAAGAGACCAAAAATCAGTTGTACCTTCAGTTCTGGTAATGTTATTTATCCTACCAGTACCGGCATTATATGCAGCTAAAGCTAGCCACCAATCCTGATAACCTTTATTATCTTTACCTTTAAGCCAAGTTATTTGATACAAATCGACTAAATGTTTGCACGCTGCTTTAGTCGACTTCCAAATATCTTTGCGCTGATCCTCATAAAAATTCTTGCGCAAACCATATTCCTTACCTGTGGTATAGATAAACTGCCAGATACCAACGGCTTTGGCATAAGAAGCTGAATTAGGATCAAGCAACCCTTCTAAAATTGCTAATATCTTTAACTGATCTGGCAATTCCAACTCGGCTAATGATTCCTCAATAAGTGGAAAATACCGACCACCCAATTTCCACCACATTAACAAACGATCCCGGTATCGTAAAAATTTATATAACTCTTCTTCAACCCTTTGCCTTACCTGTGGTCTGGTAAAATCCACAACTTGTTCAAGACAAATATAAGTATCAGGCAAATGAAAAGAGGAAAAAGAAAAATAATTCCACTGCAGACTATCTCTATGCCGCGAAGTTGAGTCCACCGTGGACACTAAGGCCTTAACAGCGTTTAAATTATCATTCGTTAAATTTTGCTCATGTTTAAATGATTGATTATCGTACCAAACCAAGGCGAATAAAATCGCCAAGATAAGCAAAAAAATGTGTTCCCGGTTCATGAATTCACCTTTCAATGATCTATATTTAATTTTTTTTTATTTTAAACCTCTCTGCCTTATTTGGCAAGTTTCTTCTTCAAACTACAAAATCTTAAATTTATTTTAAATATTGTGCCTTAGCTTTTTTATGCTCTTCAAAAGTTTTAGAATATATTACTTCCCCATCGGGTGTGGTTAAAAAATACCAATAATTATTACTTTGTGGATAAACCACGGCATACAAAGCCGTTTCTCCTGGATTACAAATTGGTCCAGGGGGCAGCCCGCGATATTTATAAGTGTTATAAGGCGAATCTATAGACAAATCATCACCTGAAGCTCGAGGTGAATTTTTACCAGTAATATAATTGATAGTTGAATCAGCTTCCAGTCCCCAGCTTGCTTCTAATCTCCTCCAAAAAATATCCGCAACAAGTTGACGATCTTGTTCACTGGCAACTTCTTTTTCTACAATACTTGCCATAATTATCGCTTGCCACATATTATATCCCTTTTTTTCTAATTGCGTGAGCCATTCCTGTTTGAATTTTTTTACAAAATTATCCAGCACCTTGCTAACCAAATCCTGGGGTTTGGATTGCTGATAAACACGATAAGTATCTGGAAACAAATAACCCTCTAACGATGCGCCGGCTGGTTTAGAGGAAAGAGTCATGCCTAATGAATCCAAAATTGGGTTAAATAATTGCGGAGTTGTAGCTAATTTCATAAAATCGTCTGTTTGGTATAAATCAATTTTAGCTAAATACTCACTAATGTCTTTTATAGACCAGCCCTCAATAATCGTAATATTAACTTCTGATGACGGTACAATACCACCAGTTAGTAGTTTGATAATATTTATGATATTGCTATTAGCTGGTAATTTATAATTACCAGCTAAAAATTCTATTTCTGTTCCAGTTAAATAAACCCAACTTTCAAATATAAACCGACTAGAGATAAGTTGGGAGTTATCCAGGTTTGTGCCAATAATTTTTACATCCTCACCAACGGCAACGGAAAAATTAACCAGATCACTACTAGTATTAGCGGGTTTAATTAACAACCAAGCACTCCAACCAACTAATATCACGACCATTAAAAAAATATATAAAATAAACTTAGAAAATCTTTTAATTCCCTGTTTGGGCTTTGGTTGATAATTAGATAACATTATAACAAATCCTTTCGCTTGTTTTGCTTTAATTTAGCAACAATTTCTTTTACCTGTTGAGAATATTTTTTAGGACAAACCAATAATGCATCTTCTGTTTCAATAATAATAAAATTATTTACCCCCACAGTGGCAATTAATTTACCAGACAAAGAGTAAACTAAATTACCAGATGACTTGACGCCCAAATAAGTGCCCTTACTTATATTCGCCCGGCTATTTTTTGCCAGAATATCATAAATAGTCCGCCAATGACCAACATCAGTCCAGGCAAAATCAGCTGGCAATACCAATAAATTATTCATTTTTTCCAATAAACCATAGTCAATTGAAATGGCTGGTAATTTTTTTAATTGTTTGGTTATTATTTTTAACTCCACGGGTTTTCCTAAAACTTTACTGATATTGGAAAAAACTTTACCTGCTTTTGGTATATGTTCAGCATAAAGTTTTAATAATGTTTTAGGATAAAACACAAAATAAGCCGGATTCCAAAGATATTCCCAGCGCTTAACATATTTTTTAGCCTTTGCTAAGTTGGGTTTTTCAACAAACTTTTCCACTAAAAAAACTTCGTCTGTTTTTTGACGATTTTTTATTTTCCACACTTGCTCACCCATTTTTATATAACCATAACCAGTTTCTGGGTATGACGGCCTAACACCTAACAGAGTAATGGTTTCAGGAAAGCGTTTAACCACCTTTTCCGCTTGTTTCAACATCCGGGCATACTCTTGCTCCTCGCCAATATAATGATCAGAGTTAATTGTTGCCACTACTTCTTTGGGATATTTTTTATACAATCTGACAGCTGATAAACCTATAGCTGCTAAAGTACCACGCGCCACTGGTTCAATAAAAATCTGCCCCTGAGAAAGTTGGGGTAATTCCTTTTTAACTAACTCAACTTGTTTAGCTGATGTAGCAACAAAAATATCTTTCTTAGGGGAAAACTTTGTTAGCCTATTAAATGTTCTAACTAATAAAGTGGCGGAATCAAAAAAAGCCTGAGCTTGTTTGGGCGTATTTTGCCGCGAAACCGGCCACAACCTAGTGCCCGACCCGCCTGCTAAAATAAGAAATTTCATATAATATCATTTTACCGATTATCAAGCTATATGACAATAAGATAGCGCCTACGAAAGACGTCAATATATATTAAAAGGTCGCTAGATTCTAGCGACCTTTTTCTTTAGGTTTAATTATTTTAGATGTTTAGATGTTGAGGTACCGCAAGTTTGTCCTAAGCGACTATCTTGGGATAGTATTGTCTGGCTATATTTTCTCCTCTTTTTAACTCGAAACCAAATTGCTCGGTTAAATTATAAGCTTGCCAAAAAAGTTTTTTAGTCTCAACAACCTTCTCCTCGGCTTCCTCAAATTTAATAAATTGTTCGCTAATTAACTGCTGAATAACTAACGGAGCAGTGTTTATTTTTTTATCCCATCTCTATGGTGACTAGAATTCTTTTTACTGGTAATCTGCTCTTCAACTTTACAAACAATTTTAAATTTTCCAGCTAAACTAACAAGCACCTTATCCACTATAGGTTGCAGAACGGTTCGTTTTTTCCAGCATTTTGATTTTGGGGGTGACACGCTAAATATCTGTTCAAAGATATTGATACACCTCGCGCGATATGATATCCGCCAAATTATAACTCCAGCTACTCAGACTATGGATAAACCAATTACCCATTGTGTAGGGTAATAATTCATATCTGCTACTTGTGTGTCACCGTGAAAACTCGAGGCTTCGCGTGGTAAAAATAGATATGCAAAGCAAGCAAGTAATACCGGCACAACTAGCGCAAGAACTACATGATATAATTTTATAAGTTTCATGATTAACTCCATTATTTTGTGTAGCTCTTACTTATCAAGCTACGGGTTTATAAATTGGTACCTTACTTATCAGTACCGTTTGTTAAAGAGCCGATGTTCTGACACTTTTTCTAGCCATACTTTATCTGCATGTTAAATAATTGTCAACTTAAAACTTGATTTATTTACTAATCAACGGCACAAAGACAAAACCGGAATATTTGGTCTGTTTAATCTTAGTTCCTACCTTTTCTATCACCACCATATCCTGCGTTCCCTCACCAACTGGAATAACCATACGCCCCCCATCTTTTAGCTGTTTTAATAATGCTTGGGGAATTTTCCGGGCTCCAGCTGAAACAATTATTCGGTCATAGGAACTATTTTTCTTATAACCCAAACTGCCGTCACCAACTATAAACTGTAAATTTTTGAAAGAGATTGCTTCACTCTCGCCTTTACTCGGACTCGCAATGACACGCCTAATATTTTCCCTTGCTAATTCAACTAATTCTGGAATAATATCCATACCAGTCACATGCCCTTGATCGCCTACCATTTGCGCTAACAAGGCGCTAACCCAACCACCGCCCGAACCTACTTCCAAAATACTTTGTCCTGGTTTAACTTTTAATTGTTCAATCATAAAAACTACAGTAGAGGGTTGAGAAATAGTTTGCCCCTTACCTATAGGTAAAGGATAATTACCATAAGCTTCATCCTGCAATTTTACTGGAACAAAAAATTTTCTATCAATTCGCCGCAGTGCCTTAACTAACAACGGATTTTTCAATTCTCCCCAATTAATCAAACCATTAACTAAATCTTCTCCGGTAGTTATCATATTACTTAAGCTTACTACTTAACTTAAGTGTATAATATTTAAATAAATAAAAAACAATCCAACTAACTATAATACCAATCATGATGCCAACTAACACATCGTGTGGATAATGAACGCCAACAAACACTCGAGCCAAGGCTATAAGTGCAGCAATTATAAACGACCACCACAATTTCTTATTTAACTTAAATATCGACATTGCTAATACAAAAGCTAGGGCTGCATGATCAGAAGGGAATGATTTAGAAAGCATGGGCACTGATATTAATAAATTAACCCCCTGTTCGGTAAATGGCCGAGACTCAAAATATAAATAACCGATTATAGAATTTATAGCATAAACCACCGCGATGACTAATGCCGCTTCAAATAAACGGCCATATTTAAATTGCCCCGCGCCTTTCCACCAAATAATAATTAACCAACCAGCTAATAACCAAATTGCCCAACTGGCAAAAAAAATTCCTAAGGTATCTACTAATATATATTTTCCAGCTCCTCCATTAATAATCTCAAATAAATAATATGTCATACTATTTTTGGCAAGTGGGGCAATAATGAGTACCACGACCCGCTTGTTTAATCTTTATTATTATATCCCCACATCGCTTGCACGCCAAACCCTGTCTACTATAAACTTTTCTTTGCTGCCAATAACTCCCTTCTTTTCCTCGAGGATCTATATAACTGTTAAAAGATGTGCCGCGAAATTTAATAGCCTGCTTGATAACTAGTTTGATGGCGCTACAAATTAACCGGATATTATTTAATGACAAACCGCCAACCAACCGTGAGGGTTTGACCTTTGCTTGCCACAAACTTTCATCAATATAAATATTGCCCAACCCTGCTACCACTTTTTGATCTAATAAAACAGATTTTATTTTGGAACGTTTTCTATTTTTTATAACTTGAAATAGGTAATGCTTATTAAAAACCCTGGTTAATGGCTCTGGACCAAATCTAGACTCTATTTTTTCTAAATCTTTTTGATCTATTACTTGCCAATAACCGAATTTTCTAACGTCATTAAAAAATAATCGTCCTTTATTTTTAAAATATAAGACAACTCGGGTAAACTTATTAGGCACACCTACTACCCCGATTATTGGATGACCACCCACCTTTATTTTTTTATTAACAGCCTGCCAAACCAGTTGACCAGTCATTTTGAGATGAATCAGCAGTATTTTTTCATTATCTAAATTAAAAATTAACAGCTTGCCGCGTCGTTTTATTTTTACTATTTTTGCTCGTGTTAATGCTTTCTGAACAATCGCAACCGAAGATTTAACAATTCTTTTATTTCTTATTTCAACTCGGCTAATTATCTGTCCACGAATTTGTTTATCTAAAACACGCCTGATAGTTTCGACTTCTGGAAGTTCTGGCATAATAAAATTTACAACAGGCTTAATCCGGTCATTTCTGGTGGTTTGGGAATATTTAATAAATGAAGAATAGTTGGAGCTATATCAGCAATCATTCCCGCTGGCCTTAATTGGCTTAAATCATCAGTAATTGGCGAAACTGCTGCTGCTTTTTGCTCTAAAGTGCTAGAGACGATTATTAAAGGAACTGGATTAGCACTATGTTCTTTATCAATGGTTCCTGTTTGTAAATTAGTTAACCCTTCTGCGTTTCCATGATCAGCAGTTATTAATAACATGCCCCCAACTTCCAAAACTGCCGCCACTACCTCACCCAAAGCCTCATCAATAAATTCTACGGCTTTAATAGTTGCTGGTAAATTCCCAGTATGAGCCACCATGTCAGCATTAGCAAAATTAACAATATAAAAACTATAAGAATTGTTACGCACCTCCTGTATTAATGTTTTAACAATGCCGCGAATCGACATAGCTGGTTTTTGATCATAAGATGAAACTGTTGGCGACGGAATTAATACATGCTCTTCGCCTTCATTAGCCTTTTCCCTACCGCCGTTAAAAAAATATGTAACATGAGCATATTTTTCTGTTTCGGCAATATGCAGCTGCCTTAAACCAGCCTGCGAAATTACCATGGCTAATGGTTTTTCTACTACTTCAGGTGGAAACGCCACTTCAACGGGCAATCCTTTTTCATATTCAGTCATGGTTACAAATACCAAATTATCAATAGGCGCGGGTTTAAATTTATCAAAATTTTTCATCGCCAAACTTTGCGTTAACTGTCTGGCGCGGTCTGATCTAAAATTGAAAAAAATTATAGAATCGCCAGATAAAACTTGAGTAATCGGTTTATTGGCGGTAGTAATTACTGTTGGTGGTATTTCTTCATCATAAATCTTTTGTTCATAATAATCTTTTATTGCCGTTACCGCTTTATCACTTTTATTTCCTTCGCCCTTGGTTAAAGCCAAATAATATTTTTCAATGCGATCCCAATGATTGTCGCGATCCATTGCAAAATAACGCCCGCTAATTGTGGCTACTTTTCCTAATCCAATTTTATTAATAGTATTTTCTAAATCTTCAATAAAGCCTAGGCCGCTGTTAAATTGTGTATCTCGGCCATCTAAAATAGCATGCACATATACTTTTGCAACATTCTGCCTTTTAGCTAATTCCAATAAAGCAAATAAATGTTCATTATAACTATGCACACCGCCGGGACTAACTAAGCCAATTAAGTGTAATTGACTATTTTTTTCTTTAACATTATTGCAGGCCTTAATAAAAACCTGGTTGGAAAAAAAACTCTTATCAGAAATTGATTTATTAATCCGTGGCAAATCCTGATACAATATTTTTCCTGCCCCTAAAGTTAAATGGCCAACTTCACTGTTACCCATTTCTCCCCAGGGCAAACCAACAGACTCGCCAGCTGCTTGTAAAGAAAATATTGGATAAGTATTGATTAATTTTTTGAACACCGGCGTCCTAGCCAAAGTAATGGCATTGCCGCGCGATGGCGGTGCAATACCCCAACCATCAAGAATTAACAATACTACTACTAGAGCTTGGCCTGTCATAATTTTTTTGATAATAAACTTTTTCCCGTCATCTCCTGCGGTTGATTAACTCCCAGCCAATTTAATATTGTTGGCGCCACATCGCCTAATAAACCCTTGGTTTTCCCAAATTTTTTGTGCCTAAGTTTATTATTAATTAACACACAAGGAACAGGATAGGTTGAGTGATCCGTGTTAATTTCGCCAGTATTAGTATTTAACAATTCCTCAACATTTCCATGATCAGAAACAATCATAAAGCTACCTCGCTGTTTATTTAATTCCGAATAAATTGACTTTAAACATTTATCCAATACTTCCATGGCTTTAACGCAAACTGCAAAATTACCAGTATGAGCCACCATATCCGGATTAGGAAAATTTAAGGTTATAAAATCATACTTATGCTGCCTCAATTTTTTTAACACTGTAGTGGTAATTTTATAAGCTGACATAGCTGGTGTTTTATCGTAAGACGAAACCGCCGGTGAGGGAATAATTATTCTATCTTCACCAGCTACTGGCTGGGCATAACCACCGTTAAAAAAGTATGTGACATGAGCATATTTTTCCATTTCTGAAATATATAACTGACGAAGATTTTTTAAAACCATCGGTAAAGAATTTATTATATCAACGCTAGGAAAAGCTGTGGTAATGCCGCCTAAATCTGGCCCAAAATCTGTCATAGCAATAAATTTTAAGTTAGTTAATATTTTATGACGTCGAAAGGCACCGCGATTTTGCTGTTCAAACTTTATTTGTACAAACGGCTTAGCCATTTGTCTGGCACGGTCGGATCTTAAATTAAAAAATATCACCGCATCTTTATCCTTAAGTAAACCAACTGGATGGTGCTTATTATCCACTATAACTGTGGGGCTGATAAATTCATCGCTCTCACCGCGATTATAAGCGTGCCGAATTGCCGTTTCCGGATCGGGAGCAATTAATCCTTCTCCCCGAGTTAATAATTTATATGTTTTTTCGGTTCTAGACCATTTTTTCTTGCGATCCATGGCATAAAACCTACCTATTATTGAGGCTACCACTTCCCCGTTGGTAAATCTTTTCTGTACTTCGTGTAAAAATTTTATTGCATCGTATTTGGGAGAATCACGGCCATCAGTAAAAAAATGAATATATACACGCTTGATACCTTGTTGCTTACAAAACTTTAGCAATGCCTGAAAATGTTCAGGAGAAGAATGGCCACTATTATAATTAGATAACAAACCCATCAAATGCAGTTGTGATTTATATTTTTTTACATGTTCAATTGCAGCGAGCAATGCTGGATTTTTAAAAAAAGTCCCATCCTTGATACTTTGGGAAATAATCACCGAGTCTTGTTCAACCACGCGTCCGGCACCTAAATTTAAATGACCTGCTTCAGAATTACCATCTTGATTTTTCGGTAAACCAACGCACCGCCCCGAAGCGCATAGCTTGGCGTGAGGAAAATTTCTAAGCGCCCAATTAATAAAAGGCGTCTTAGCTCTAAGCAATGGATTCACATTTTTATCATTCCCGCCAATTCCCCAGCCATCTAAAATAGCTAAAACCAATGGCGAGTGACGAATAATTTTGTTGTTCATTTTAAGCATAGTTTAAAAAGAAGTGAAAGACACCTCTTCTTTAATTATATAAAAAATTGGCTTAATAGACAATCTATTTGTTTAATTCGGTCGCTATTTCTATTAACCGATTATATTTAGCCACCCTTTCCCCTCGCGCTACAGAGCCCGCCTTTAAAAAATCAGCTTTTACTGCCACTGCTAAATCGGCAATAAAAGTATCTGCTGTTTCACCTGAACGGTGTGAAACTACAATTTTATAACCATGATCTTGGGCAAATTTAGTGGTAGTAATAGTTTCTGAAAGCGTGCCGATTTGATTGAATTTAATAATAATGGCATTAGCCGCACCCAATTCAACTCCCATGCGCAACCTGTTAATATTAGTAACAAATAAATCATCTCCAACTAAATTACATTTATCTTTGAATTTTTTAGTAAGCTTAATCCAGCCACTCCAATCATCTTCATGTAAGCCATCTTCTAGAGAAATTATTGGCCAGCGATTAAGCCATTCTTCGTAAAGACTAATCAAACCGTCAGCAGATAATTGTTGTCCTTGAAAATCATACTTGCCATTGCTGTAAAATTCAGAAGCTGCCACATCTAGTCCCAAAGCCACTTGCTTGCCAGGTTCAAATCCTGCCTTATTTATGGCCTGCAATAGTAAATCAAACGGCTGATTATACGATCTAAAATCAGGTGCATAACCGCCTTCGTTACCTAAATCAATATCTAATTTTTCTTTATTAAAAATCTTACCTAAAGCATGGAATACTTCCGAGCCAAGGCGAACGCATTCTTTAATATTTACCTCCCCACCAGTTGAATAAATCTGCGGGATAATCATTATCTCCTGAATTTCCAAATTACTATCAGCGTGTCTGCCACCATTAACCAAATTTATCATGGCGTGTGGTAAGGGAAAATCTTTTGCCACAATAGAGAAAGTTTGACGAATATATTTGTATAAAGGAACTTTAACAGCCAAACTCCCCGCTCGGGCGCACGCGAGCGAAGTGCCTAAAATAGCATTAGCACCTATACGCTCTTTATTTTTTGTGCCGTCTAATTCAATCAGCTGCTTATCAATCTCTGACTGCTGAATAACATCCTTTCCCTTCAATAATTTGTTAATTTCAGTATTAACATTTTTAATAGCTTTCAACACACCCTTGCCGCCATAACGTTTTTTGTCATTGTCGCGTAATTCATGCGCCTCGTGTTTTCCAGTAGAAGCACCCGATGGAACAGCAGCTGTAGCTTTGGTTCCACCTACAACCTCCACTGTAACTTCTACCGTCGGATCGCCACGGGAATCAAGAATTTCTCTGGCTGTTATTTTTTTTATAGTATCCTTAGACATAACGAATTAAATAAATAACGATTTAAGACCCGGTAATTTCTTACCAACTATATAATCCAGCATAGCACCGCCGGCTAAGGATTCATAATCAACCCATAATTTTTTTTGGTGGAAAAAATTGATCGTGTCTCCCCCGCCCACCATCACAAATGTTCTACCTCGGGCACGCGCTGATACTAAGCGCGCCAAAGACCAAGTTCCATGTGAATAAGTATTTTTCTCTGCCAAACCCATAGTCCCAGACCAAAAAATAATTTTCGCTTTTTTCACATATCGCGAATATTGCCTGATTGTTTCGGTTCCTAAATCTAAAATTTTATGATTAGATTTAACTTTATTTACTAAAACCGCTGTTGTTTCTTTTTTCTTAGTACCAACAGTATCTACTATTACATCATAAGGTAAAACAATTTTATTTTTTCCTACCCGCAAAATTACTTTAGCCTGCTTTAACAGCTGTTTACCAAACAATGATTTACCAATTGCTAATCCCTTGGCTTTTAAAAATGTGTTAGCAACTACTCCTCCCACTAAAACGTTATCAACTTTACTTAGTATTTTTTCAATGATTGGCAATTTGTCTTCTACTTTAGCACCACCAATAATCGCGATTGTAGATTGACGTCCTTGCTTTTTAAATTTTTCCAGAGCCGCAACTTCTGCAGCCAACTCCAAACCAGCATAAACGGGTAAATATTTGCTGATAGCCACAAACGAAGCTCCCATATGATGGGCTACTGAAAACGCTTCATTAACAAATATATCGCCGAATTTGGCAATGTTTTTAGCCAACTTAAAGTCATTTGCTTCCTCGCCAGGCAAGAATCTAATATTTTCCAGAAGTATTATAAAATGTTTTTCATTAACACCCAGTTTTGCTAAGGGAATAAATTTTACTTGCTGTCGCAATAATTTGCTTAATTCCTTGGCTACTGGTTTTAAACTTAGACTTTTTACTATTTTGCCGTCAGGCCTGCCTAAATGCGACACCAACACAATTTGTTTAACCTGCTGGCGCTCTAAAAACCTAATAGTAGGTAAAGCAGCAATAATTCTGGCATTATCTGCCACCCTGCCACGTATTAACGGCACATTAAAATCAACCCGCACTATCACGCGTTTACCTGCGAAATTATTGGCTTGATTTATAACTTTTAACTTCATCCTACTCTTTAGGATATAACAATTTAGGGAAATAAAAAAGATGCTTGCTAAAATTTAGTAAATATTATAAGATGATAGCCAAACTAACAAAAAGGAGCTCTTTATGAAAAAAGAATGGTTTATCCAACCGTTAGACAGCACCACTAACAAAGCGCTGGCCAAAGAATTGACAGAAGAAAATTTTTTAGAAAATTTAAATGCTTTATCGGGAGATACTATTAAGGCCTGGCGTTGTGAATATAGGTTAATAACTTATTTCCAAAAAAGCAAAGCTACAACATCATTAAAATTCCGAGTTTACTATCGCCGACGACGCACAGAATTCCTCAAAGAATGGCATTTCCACAAAAAGAAAAAGCCCCTAAAGTTAAAAAAGTAACTTTTAGAAAAATCTACCTGCCCATCTTTTACAAAAGATGGGTATTTTATTATCGATTAAATCACTTTCTCCACCATCTCCACCAACCGATTAGCATAGCCCCATTCGTTGTCATACCAAGCTACTACTTTTACCAGATCCCCATCCACTACTTGAGTTAATGATAAATCTACAATTGAGGAATAAGGACTTCCAATAATATCAGATGACACCAGGGGTTCAGTTGTGACTTGCAAAATGCCCTTAAACCGCGGGTTGTTAGCAGCGCGCTTGAATATGTTGTTTACCTGCTGCGCAGACGTCTTTTTCTTTAACACAAAAGTAAAATCAGCAATCGATCCGCAAATAGTGGGCACGCGCACCGCCATTCCATCAAACACGCCCTTAAGCTCTGGCACCACCTTAAAAGTAGCTTTGGCAGCGCCAGTGGTGGTGGGAACGATATTTTGCGAAGCTGCCCTAGCTCGGCGCAAATCTTTGTGTAATCCAGGAGGCGGACCATCTACTAAATTCTGTTCAGCCGTAACTGAATGCACTGTAGTCATCATTGCTTTTTTAACACCAAATGCCGAAGTTATTATTTGGGCCACTGGAGCTATACAATTAGTAGTGCAGGAAGCATTGGAAATAATATCTTGTTTAATTTTACCTTGCACATTTACTCCCAAAATATAAGTAGGTGTAATATCATCTTTGGCTGGGGCAGATAAAATAACTTTCCGCGCTCCAGCTTTAAGATGGGCTTTGGCATCATTTTGTGTAGTAAAACGCCCAGTGCATTCCAGCACCACATCCACTTTTAATTTTTTCCATGGCAATTTGTTCGGCTCTTTTTCAGCAATAACTAAATATTTTTTTCCATTAACAATAAGGTGCTTGCGGTCAAATTTTACTTCTTGACCGTAATTACCGTAAATCGTGTCGTATTTTAATAAATGCGCCAAAGTGGCTGACTCCATTAAATCATTAATCGCCACTACTTCATACTTTTTTTTGGTTAAGGCGACTTTAAACGCCGCTCGGCCAATGCGACCAAAACCATTGATAGCTATTCTAATAGGCATAAGTTAATAGATTAAGAATAATGCAGGTTAATTATATAGACTTTTGACAATAAAAAAAAGGCCAGCTGCAATAAAATAGTCCTTTTCAATATACTGCAGCTGGCGCACTCAGCATCTTGATGCTAACCTGTATTGTTGAACACATTAATCATCAGATGTCTCATATTAATACCCTTCCTTTCGGAAATTGTTGTTTTGGTATTGTTATTTTATTTTTAGAGCATTTTGACTCTATTAATATCTTATCACCTATAAAATATTCAAGTCAAATAAAGAAAATCACAAATTTCATCTCAGGGAAAAAGTCTCGATCGGGACAATTTACCTGAAATTAAAATAATAAAAGAGCGGTGGAGAGTAATGATTCATCCACCGCTTCGCTCAATAACAAATCCCAAAATATAACTCGCATATGACACCAATACTTCTTTAAGTACAGCTATAGTGCCAATCGCGCTCTTGTCTCATAACTTTCATAAGTTACTGAATTATTCATTATAGGTTACAACAGATTAGTTATGAGATTTTCCGTAGAATTTGTAATGAGCTTAATTTGCGCTCTGCGTGTTAAGGTGGTTGCCTATTGTGGCAATATTCAAAGAATTTACGCCCCAAAGGACATGCCACCGTCAATACGCGGCGATCGATTTTTTTTACAAAACCCACAAATGGGCTTTGTAAAATTTTCTTTGGATTCATACAATCTCCTTTTTAAGAAGTTGTTGTTCCGTGAAGGAAACAGAATTTTAAAGCAAAATTTTCTGCTCCTTAACCGCCATACTACAAAATACCCACAATAATGTCAATTGCAGGGTTGTGGATAACAAATTTTATATTATATTTAGGAATTTATTACCGTACCATTAAATTTTCCTGCCAATACTTTAAGTAAACTGCCTTTCCCCCACTTAAAAACTAAAACCGGAATCTTGGCTTGTTGACAAATCTTATAAGCGCCCAAGTCCATTATTCCCAAGTGCTTTTTAATTGCCTGTTTGAAACTTAGTATTTTAAAACGATTGACACTTTTATTTTTATCTGGATCTGCGCTGTAAACTGCATCAGTTAAACCAACCTTAAAAATCGCATGTGCTTTAATGTCGCGTGCTCGTAAGGCTGCGGCAGTATCCGTGGTGACAAACGGCTTACCAGTACCACCGGCAAAAATTACCACCTTGCCCCGCTGTAAACTAAGGCACGCTTGTTTGGCGCTCGTTTTAGCAATACCCGGCACACTAACCAGATAAGACTGCAATTCAGTTTTAACTCCAACTTTATTTAAATAATCAGCCAGTGCCAAACCATTAAGCACTGTGCCAAGCATGCCCATATAATCAGAAAAAAGATCGGAAATTTGTTTATCCCCATCTCGTTTACGCCACCAATTTCCCCCACCAACAACAATAGCGATTTCTACTCCTAATTTCTTAGCCGCTTTAAGCTCCACTACTACTTGTTTAATTTTTACCGAATCAATACCTTGTCTAGCTTTTCCAAAAACTTCACCAGATAATTTAAGCAATATCCTATTATAACTTAACTTTCGCATATTACCGACTGCTGAGATAAGGCAAACCTGGCAAACCTGACCACTTTGATATTTTCTCCAATGGTGGAAATTGCCTCATTAACCAGCTGCTCAATAGTTCTACTATCATCTTTAATAAATGGCTGTTTAACCAAACAAACTTCGGCATAAAATTTTTCTACCTTACCTTGAAGAATTTTCTCTACCATTTCACCTTTCTTGCCTTGATCTGCTAATTGTTTACTATAAACATCTTTTTCCTGTTCCAAAATTTTTGCTGGAACATTTTCTGGAGCAATATATTGCGGACTAGCAGCTGCCACTTGCATAGCTATATCGTGTACTAATTCTTTAAATTTATCAGTCCTAGCTACAAAATCAGTTTCACACGCCACCTCTACCAGTGCGCCAACTTTATTGCCAGCGTGAATATATGCCTCTACCAATCCTTGCGAAGCAGTACGACTGCTTTTACTCTGCGCCACTTTAACTCCACGCTCGCGCAAAACTTTTACTGCTTTATCATAATCACCACTCGCCTCTTCTAAGGCTCGTTTAGCAGCCATCATACCAGCTCCAGTATCGTTTCTTAATTTAGAAATTTGTTCTGTAGTAATCATTTTATTATTCCTCCTTAATATTAACTTTATGCAACGCTTCGTGCTGACCTTCTTTAATCGCCTGCACTACTAAATTAGTAATTAATTGAAGTGACTTAATAGCATCATCATTTGCCGGAATGGGATAATCAGCCTTAGTTGGATTAGTGTTAGAATCCGCAATTGCCACTATTGGAACTTTAACTTTACGCGCCTCAGCTAAAGCGTTTTTTCCCTCACGTAAACCAATAATAAATATTACTTGGGGTATACGATTTAAACCCTTAATACCGCCAACCAATTCTTGCAGACCAATCAAAATCTTTTCTTTTTCTAAGCGCTCTTTTTTGGAATATTTTTCCCAGGCGCCCGTCTTTTTATCCTGCTCCATACCTTCAAGTTTTTTTATTAATTTGTAAATGATTGAAAAATTGGTAAATACTCCACCTAGCCAACGGCCAGTAATATAAGGCATGCCAACTTCCTGTGCTGCCGTTTTAATAATCTCATGGGATTGAACTTTTAAACTGGTGAATAAAATTAAACCGTCTTTGGCTGCCACTTGTTTAATAAAATCTAACGCCAGCTTTAGTTTAGCAGTGGTTTTTTCTAAATCAATAATATGCACGCCTTGGCGCGAAGTAAATAAATATTGCTTCATTTTTGGGTGCCACCGAGATTTTTGGTGCCCAAAATGAACGCCTGACTTAAGCAATTCCAATAAACTTGGTATTTCTGGCATAAATAAATTTTCCTTTCCTTTATTCCCGATTTTTATCGGGACCGCTACTGCTTGTATTTTGCTGGTGAGATTCGCCGTAGGCGAACCAAGGAACAGCAGACAAACAGTATGAGAGATAAGTAAAAATAGTGTAGCTTATTTTAAATATTATGGCAAGACTAAGGATTGATTTAAAAAAATAATGAGAGGTTTGGGGCTAAAAATTTAACTCTAGTCTAAGTACCCCGCACTCATTAAACTACTGTAGTTTACGACACACTAATATACTTGTCTCGACCCCAATAATAAATATTTACTACTTTATACCATTTGGTGTAGCAGTGTGAACCCCAGCAGATAACGTCCCAATACCAAATACATCTGTGTCGGTCTCAAGTCTAAAAGTAATAATGTAAGACTGTGTAGAGTCGGCACACACTTCAGGTTGAGCTAAGTTCGCTGAGCAATAAGTATATTGTTGTCCAAACGGCTGGGGATCAGAAGGAACCTCGGCCAAATACATAGTAGTACCTGAAGCGCCCCAACCATTATTAGTCAACGAACTAGCGTTGCTGGAACCAAGCACTACAGGTAACCTTTGCCTTGGATAACCGTTGTTATCATCAAAATATGGTATCAATACGGTTTGAATCCACCTAATATCAGAGATTCTCTGGGTATCCCGAATATCCATTTCGTCTTTCAAATTTGATAACGCAGGTGGATATTTATTGAGGTAAGCGCTAATTACCGGCATTATTTGATCTGGATAAGTAATACCACCAGCCTGGTCATACGTAATATAATTTTCAGCATCTATACTTACCCAAACATTATTTGACGTCCACACAGCTCCACCTGATGAACCAGCTGTATAAATAGTATAATCTCCTATTTTTTTCTTATTAATTTGTCCAGGGAACTGGTCAAGGTAATTTTTCTTTAGCGCAATATCCGCATCGGCTTTATTTTTATATACCGCCAATGATAATCGCACCCGTTGAAATTCATATTCTGTAATAAGAGAACCGGCATCAATAGACTCTTGGTCTAAAGGGATATGTTCGCGGACGTAGGTAACAATAAAACTGTCGCTCATTTCCGGAACTAAAGAATTCTTATTGTATTGGTAGTACTCTTCAAATTTGTAATCACCTATGTCTGATTTTATGATAATATCTCCAGCACGCGAATCCTGTAGTTGGGGAAAATTTAAATAACAGGAACCTCTGTGGTACTTATCCAATTTATCACAAACTGTCTGATCACCCTTATCTACCGCCACAGTTATTAAACACTGGCTCCGTCTATCATTAACTTCAACCCTGCTACATAGATCTACGCTTTGTTCTGCCGTAGCAAAATCCGTATAACACTTGTCTTTATCAAATAATTCTGTAAATTCCAAACACACTTTAACATCATCGGGCTTAATCTCAACAACTTGGCTCATACATGATTTGCTGTGATACGAGCTAACCATGCGTCTGCAGTATCCCAAATCCAAAGTAGACACTCCAATATTACGACTGCATGTATCATCCCCTTCTTTACAAACAGTAGACCCACTATTGAAATCTGTTACATACCTCTTACACGCTTCCACTTTATCACCATAATTTCTATTATTAAGTAGGTCACATAACTGTGCATTATTTCTCATTATCGCTACGCCCTGATAACAATAAGGAATTATGATACTATTATCATTAATCATATCGCAAAATAAAACGTCTTTTTTTTCTAAAGCAAACTTAAAATAACAATTATCAGGATTCACACCATCAGAAAATAATTCACCAAAAACTGGTAATGTTTTTCTATTACACTGTGCAAGTGGATCCTGCTTAACCACGTCATTTAAGGTCACCGTATTTTGATCTGCTATTTGACTCAGTGAATTGGGTAAGAAAACTTTTGAATATGATACAATTTGTGACCAATACCTAGCTACGAATATAAAACAAACAATCAATGACGCTAAAACTATAAGTACAACTTTAATAATCCCACTAACCTTGCTTCGTGGTTTTTTTGAGGATGAAATAATATTAGGGAAAAAATTTATTAGTTGCACTTCAGTCCACCCTACTTCTTTAAGCGACTGTTTAATAATGCTATCAGATGTACCTTCAATTCTCCTTTTGGTTATGTAGTCGTTTATTTCTTGATTCATGTCTTAATTATATTGTTTTTCTCATACACTGTACAGTTAACACCCTATGGTAACACTTGGTAAGATGTATAGTAACAAGTATTAATTGTACAGTCTTAAATTAAGCTGTTGATAAGGCATCTTGTTGAGTTTAATAATTAGTTAGTTAGACCTAACTATTTTAACTCATTAATGAGATGTCTTTTGTCTAAAGGGTAATTGCACTTCAGATTAGAATTTAAGTACTTTATATTGACGGTTTTGTCAAGGTTTGCTACAATAACCCTGAATTTACTAATTCCACCTATGAAAAAAGATATCCATCCAACATATTATCCCCAAGCCAAAGTGATTTGCGCTTGTGGCAATACTTTTTCTACCGGATCCACGGTAAAAGAACTGCGTGTGGAAATA
Source organism: Patescibacteria group bacterium (assembly GCA_041648575.1). Taxonomy (GTDB): domain Bacteria; phylum Patescibacteriota; class Patescibacteriia; order Veblenbacterales; family UBA10138; genus JBAZOT01. The sequence goes on along the minus strand of JBAZOT010000001.1, from coordinate 9,835 downwards.
TGTTCTGCTTGTCATCCCTTTTTTACTGGCAAAGAAAAAATGATTGATGCCGCTGGTCGGGTTGAACGATTCCAAAAAAGACAAGCCAAAAAACAAACTTTAACTAAGAAAAAATTATCCAAGAAAACAGTTCAGTAACTATTACTATGAACAGCCTCCTACTATTTTAGAGGTTTTTTATATTTAGGACTTACGCGTTTGGCCTACTCTGCGTCATTGCGAGTAGTCAAGCGAAAAAGCAATCTTAATAAAACACTAGCATCAACAAGAGATTGCTTCGCTGAAGCTCGCAATGACACTAACCGCGTAAGTCCTAATATTACCTAATTATGATTACGGACCAACAAATTAAAGAACTTAAAGCTAAGCATCAAGAATTGGAGCGCCAACTGCAAGATCCTGCTGTATTACAAAATCGTGATCTGCTGGCCAATATTAGCAAGGAATATAATGAGTTATCGCAAGTATTAGAACATAGTGATCAAATTATTAAATTGACGATAGAATTAACTGATTTAGAAAATCAAGCCAAAACTGAATCGGACCATGCTTTAAAACAACTAATGGAAGAGGAAATAACCTTAACCAAGACTAAACTAACTGAACAAGAAAAAGCAGTTACTGAATATCTGCAACCCAGAGACCCGCTAGATGCTAAAAATATTATTATTGAAATACGCGCCGGCACTGGCGGCAACGAAGCGTCTTTATTTGCCACTGAATTATTCAGAATGTATTCACGCTATGCCGAGCGCCGCGGCTGGCGGACTAATTTAATTTCAGCCAACCGTAATGAATTAGGTGGTTACAAAGAAGTAATTTTTGAAATTAAGGGTTCAGGCGCATATTCTTGTTTAAAATGGGAAAGCGGTGTTCATCGGGTGCAGCGTATTCCTATAACTGAAAAAAGTGGACGAGTACACACCTCAACCGCCACCGTTGCCGTTCTGCCAGAAGCAGAAGAAGTTGATTTAAAAATCAAACCCGAAGATATTCGTATTGACGCGACCACTTCATCGGGACATGGTGGGCAAAGCGTAAATACCACTTATTCAGCAATCCGTATCACGCATTTATCAACCGGCTTGATTGTTATTTGCCAAGATGAACGCTCTCAAAAACAAAATAAAGAAAAAGCTATGCAAGTTCTGCGCTCCAGATTATTAGCCCAAGAACAAGCTCATAAAAATCAGGAACGCGATTCTAATAGACGCTCGCAAATCGGCTCGGCCGACCGGTCAGAAAAAATCCGCACTTACAATTTTCCCCAAGACAGATTAACCGACCATCGAATTAAAAATAGTTGGCACGATTTAGCGCAAATTATGGATGGCAACTTAGAGCAAATTATTGAAACATTAAAAACAACATCAGCATGAACAGGTCAACAGCTTTAACCTGGGCATCGCGCCAACTTAATTCCAGCACCTCACCTGCCTTAGACGCCGAGGTGCTTTTAGCATCCGTACTTAACTTATCCAGAACTAAACTTTTGACTGATCTAAATCAAAACATTAATTTATTTGATTTCTGGCGCTTAAAATATGTGATTAATAAAAGAACCAAAGGAATGCCTGTGGCTTATTTGACACACAATAAAGAATTTTACGGACGCAAATTCTTGGTTAATAAACACACGCTGATCCCCCGCCCCGAAACTGAGTTATTAATAGAAAAAACTATTGGAACCATTCGCGCGAATGGTTCCATAAAAACTGTGGCCGATATTGGAACGGGATCTGGTTGCTTAGCTATAACACTAGCTCTTGAATTACCGCTGATTAAAATAACTGCTACTGATATTTCGCCTTCCGCGATAAAAGTGGCGCGCCGCAATGCTTGCGTTTATAAAGTAGCCAATCGTATAGATTTTAAACACGGCGATTTACTAAGTCCATTAAAATCCGAAAAAATTGATTTAATAATTGCCAATTTGCCCTATGTCAAGAAAACAGAATATGATGCTAATCCTGAACTTAAATATGAACCCGCTAGCGCTTTGTTAGAACAGCCGGGGTTATTTGAAAAGTTTTGCCAGCAAATTGCACAAAATACTAAAATAGAATTCATACTTTTAGAGACTTCACCGCTAGTACTTAGTTTTTGGTTAGAAACTATAAAAAAAATCTTGCCCCACTGCCTTATTTCAGTATTTTCTGACTTGTCAGGTAATTCTCGACTAATAATGATTGACAAATAAACCAATAATCAAGTAAAATACTGGTACCGTAAATTAACAAATCACTAACATAAATTAAGGTAAAAAAATGAAAAATCTAATCGAAGAAAAGGTTCGTTCTTTGATTAACCTCCTTAAAAAAAGTGATAAAATATTACCCATAACCGTACAGATCAAAGATAAAATTACGGGTAAGCACGTAAAAACTATGACCCTGATGGTCCAAGGTGGCAAGTATGACACTACTAACAACAAACTTATCCTGTCTATTTATCAAAATCATTCCATTGGCGAAGTCGCCAGGGAACCTACTGAGCAAGTTTTTGATTTAGAAGAGATCCTTGACCTTAATACGGTTATTGGATTTATAAAAGAAAACTGGGATTAATCACTTTTTTATTAAGAGGAAAAAAATCATGACGAACCATGCAAAAACCCTTGTACTATAAAATCACCATTTTAGGTACAAGGGTTGATTTTTTAATTTAAAATTTTCCAATCTACCACTACTTATCTTTCTTTTCTTCTTTCTTACCTTTTTCTGCTTTAACAGCACCTGTTTCTTTTTTAACCTCGCCTTCAGTCTTGTCTGCCGGCGTTTCTACGCCTTCAACTTTAGATACGTCTTCCTCTGGAGCCACGGTCACTACCTCTTCAACGCGTGGCTGTTCTACGCCAATAACTAATTCATCGCCGTTATTTAAAACATGCCAAGTTTGAGGTAAATTTAAGTCTTTTACCTGAATTGAATTGGCAAATGTTTCTAAGAGCGAAATATCAACAACAATCTCCTGTCGTAAATCATCTGGCAAACATTCAATGCGCAATTGATTTAAATTTTTAACCAAGACGCCACCTAATTCCTTAACCGCCTTTGCCTCGCCAGTAAATACGATTGGTACCTCGGCGGTAATTTTTTCATCCATTCTTACTTGATGAAAATCAACATGTTCATACTTACCAGTCACGGGATGAGTACTTACATCTTGGATCAACGCTTTTACTGATTTATTGGCATCTAATTTTAAATCAATTAAAACACTACCGCCAACCGCACGATAAATCTTGGCAAAAGTAAGATAATCAACCATCACCGAAATGGACTTGACGTTATGACCGTAAACAACAGCAGGAATTTTTCCATCCTGTCGTAAAGTTTTAACTTTTTTGCCAATGATTGTTCGAGTGGTAATTGAGAGTTCGGTCATAATTTAGGAACTGTAAAGTAATTGATGAAAATTAATAACTTCATTAGAATTGATTTGATTATAATCTTTAAATTTCATTACATCTTCACTGGTTAAATCCGTAACCAAGCCAACTGAAGTTATACCCAGGGTTGAAGTAAGAATTAAAGCCACTATTGAGCTACCACATTCTCCACATTGTAGATGAACTAAATGAGCGCCGTCTTTTTCGTCTAAAATCCTTGCCTTTAATGGATTATATGATTTTTCACAAAGCGGACAATATGAGATCAACTTTTTTAAGCTATCTCCTAATTGATTATGGGATCTATGTTTTAATTCACTATTCATATGCTATTTTTTTATCTATCATTTCAAGTTTATCATTTTTAAATTACACTGTCAAGAAAATTATACCACTTTCACTATATTTAAGTATTTTGTTCATAAGGTGCCAGTTGAGAGAATTTTCGAGATAAATTTTCTAACATACCAACTATTACCATAGACATTACCAACGATGAACCACCAGCACTTAAAAAGGGCAAGGGCAATCCAATTACTGGAGCTAATCCAATGTTCATACTAATATTTAACACCACCTGAATAAAAATTATACTAATTATACCACCCACTACTAACAAGGAAAAGTCGTCACGTAGACGCCTCATTAGACGAATAACTCTAATAAAAAATATGCTAAATAACAGTAATACCAAACTTGCGCCCACCAAACCCAATTCTTCTGCAATACTTGCAAAAATAAAATCTGTTTGCTGCTCAGGTAAAAAATCTAATTGACTTTGTGTCCCTAAACCCAAACCGCGCCCCAGCCACTGGCCAGACCCGACTGCAATAATGGATTGAGTAACATTATAACCCTGCCCCAATGGATCAAGTTGTGGATTTAAAAAAACTTGGATTCTTGATTGCTGATAATCCTTTAGCCCAAACCAGCCAATAATCACTAAAATAATTGAAATACCAACTACGGCAATCCACCAGGTAATCTTTTTTGGTACCATTGCTAACATCACTAACCAGGTAAATATAAATAACGACGCTGATCCAAAATCTGGTTGCATCAAAATTAGCATTAAAGGTGGTAATAACACAATCAGACTACTAAAAGTTTTTTTAAAATTTAAAGGAGATCCAATATAGATCAAATATGAAGCCAGGGCAATTACAAATAATATTTTTGCAAGTTCTACTGGTTGAAAACTAAAATTACCAATAATAAACCAACCCTTAGTACCGCGTATTACATTCCCAAATACCAATACTGTCCCTAATAATACTAGTAATGATATGTATAATAATTTTGACCAAGAACGGAAAACGCGAAAATCAACCGCACTAACCACCACTAACACAATTAAACCAATTGCCGCCGCTATAGATTGTTTAACAAAAAAAGAATCCTTAAAATCTACAGTTGAATTAACTGCACTAGCATAATGAGAAGCTAAACCAATAATTACCAATAACAATACTACCCCTACTAATATCCAGTCATATCCCTGAAACACTTGCAAAAATCTCCTAGGCATATATTTTCCTCATTGCACCGTGTTAGTTATAAGATAGCTGTTTTAGCATTAGCTAAATACCTTTCCCAAGCGCAAGCAGTAAAATCCATCATTGATTTATTTACGGGATTTGATGTCAACGGCTTGAACACCTCGGGATCTAACACATTTACTTCTGGTTTTATAATCACTTCTGAAATATTGTGATAAGATTGTGGCCAAAAAAATTCAACAGTTTGAGTCTGACCACTTTCCATGCTAGTTATTGCCTTGCTGGCTACAGCCATTATTTCATTCCCACTCTTCAGCAAAGCAGTGATGTTAACCTGCCAAAAACTATAGGCGCTACGATTAGTCAAATCAATTGCTAGGCGCGTCCCCTGTTGTGCTCCCTGAGAAGTTAAATTAATGTCTTCAACCTGTTGTCCGGTCATAATAAAATTTAAAATAGGAAACTCCTTAAAATCACGCAACCTCTGCCACCTGTTTTCAGTAATAACCAATGAAATATCTTTATAATTATTATTCAATCTAATATTATAAGCAGTAATATATTTCTCTTCCAACGGTAAGATAAAACTTGAACCTGTGGCTAACTCCTGCCCGTCAACTAAGAACCGATAGTCTAAACTAGTCACTGACCAGCGTAAATTAGGATTTTTTATTTCAGCCACTAAATCATAAGTCTGCCCTAGTGCTATAGCCTGAACCTTAATTACTTGTATTTCTTCAGCCTTATTTTTTATTTTCCAAAAACTCGTATCAACATTATTTTCCGTCAAGCTTACCAACATTTGATTATAAGCTCTAGTGGTTGCCAAATATCTGATTAAACCAATTATGCCATAACCACCAAAAGATAAAATAATTAATAATAATAAGCTAATAATGACTTTTTTAAATAAGTCCCGATGTATAAAAAACCAGTAGCCTAATTTGAATTCTTGTTCCGGGATACCTGATATTTTATTATTGATCATAATTTATGTGGTTAGGTTTTAATAATGATATTTTACCACATTTCCTTTTCTTTTAGCTAATCATCATGCTATACTACTAAGGTAAGAATTAACTTATAATTATATGTTAGAAACTAGCAAAGATATACTTAATTTTACTTTAGCTATTTCTATTTTCGGGTTAGCTTTTCTCTTGGGGTGGATATTAGTTTACTTGATAATCATCATCAGGCGATTAGTCAACATTCTACAGGGCGTGGAGCAAAGTATGCACAAGTTGGAAGATTTTTTTTCCACCGCCAAGGATAAATTGGAACATTCTACTTCTTATTTATCAGTGCTGGCTGTTGGTGCCAAAGAATTGGTGAGTTATTTTGTTAAGAAACAAACCGATAAAAAGAAGAAATAAATAGCGATAAATAAACAGTAAATTTAAACTCGGGGAAAAAGTAGGATAAAAAGTTGGTAAAAAATAAAATACTTCACTCTACTAAAAAATTAATATTATTCCTTTAGGAACTATTCGCGCGAATAGTTCCTAAATTAGATATAACAGTTCAATTAGAGCAAAGATTATTTCTAGACAAAACTTTGATACTGGGAAGTATGGAAGTTTTGCCCAGAGAAGGTATTAGAAAAATAATATGGTCAAAAATATGTCTGGCCAGACATAAAAATGACCAGGGGAAATAAAAAAACCCCTCATGCTCAACTATTGTGAACATGAAGGGGTATAGATTATTGCGAAGACTAATGAAAAAAAACAAAAGTCTACTTTGACCTGGGGCGAGTGAAGATCCAGCGATCGTCAGCATGACAGACGCTGTCAGGACAACCATAGATGCCGTCGAGTAAAAGGCCAATCTTACTGTGCGTGACGCTAAACACACCGAAACCAGTGGTCGAGCATGTAATAGTTTCCATGGCAATGAAGAGGCATTCAGGCATTGGTTGATCCGGGTATTGCAGCCTAAGCTGGGGTCCGACTTCGTTTGGACAAAGACTGAGTCTTTGCTTAAACGCGCGCTCGTAAATCTTTTGATGGGTGGTAATTTTGGGTAAACCAAGTTCGCGGCCTGAAACAACCACCAGGTCAAGATTGGTTTCTATCAAACTAATTGCAAAGGCGGGTTGCTTGAGTAAATCGATTGCCAAACCGACGATGTTATAGCCTGCCTTCCCTGAGGCTTCTTGTAAGTCCTTGATACTCTTATAGGTTCCAAGTTTGATGGTTTTCCATACTGGAAAATCGAGAGGCACGCTGAGACGACCCTCGATAATCCGCTGAAGTTGATCCATTGCCCAATCGAAACAGATTACTCCATATTCTACTCGCTGTGCAATTTCTCCAGCACGACGCATGATACCGCCTATTGCTTCGTCTGTTATTTTGCCGTCTACGACAGCTACTTTTATTTTGCCGTCCATTGTGACAGTTCCTTTCTTTTGTTTGTTTATGAATTTTCCAAAAACTTATGTTTTGGGCTTATTTGTTGTATTTATTGTTAATGTGCTCCAAAAACTACAGTAACATAATATAATAGCTTTAGTAGAGCTTTTTGTCAAGAGTAAAATCTGATAAAATATAAATACCTTTTATGTCTAAATTTATCCACTTACACGTCCATTCCCACTATTCCCTTTTAGATGGTTTGCCAAAAATTCCCGATTTGGTGGCATTCGCAAAAACACTTGGCCAAGAGGCTTTGGCCTTAACTGATCATGGAGTAATGTATGGGGCTATAGAATTTTATAAAGAAGCCACTGCACAAGGTATTAAACCAATAATCGGTGTTGAGACATACTTTGCTCATCGAAGTTTAAAAAATAAACAGGTTAGGGTTGATGACACGGCTTACCATTTAGTTTTATTAGCCAAAGATTTACAGGGCTATCATAATTTATTGAAACTTATAAGCATTTCTCACTTACAAGGATTTTATTATAAACCCAGAATTGATTTCGCGACTTTGAAAGAATATCATCAGGGATTAATTGCACTATCTGGTTGTTTGAAAGGCAATATTCCCCAGGCATTATTAGCAGAAGATACGGTCACTGCTGAAAAACTGGCCAGACAATATTTGTCTATTATGGGTGAGGAAAATTTCTATCTAGAAATTCAAGCTCATCCTGAATTACCAGAACAAATTAACGTCAATCAAAAAATTGCCGCTTTAAGTAAAAAAATTGGTGTTCCTATGGCGGCAACTAATGATGTTCATTATCTTCGACCCAGTGACGCTGAAGCGCAAGATATTTTAGTGTGTATCCAAACTGGAAAAAAAGTAACGGATGAAAACAGGCTAAACATGAATAAAGTAAATACCTCCATGAAAAATGAAACTGAAATGCTTCGGGATTTACCTGGTTTTGAGCATGCTATATATCAAACTACGGAAATTGCCAAACAAATTAATTTAGAAATTCCTCTATCTAAACTGTTTTTCCCCAATTACACTACACCCCACGGAGAGACCACCGAGGTGTATTTAAGACTTTTAACCGAAGATGGGTTAACAAAAAAATATCCGGGCGGCGTAGAAGAACAGGTGCGTGATCGACTAGAATATGAATTAGGAATAATTATGAAAAAAGGTTACGCGGGTTATTTTTTAGTAGTAGCAGATTTTGTTAATTGGGCGCGACAACACGAAATTATTGCTACCACCCGCGGGTCAGCAGCTGGTTCTTTGGTTTCTTATCTATTAGGAATCACCACTATTAATCCTTTAACTTATAATTTGCCGTTTGAGCGATTTTTAAACCCCCAGCGCCCATCACCCCCAGATATTGATATGGATTTTGCAGATAACCGTCGCGACGAGGTAATCGCTTATGTTACTGCTAAATACGGCACTAGTCGCGTTGCCCAAATTGTGACTTTTGGAACCATGATGGCGCGAGCGGCAATACGCGATGTGGGACGGGTACTCGGGTATCCCTATGGTCAATGTGACCGCATCGCCAAAATGATTCCTTTTGGCCATCAAGGTTTTCCTATGACTATTGAACGAGCGCTTAAAGAAACTTCCGAGCTTAATGCTTTATATACCGAAGACGGGGAAGTAAAACGTCTACTAGAATTAGCAAAAAAAGTTGAAGGCTGCGCTCGGCATGCTTCAGTCCATGCTGCTGGTATTGTAATATCACCCACTCCGCTTACTGACTACACACCTTTACAAATGGATGTTGATGACCAGCATACTATAACTCAATACGACATGGGTGCTTGTGAAGCGGTTGGTTTGGTAAAAATGGACTTTTTAGGCATTAGAAATTTAAGTATTCTCGGTAGCGCCATTGAAATTATTGAAAAAACAAAAGGTGTAAAAGTCGATTTAGATAACTTGCCACTAAATGATGAAGCGACCTTTTCCCTACTGGCGCAAGGAAATACTATGGGTTTATTCCAATTATCCAGTTCAGGAATGACTAAATATTTAACCGAACTCCAACCTACTAATATCTATGACATTATGGCTATGGTGGCGCTATATCGTCCTGGGCCAATTAATTCTATTCCTGATTTTATTAAACGCAAACATAATGCCAAATTAATATCTTATTTAGACCCTAGATTAAAAGATATTTTACAGACTTCCTACGGCATCATTACTTTCCAGGATGATGTACTGTTAATTTCCATCTCCATTGCTGGTTATACTTGGGAGGAGGCAGATAAATTAAGAAAAGCAATTGGTAAAAAAATTCCCAAAGAAATGGCTAGGCAAAAAGAAAAATTTATTTCTGGCTGTATTACTGGCGGGCTAACAGAAGCCAAGGCGATTAATCTGTGGCAGCTAATTGAACCATTTGCTGCTTATGGTTTTAATAAAGCACACGCTGCTTCTTATGCTATTGTGGCCTACCAAACGGCATATCTTAAGGCCAACTATCCTGTAGAATTTATAGCAGCTTTAATGACAGCGGAAAGTGATGATATGGAAAAGATATCTGCCGCTGTTAGTGAATGCA